>JACCXM010000276.1 GCA_013697005.1 Chloroflexia bacterium | reverse complement strand
GTCCGCGACCGGGCGACGAAGCAACCGTTTCCACCGGCCTGGGGAGTCGCGCGGCGGGTTGGGAGCGCAACGCTGGAGCGCGGACTCGTGTCGTATCCGGGATCGGGAACCGCCGACGGAGTTGCTGGCGATCACGTGCTCTATGCGCCGCCACTGATCATCAGCCGAGACCAGGTTGACGATATTGTGAAGATCCTGGACGAAAGTCTCACTGCTGTGGCAACGGATCTTCTGGCCGTGACGGACCGGAAGGATTCGGGTCAATGAGGTCAGGTTCATCAATAAAGAATTTCTCGCGAAGGGCGCGGCGACGGAGCTTTCCCGACGCTGAGCGCGGCAAGTCTGCAACCAGCACGAATCTATCTGGAATCTTGTAGCTGGCGAGCCGCTCCGCACAGTGGCGCCGCAGCGCCTCACTGGCAGTCCCGGAATCCCCATGCCAGATCACCGCGGCCACGGGTCTCGATCCCCAGCGCTCGTCGGGGACCCCGATCGCAGCGGCGTCGATGACTCGAGGATGCCCGCGCAGCACCTGCTCGATTTCAGCGGGATAGATGTTCTCGCCACCCGACACGATGAGATCATCGCGCCGATCGACAAGAAAGAGGAACCCGTCCTCGTCGAGATACCCGATGTCCCCCGACTGAAACCAGCCGTCAACGGTGCGCCCGGCCGGGCCATAGCCATCGCCGAGGTAACCCGCGAAGAGGGTCGGTCCACGGAACTCGATCTCTCCAAATGCGCCGCTGGCAACGACGCCGTTTGCATCCGTAATCCGGACCTCGGTCAGCGGCAGCGGCACGCCTGACGATCGGGGCTTGCGGTGAGCATCGGCGGGAAGCAATGTCGCCACCTGCGATGAACTCTCGGTGAGTCCGTACGTCGGCGCGACGGGAATCCTGCGGCGTAGACACTCCTCGATCAGCTCGGTCGGGGCTGCACTCCCGCCGACGAGTACGCAGCGCAGGTTTTCTGGCCAAAGGGTATCGCGCCGCAACTCGAGCATGCGCCCCAGCATCGTGGGCACGACCGAAACAATTGTCGCTCCATCGTCGATGGCGGCGAGCGCCGTGGCTGGCTCGAATTGTTCGTGCAGGACGGTAGTCGTCGCGCCGATTGCGCCGCGAAACAGGATCGAGAGTCCGCCGATGTGAAATAGCGGCAATGCAGCCAACCAGACATCGTCCGCGTGGGCGCCGAGATGCAGCGCCGAAGCGACCGCGCTGAACCAGAGGTTGCCATAGGTAATCCGCGCGCCTCTTGGTCGGCCGCTGGTGCCTGAAGTGTAGATGACGGCGGCTTCGCGACCGAGATCGATCCGGCGTCCCGCAGGTGGCCGCTTTACCGGACTGGTTCCACCTTCAATTTCCCGCATGGAGATCATCGCGACCGACCCATCCGCCGTGGCGCCCGCCGCCAGCTCCGCACCCGCTTCATCCGCGACGAGCACGCCGATATCGGCATCCCGAATTTGCCAGGCGATCTCATCCGAGGTCTGACGCCAATTGAGCGGCACGAACGGGACGTCCAGGTACGTTGCCGCGTGAACCGCGAATACGAAGCCCGGACGGTTGGTGGAGAGGATGCCGATCCTGCCTGGACGATCGGTAAGGGCACGGGCAAGTACGCCCACCGCTGCACCGCTTGCGTAGCGCAACTCGGAAAACGACCAGCGTTTCGCGCCAAAGTCGAGCGCGCGTTTGTCGGGATGGGTGTGCGCGGCTATGTCCAACCAGTGTGGGAGCGCGACTGCGTTCTCAGTCGACATGCATGTGCCGCACCGCGCCTCGGTCAAGGCAGGTGTGGAAACTTCGTGAAGTCAGGTTTTCGCTTCTCGAGAAACGCGTTTTTCCCTTCACTGCCTTCCTCGGTCATGTAGAAGAGACGTGTGGCATCGCCGGCCAATTGCTGGATACCAGCCAATCCGTCCGTATCGGCATTGAACGCGGCTTTGAGAAATCGGATGGCCGTGGGGCTATTCGCAAGTATCTCGCGGGCCCAAACCACTGCCTCATCTTGCAAGCGGTCGAGCGGCACGATGGCGTTGATCAGTCCCATCGCGAGCGCTTCTTCGGCATCGTACTGACGGCAGAGGTACCAGATCTCCTTGGCCTTTTTCTGGCCGACTGTCCGGGCGAGGAGCCCCGCGCCATAGCCCGCGTCGAAGCTGCCCACCCGCGGCCCGGTTTGCCCGAAGCGGGCGTTGTCGGCGGCAATCGTCAGATCGCACACCAGGTGCAGGACATGACCGCCACCGATGGCGTAACCGGCGACGGCGGCGATGACCGGTTTGGGGATGTAGCGGATGAGATGCTGCAAGTCGAGCACGTTTAGGCGCGGCACCTTGTCGTCACCGACGTATCCAGCTACGCCACGTACTTTCTGATCGCCGCCGGAGCAAAACGCATCTGGTCCCGCTCCGGTCAGAATCACGACGCCAACATCAATATCTTCGCGAGCGTCGGCGAAGGCATCGATCATCTCGTTGATCGTCCGCGGGCGGAACGCATTTCGCACATGAGGCCGGTTGATCGTCACCCGCGCTATTCCGTCACCACTTTTCTCGAAAAGAATATCGTCGTAGTCGCGGACTCGAGTCCATAGTGCGTTCACTGGTTAATCTCCCTGGATGAGCCGACGCGGTTGTCGTGCCGCGTCAGAAACGCTCGCACAGCTTCGACGAACTGGTGTGGGCGCTCGAGATGGACCGCATGTCCCGCATCCGGAACGACGTTGAGCACTGATGCGGGAATGTCAACGTGCATGCGCGCGGCGATGCCAGCAAATTTGTGGTCGAGCGCTCCCGCAATGAGCAGGGTTGGCACGTGGATTTCGTGAAGTCGTGTCCAGAACGAGGGTTGCGCGCCCTGACCCATCCCGCGCAGGCTGTTGGCCAGACCCGCCGGACGATTGCGAAGCCGCAGCTCCCGCTGGTGCTGGAGCACGCCGTCGGTTAGTGAACGTTGACTTTCCCACATGGGATGCCTTTCCCAATCGTTGACAAAAGCCTCGACCCCGTCATTTTCGATTCGGTGCGCCAGTTCCTTATCGTCGCACCGGCGTGCAGCACGCTGGGTGTCATTCGCAATACCAGGGGAGGCGCTCTCCAGAATGAGCGAATCGACCCGCTGCGGCTGCCGGAGCGCGAGACCAAGCGCTAATCTCCCTCCCATCGAGTAGCCCAACCACGCGGCTCGTTCGATTGCGAGGTGCGTCATTATCGCGCCAAGGTCATCCAGCGCCCGATTGAACGCGTAGCGCAGAGGATCAGGGGGTGCGGCTGTACTGCCATGTCCGATGGCGTCGATGGCAATGACGTGGTAATCACCTACCAGATCATCGAAGATCGGTCTCCAGGACTCGGAGCTCCCGGTGAACCCGTGGAGAAGCACCAGCGGCTTGCCGTCACCGCGCTCCTCGATGTGGTACCTCACGTTGCCCAAGCTCACGAACGCCATGCTAACTCTCGCCCGCGAGCAATGGCTCAAGGGCGTCGCCGACGGACTTCCAGATGGCACGATGCTGGGCCACGTTTCGCTCGCGGTCCGTCACGATCTCCACGATCGAGAGACCACGCTCATACAAGGAGCGGCAGACATCGCGCCGAACGGAGGACCAGTTGTCTGGACATGCATACGCTGCTCCAAAGAGTTCCGCGGTCTTGGCAACGTCCAGACCGGTGGGTGTGCCGAAGAGCGATTCGAAGATCGGCTCATCGAGTTGCTCGGCTTGCGGTAAGAACGAGAAGATGCCTCCGCCATCGTTGTTGAGTACGACGATCGTGGCATCGAGTCCAAATTTCCGCGCGGCGAGCAGACCATTCAAATCGTGAAAGTAGGAGAGATCGCCGACAACCAGGACGACCGGTCCGCCGGCGACAGCCGCGGCGCCGAGAGCGCTCGAGTTCATGCCATCTATCCCGTTCGCGCCGCGATTCCCCACGATCTTCAGGTCTCGCCGATCGCCGCGAACAAAGGCATCGATGTCCCGCACTGGCATGCTGTTGCCGGCCACCAGCGTGGAACCCGCGGGGAGAAGGGCGGCGACCTCGGCCACGGCCCGGCCCTCGAAGGGGGTCTCGTCCCCGGCGATTGCGATAGAGATAGCCTCCCGAGTCGTGGTGTCCACGGCTCGCCAAGTCTCGAACCAATTGGAATCAGGAGTGAATGAAATCGGACTGAGCCGTTGCGTTACCGATGCGAGGGTTGCCGCGGCATCGGCGGCGATGACCCACGTCGCGAGATGCGAAGGATCACGCGGGTCTCCCGGATCAATCACGATGTGACGGTGGCCAGGACTTGACATCAGGAACTGCTGCAGCGGTTTCGATGTTGGAATTGCCCCAATGCGAATGACGATCTCCGGCCGCAGCTGCGCGGCAACCGCTTCGTGTCGCAGAAACGGATCGTATGAGTCGATCACATGCGAGCGATCGTGCGCGCCGAAGCGGACACCGCTGAGAGGATCGGCGAGAACCGGATAGCCTACCAATTCGCTCAACGTAGTCACGGCGGACGCGAGACCGGGAGATTCCCCGGGGCCGCAAACGATGATCCCGCGTGGCGAAGCAGCAATGAGTGACGCCAGCGTTCCGCTCGTTTCGTCGCTGGGGACGCGTTGGATGGGATGATCACATACTGCCGATCCGTTCGAGCGCCCCTGCTGGAATAGCGTACCGAGCCGCAAGGGCGGTCGCAGGTCCGGAGGCAACAATGGCTCGCGGCAGGGCAGGTTGAGGTGAACTGGTCCCGGCGGCTCCGACCTTGCGGTCCGGACCGCGCGCGCCGCCGAGGCACGGGTCTGTCGGATCAAGGCTTCATCAAGGAAAGGTACCGGCATGTCGGCGAACCATTTGACGTGATCCCCGTAGAGCCGCGGTTGATCGATGGTCTGTGCCGCACCCCAGCCGCGTAATTCGGGGGGGCGATCGGCGGTGAGGGCAATCAAGGGAACACGACTCAACCGGGCCTCCGCAATTGCGGGCAGAAAATTTGCGGCAGCGGTGCCCGAGGTGCAAAGGAGCGCGACCGGCGCATTGATCTGTCTCGCTATACCGAGGGCGAAGAACGCCGCCGCTCGCTCATCAATGAGCACCCACGTCTCAATATCCGCGTGCGCGGTGAGTGCAACCGCCACCGGAGTTGACCGGGATCCGGGACAGATAACGACATGATGCACGCCCTGGCGGCCGAGTTCATCAGCGAGCGCGCAGGCGACCGCGAGATTCGCCTCGCCAGAATCGCTCGTCATAGTGCACCGAGAGCGGCAAGCATTGGGCGAAGCTTGAGGCACGTCTCGTCATATTCGGCGGCTGGAACTGAATCCTCGACAATTCCACATCCAGCGAAGAGCGACGCCGTGTTTCCGGAGAGCAGGGCAGACCGGATCGCGACCGCGAATTCACCGGAGCCATCGAGGTCGGTCCAGCCGAACGGCCCCGCGTACCAGCCGCGATCGAAGTTTTCAAGCTCTTTGATAACCCGCAACGCGACATCTTGCGGGTGGCCACCGACCGCGGGGGTGGGGTGCAATCGTTCGACGAGATCGAGTACGTGCCCGGCAGACGACAGCGTGCCGCTCACGGGTGTCTCGAGGTGTTGCACCGCGCGGGCCGTGACGACGCGCGGCGTGCCGGACAGCCGGGTGACTTCATCACAAACCTCAGCGAGAGCGTCCATCGTCGAGCGCACGACGATTTCATGCTCTTCGCGGTCTTTTTCACTTGCCAGAAGGCGCTCGGCGAGTCTTGCTTGATCTTCGGCATTCTGACCAATGTCGATTGAGCCCGCGAGACAGGTCACATCGACCCGGCCCTTGTTCAGACGCACCAGCCGTTCGGGACTGGCGCCGAGGAACCAATCCTGACCAGATTGCATCGCGTAGATGGTGGCGTCTCGATCGAAAGATCGCAATTGCTCCAGGATCGAAACGGGCGAGATGGGACTGTTCGCGCGAAGACGCTCCTCGCGGGCCAAGACGACCTTGTCGAGCATCTCCTGACGGATAAGACCGACTGCCGTGGCAACCGACGATTCCCAAGTACGCCGGGCGGGCAGTGACTGTCTGGTGAGATAAACCGGCTCCGCCGGCACGGTCATGGCTGCCTGCGCCCATCGACGCGCCGCGCCGAACAGATCGTCCATGTCGTGAGCGATGTGGAAAGGGGTGTCGTGCGGTTCAACCGGGAGCGTCACTCTGATCAACGCGGTTTCTCTGTCGCACTGGAGAAGCACGCGGGGAATGACCATTCTGCTGCCGGGAAAACCGCGCCAAACTGTTGAACCGTTCTTGGCGCCACTGAATGCGAATCCGCCAATAATGGGGAACGGAGTTTCTTGGTCGCCGTCGCCGCGAAGAATGGAAGCTGCCATCTTCCGAACTGCCGCTGACGTCTCCCCGAATCGGCTTGGGCCATCGCACGAGATGTCAATCGCCGATCCCGCCCCCGACAACGAAATGCCAGTTTGGGATTGGTGCCAAAGGATGCCTCCGCCGAGTGCGTCTGAGCTCGCGGCCAGAAATGCAAGAGAGTCGGGCCGCAGTGGCAGCAGTTCGGTCCGCGTAAAGAGCACGGGCTCGCCGCGCTGGCGCGCTACCGAGACGGCGACGTCGATGTCGCTGTTAACCGCAACTAACGGCCTATCGAGGCTCAGGAGGGCGGTCATGATTCTTGCTCCGCGGGGGCGCCAGTCACGCCGTAGAGCAGCAGTGACCGCAGCGCGGGATACGTTTCTTCGAGCCGGCGGGGTTCACCAGTCATCAGCCAGCGCAGCACCACGTGATTGACGGCGCCATACCAGGCGTACGCCGCGGTTTGGGTGTCATGCGGTGGAATGCGCCCCAGGCTTATGGCCTCATCGAGACACTCTGCAATGAGCGCCGCAAATGCGGCGTGCAGATCGTTGATTTTGGTGCTGAACTCCTTGCCCGCGCCGAGTGCCTCGATCAACAGCAGGCGCGCCAGCAGGCGGTGGCCGCCAAAGACATGCAACACTTCCCGCAGCGCGGCGTCACCACGCTCGAGTGGATCGGTGACGCCGGCCATGGACCGTTCCACGCGTCGCAAGAGGGCGGCACTCGCCTCGTCCAGCAAAGCCAGGAAGAGCGCCTGCTTACTCGGAAAATGAAAGTAGAGCCCACCTTTGGACGTATCCGAAGCTCGCGCAATCTCGTCGATAGCGGAGTCACCATACCCATGATTGGCAAAGACGATCAGCGCCGCGTCGAGCACCCGTTGTCGCCTGGTTTGACTCCGCTGCTGAGTACTCGTCATCATGCCCGCCTGCTCGAAAACCGACCGACTGGTCGGTCGGGTATTGTACGCGGTAGTTGCCGGCGTTGACCACCATGAGCTTGTAATGAGAAAGACCGAATGGCGACACGGATCGGCTTCCGAACCCGCGCTCTTTTTCATCCACGGCGATTTCGGTGATGGTTTTGACACCTGGGGACCGGTCAGCACGACTATCGGCCGCCGCTATCGCACGGTCACCGTCGACCGCCCAGGATTCGGTGGCTGGCTGAATCATCACGATCGATTCACGATCGCGGGGGAAGCGGTCAGTTTGATGGTGGTGGCCGACGAGATGGGACTCGAGACGTTTCACCTTGTCGGCCATTCGTACGGCGCGCTGATCGCGCTGGAGATGGCCGTCACGCACCCAGGACGCGTCAGAACTCTGCACCTGATCGAACCGCCGCTGCTCGATCTCCTGCCGGCGGACACGGGCGTCCAGCACATGAGGGAGACGGTGAGGACTATTCAGGCCCAGCACGCTGACGTCGGAGCGGACGCCACCACTGAGGCGTTCTTCACCATGATTGGCGCGGCGCACGTTCCAGAGCGGCTCCGCGGGACGCAGGAGTGGGACCGGCTGTGTATCTTCGCTGAACGGTTCGCTCGCGGCGAGTCCGTTGGAGACTACCCATCGCAAGTCTTGAACCGAATCCCATCAGAGCTGCCAATCGGGATTTACAGCGGTGGCCGCAGCCATCCAGTTTTCCGCGCGATCGCGATGGCGCTTCTAAGGCGGCTTGAAGGAGCCCGCTTTACGGATGTCGCGATGGCCGGTCATGCGGTGCAGCTGAGCGGAGACCCGTTTGTCGGTCCATTGCTGGCGCTGGTGACCGATGCAGACGCCTTATGGGAGCAACGCAACTCACCCCTGGACACCGATAATGCTCGGGAATAGCGGACGCTGGAGCGAAGGTTGGGGCAACGAGACGACGAACGCGGTTTCCACGCCAGCGATCTCCTTCAGTTCTTCGAGAGCACGCGGCGGGATGGCGTCGTCGACATTCAGCACCATGATCGCTTCACCACCGCGACGCGGCAGGTGGCGCCCGACTTGCATCCCGGCGATGTTCACGTCGTAGCGGGCGAGGATCATTCCGACCGATCCAATAACGCCGGGCTGATCGTGGTGATGGGTGATCAACACGTCGCCGGCGAGCGGACTGTTCAGGGTGAAGCCATCGACCTCCATGATGGCCGCGTCCTGCCGATCCCAGCGTACGGTGACATGATGAGACAGGGGACCGTCTTCACCACCGCCAACCTCGAAGGAGAAGTCGGGCGACCGGGAGGGATCAGCATCGCCGCTGACCACCCGCACGCGGATGCCACGTTCGTCAGCGAGGAGACGGGCGTTGACTGGTGTGACTCGTTGGCTGGTCCACCGCTGCAGCGCCTCGCTGAGCGCGGCCGCCACGACATGCTCCGCGACATCGCCGGGGACGATGCCGCGCACGGTGACCCGGAAGGTGTGAGGAAGCTCGGGCTCCAGAACGGCGAGCAACCGGCCCGCCGCGGCCGAAGCCGTCGTCAGTCGTTGCAACTCCGGCGCGTGCAGGGAAGCGGCAGGCAGATTGACCGCGTTCGGTACGGCTTCGCCGCGCAGCGCGGCGAGCGTGGTCGTGCTGATCACCTCGCCCACCGCGGCAAGCGCCTCCGCGCTGGAACCGCCGATATGCGGCGTCAAAACGGCCGTCGGGAGGCCGAAAAGAGGACTGGTGATGGCGGGCTCGTGGGGATAGACATCGACGCCCGCGCCGGCAATCCGACTTTCGGCCAGAGCCTGGGCCAGCGCCGCCTCGTCGACGACTTCCCCACGTGCCGCGTTGATGACAATTGCGGTTGGCTTGAGGTTGGCGATCGCGACCCGGTCCAGCATGTGATGCGTCTCCGCCGTCTCCGGGACGTGAAACGTCACGACGTCCGAGCTGTGCAGCAGGGTTTCGAAATCGACGGGAGCGACCCCTAGCTCGGTGAAGCGCCCAGGGGTGATGTAGGGATCGTAAGCGAGGACGCGCATATCGAACGCACGCAAGCGGCGTGCTACCTGTGATCCAACCCGGCCCAAGCCAATGATCCCGACGGTCCGATTCTGGAGGTCGATCGGTCGCAACGTCTTACGCGGCCATTCGCCGGCGCGGGTGGACGAGTCAGCAATAACGATCTGGCGCGATACCGCCAGCAGGAGCGCGATAGTGTGCTCCGCCGCGGAAACCGCATTCGCTCCCGGGGTGTTGAGCACCAGCACGCCGGCGCGTGTCGCCGCGGCAAGGTCGATGTTATCGACACCCACCCCGGCCCGTGCCACGACGCGGAGATTCGGGCCGGCGGCGAGCACGGCTTCGGTCACTTCGGTCTCGCTACGAACGATCAGCGCGTCGGCGTTCTGCACCGCGGCGACAAGGGCGGGAACATCCGTGCCGTCGACATCGACAACATGCGCGGCGGCGGTGAATCGCGCCCGAGCCAGGGGATGAATGGCATCGCTGATGACGATGAGCGGGCGGACATCGACGTTCGCTGGATCGAGCGCATTTGCCTGCTCGTGCGGCACATCGTTCACGGCATCCTGTCCTCCGCGGGAGATGTGTGCGGCAATGATCGCAAAAAGCGCATCGAGATCATCGGCAGGGGCGATACGCGGGTCGTCGATCGGTTCTTCCGCGCTTCCCGCCTTGACCAGAAAGCAGGTAACCCCGGCGGCGGCATAATTCCGCGCATGGCGCAGACTATCCTCGACCGCGTGACTGAACCCCGAGCGCAAAGCGACGGCCGCTTTCAAATCGGCAAACACGATCGGGCATTCCGGAAACCCATGTTCGCGCAGCCAATCGCGAGTCATGGCCGCCGAAGGTTCGGGTCGAGCGGTAACGATGGCCAGGTTATCTGCGCCAACCAGCGCAATGGCACGGCGCAGGAACTCGGCGGCAGCAGGGTCTGGCTGGAGTTGCGATGCTGGGCCATCCGGACCATAGACCCAATCCCGGACCTGCTCCGGTACGTTGAGTCCTGCTGAATCGACGAAGGCGCTCTCCGGCATCTCGACACCGAAGCGTGCCGAAGCGGCGTGGGCGAGTGGACGTGGATGCTCGGTGAGAACGCCGTCCAGGTCGATGGCAAGTCTGAAAGGTTTTGCTTCCGCCGTTGTTTCGTATACGCGCATGCTTGCCCCACGAGAACGCGCGCCGGACGATCCCGCGCGCGCTGACGGACCGGAGGGTAGCATCGTGGCCGTGCAGTTGCCACGTTGGCCATTGCGCAAAACGAGCGGAGATTACCGCCCTTCGGCTTCGGACCTGGTCAGGCGCGGGTTGACGGTGTTCGTGCCAAACTAGTCGATGTTGTCAAGCGAGAACGTGGAATGTTTCTTGAAAATGAAACCCTCGGAGACGGTTTCATCGATCGGCGCGACACCAGATGTCGACGCACGGCGAAACGCGGTGTTCGCGGTGAGCGTTTCTGGCAGGGATCTGGAATCTCGAGCCGGTCCTTAGGACTCCCAAAAATGGCACACGACCCGCGGTTGAATGTCACTGAAAGCCGCCAATGAACCATCGCCAGTTCGACAATTTCACACGAAACATCGCGTCTGCCGCAGACCGGAGACATTTTCTCAAGGCGTTTTTTGGCGGCGCGGTTGCGTTAGTCGGATTGCGCAACCGCGGCGCGGCGCAACAGGACTGCCGGGGTAGCTGCCCCGAGGGAGAAATCTGCGGCGGCGGCGGATGCTTTGTCCCGTGCGAAAACGATCGTGATTGCCGAAGCAAACATGACGACCCGTGTGTCTCCATGATGTGCAGCGATGGAGCGTGCTTATCCACCATCATCGATTGCCTGCCTGGATACGAATGCTGCGAAGGTGAATGTTGCCCGCGCGGGTGTGACACGGACAGCGAATGCGCTGTCCTCGATCCGTGCACGTGGGGCACATGTGGGTCAAACGGGCACTGCGAATTTCTCGAGCTGGATTCCTGCGTCAGTTGCGCCACCGACGCGGAATGCATGAATAACGGCAATAACACCGTTTGCTGTGAGAACTACTGTCGGCGCCCCTGTCCAGATGGAACCATGATGGGCAAGGCCTGTGAATGTCAGGTGGGTGGAGTGCCCTCACGGGACGGCATTGTCGTACGCGACGACGCGAGTGGATGAGCGTGCGGAGGCGATGCAGGCCTTCAGGAATCTAACGGCGAGTCGCCCGCCGCAAGCCGCTTCAATTCGTAAAGCTTGGTGAGTGCTTCCAGCGGCGAGAGCGTTTCGACGTCAAGCGCGTGGATCTCGGCAAGCACGGGACTCGGTGGTGCGAACATCGTGAGTTGCAGCGAGACCGCCTCCGGCGTGGCCGTCGCCATCGCGCGTCGCCTTTGACGTCCGGTTCCCGTAGCCGAACCCCGCTCCAGTTCAGCAAGGATCTCCTCGGCGCGGCGGGTCAGCGCGCGCGGAATGCCGGCGATTTCGGCGACATGGATGCCGTAGGAGCGATCGGCCGCGCCGGGCACGACACGATGCAGGAACACCACCCGATCGCCCTCTTCCAACACGTCCATGCGGACGCAGCAAACACCTGGAAGATGGTCCGCCAGCTCGGTCAATTCGTGAAAGTGCGTAGCGAAGAGTGTGCGGCAGCCGAGCCGCGAGGCATTGTGGAGATACTCAACCACGGCGCGGGCGATCGCGAGACCGTCCCAAGTCGACGTGCCTCGTCCGATTTCGTCGAGCAGAACAAGACTCCTGGGGGTCGCGTGATGGAGAATGCTGGCCGTTTCCAGCATCTCGACCATGAATGTTGAATGCCCCGTCGCAATGTCATCCTGGGCGCCGATTCGCGTGAAGATGCGGTCGACGACCCCGATGCGCGCTGATGTCGCGGGGACAAACGATCCGATCTGCGCCATCAGGACAATCAGCGCCACCTGGCGCAAAAAACTGCTCTTACCAGCCATGTTGGGCCCGGTCAGGATCGTGATGCGACGCTCGTCGCCGTCGAGCAGAGCATCGTTCGGGACGAAGCCGCCCGCCGGCAAGAGCGTCTCCAACGTCGGATGTCGTCCACCGGCGATGTCAATCTGCAACGACCCGTCGACCTCAGGCCGGACGTAGTTCCGCACGGCGGCGACTTCAGCAAGTGCCGCGACGACGTCGAGATTCGCGATTGCGGCCGCGGCACGGCAGAGCGCGCCGGCGTTCATTGCGACCTCGGCCACAATCCGATGATAGAGATCGGCCTCGAGCTGGTTGAGCGTATCCTGGGCGCCGAGCACTCGCGCTTCAGCTTCCTTCAACTCGCCCGTGACGTAACGCGTGCCATTGGCGAGCGTCTGGCGGAGGAGATAGTCCGCGGGAATGACCGCGTGCGATGTCCCCGACGCCAGGCGACCTGTCTCTGCCGTCGTTAGAGCGGCGTTGCTGATCTCGATGTAATAGCCAAACACGCGGTTGTACTTGACCTTGAGCGAGCGGATGCCAGTACGGATTCGTTCCTGACGTTCCAGTCCGGCGATCCACTCTCGCGCTTCACGCGTGGCGCGGTCGTGGTCGTCGAGCTCAGCGGCGAAACCGGCGCGAATCACCCCGCCCACGCCGATCGTGGTCGGCGGATCGGGCGCCAGGCCACGATTCAGGAGACCGCGGATGTTGTGACACGAATCGAGATCGCTGTCGATCTCCGGCCAGTCACAGAGTCCCGCGGATTGCGCCGCGGTAAGAGACAACGCCTCCAATGAATTCCTGAGAGTCGCCAATTCCCGCGGCGCGACGGTTCCGGTCACGGCGCGGTTCGCGAGCCGCTCGATATCGCCGATCTTGGCGATCGCTTGGCGGACTGTGACTCTGAGGCTCGCATCGTCGACGAATTGCTGAACGGAATCTTGGCGGAAGCGAATCAACTTTAAGTCGAGCAGTGGTTGACTTAGCCAGCGCCGCAAGAGTCTGGCGCCCATCGGCGTCAATGTCTCGTCGAGGACGGCGATGAGCCCGTGTCGTTTGTCCCCGCGCGAGCTCTCCGCTAACTCCAGATTTCGCCTGGCTTGAGCGTCCAGCTCCATGAAGCCCGTCGTGCTGTAGGTGTGTAGAGCGTTGATCTGAGCCAGAGCGGATCGTTGCGTGTCGGCGAGGTAGGCAAGCAGGGCGCCTGCCGCCTGAATGGCACAGGGTTTTTCGGACACGCCGAATCCGTCCAGCGACTCTACCGCAAAATGCTGGAGCAGCGTTTCCGTCGCGCGATCGGTTTTCCAATGCCAGGAATCGGTTCGGCTCAGTGCCGCGTCGCTGAGTAGCCATTGGCCATCCCCGTCCTCGGCCGCAGACTCCCGCCGTGACGGCAGCAGCACCTCGACTACGCTGAGACGAAGCAATTCACGGCTCGCCGCGGCGCGAACCTCATCCGACGTGACCGAGAAAATCTCCGTTGCCGCGAACTCGCCGGTGGAAAGATCGGCGTAGGCGATACCAGCCCGAACTCCATTTACCGCAACCGCGGCGATGAACGTGTTGCGATCGCTGTCGAGCATCGTCGGATCGGTCACCGTGCCTGGCGTGACGACTCGCGTTACATCGCGGTCGATCAGACCTCGGCCCCGCTCGGCGCTGCCGACCTGCTCGCAGACCGCGACCTTGTGACCAGCCGCCACCAGTTTGGCGATATGGCCGTCGGCGGCATGATGCGGAATCCCGGCCAGGGCGACACGCACGCCCTTGCCCAGCTCGCGGCTGGTGAGCATGATGTCGAGCACGCGGGAGGCGATCTCCGCGTCCTGCTCAAACGTCTCGTAGAAATCCCCGAGCCGGAACAGCAGAATCGTGTCCGGGAATCTTCGCTTGATCTGAAGATATTGGCGGCGGATTGGCGCCTCGATCGCGGATGGTCCGCGGTCTTCACCAAGCGACGAATGCTCGACTTCAGTCGAGGGGGTTTGCGAGTCCGCAATCACGGCGCTCTCTCGTCACAACGGCGCATAGTCACACGGAAGCGGGACGGTTTAGGCTACTCACTGATGAGAACGGTGGCAAGCATTGGCTAACTCTTGAACTCGAGCGCGACGCGGCGCCCGAGCCGGAGCAATGAAAGGATCAATCGTGGCGTTATATGTGGCGCTCCTCGAATTCAGCGCAGATGAAGCACTCCGCGAACGCACCCGGCCCACCCACCGCGAATACCTGCGGGCTCTACTCGATGAAGGGAAACTCGCGATGTCCGGCCCCTGGGCGGACGACTCTGGCGCCATGCTGATTTACCAGGCACAGGATCAGGGAGAGGCGGAGCGCTTCCTTGACGCCGACCCGTACCGCTCCGCCGGCGTGATTGCCGCTTCTCGGATTCACGAGTGGCGGGTGGTTCTTCAGGCGCCGACCATTGGATAACCGACGGATGAGATGATCTCCTCGCGGTGATCAGCGTTCTACAATTCCTGATGGTAGGCGTAGAGCCGGTCGCCATCGAGCCGGCGCAACTTCTGCAGCGCTTCGTTCTCGATTTGACGGACACGCTCCCGGCTGATCTGAAGCTGTTCGCCGACCTCCGCCAGGGTGTGCTGGTGGCCGTGACCCAAGCCGAAGCGCAACTGCAACACGAGCTTCTCACGTGGACTCAGTGTGTCCAGTGCGGCGTTGACGTCGCGTTTGAGCATCGATTCGGATGCTGCTTCGTATGGGGTCTCGGAAACGTCATCGGCGATCAGATCTCCGAGACTCGTTTCGTCCTCCGACCCAATCGGCGTTTCCAGTGAAATGGTGCGCTGCGCGGCCTGGACGATCTGATGGATCTTCTCCGGCTGGACACTCATGGCCTCGGCGACTTCTTCCGGAGACGGCTGCCGGCCGAGTTCCTGAGCCAGCATGTTCAACGTCTTGCGATACCGCGAGATCGAGTCACCCATGTGCACCGGCAGCCGAATCGTCCGACTCTGGTCCGCAATGGCGCGCGTTATCGCCTGGCGAATCCACCAGGTGGCGTACGTCGAGAAACGAAATCCCTTGCGCCAGTCGTATTTTTGCACCGCGCGCATCAGCCCGATATTGCCCTCCTGAATCAAGTCCAACAGGGTGAGACCACGATTGACGTACCGTTTGGCGATCGACACGACCAGTCGCAAGTTTGCCCGCACGAATCGTTGCGTCGCATCGAGATCGCCCATTTCGACGCGCTTGGCGAGATCGATTTCCTGCGCATGCGTGAGCAACGGGGTTTCGGCGATCTCTCGCAAGTAGAGCCGGACTGGATCGTTGATAAAGTTGGGATCGAGTCGCTGCAAGACATCGAGATCGCGTTCGATATCGGGCTCCGGCTCGATTTCGTCCGCCATCTGCGTCTGAATTTCTTCGGGAATATCGAGTCGTTCGTCGACGACGCCACTGACGACGAGATCATCGATCTTGTCCATCCCGTAGGTTTGAATCGGATCGCTCATCAGTGTCATACTCCTCGTTACAGGCGGACGTAGCTGGGTAGTGGCAGCCGTTGTCGCGTTGTCGATCCGCGAAAATGTGGCTTCCTCTCAGCGTCCGAGCATGGGTTCCCGGCCGGGCAGCGATTCCGCCTCTACAGATTTAACGCTGTGTTACACGCCTCGGTTCCCCGGGGCGAGACGCCCGTGCCTTGCCAGGCTTTCAATATTCATGCCACCGATCATATCAGGACGTGGGGGAATGACTAGCCCCTCACGGTAGTCCAGGGTCACGCGCGAGCCGGAGTAGGACCAGTTGGCCGATATTCAGGCCCTGCGCGGCGTGCGCTTCAACCGGCGCGTCGCGGGCCCGGTGGGGCCGCTCCTTGCCCCGCCATACGACGTTGCTGCCGAATTCACAGATGGCGGCGAATTCGGCATCCGCAATATCGAAGCGAGCGATCTTGGCGCTGGTAGTGGCAATCATGCGCTGGCCGCCCGGCGATATCAGGCGTGGCTGAAAAACGACGTCATTCGCGCTGATCCCAAGCCCGCGATCTATATTCATCGACATCGGTTCCTTCTGCAGGGAGTTCCGGTCGAACGCACCGGGATTATCGCTCGCGTCCGCTTGGCTGACTGGTCAGAGCGAGTCGTCTTGCCCCATGAACGCACGACGACGGGTCCGCGTGAGGAACGACTGCATCGGTTGCGCGCGGTGGAAGCGAACCTGAGCCCGCTCTATTTGTTGTTTCGCGATCCAACTGGCGAGATCCGAGACCTCATGGCAGCGGTCGATGCCAACCCGGAATTGGACGACCATGATCAAATGGGTGGCGCGCATCGGCTCACCGCAGCCTCACACGTGACGATTCATGACCGGCTCGCCAGTCTCGTTGCCGAACGGACCCTGTTCGTCGCTGATGGCCATCATCGCTACGAAGCCGCGCTCATTCATCGCGACGAGTGCCGGAACACGCGCACCGCTGACCGGGATTCGCCGTCGGAGTTTGTGCTGGCACTCTTGGCGGCGGTTGAGGATCCTGGCGTCATCGTGCGTCCGACTCATCGCCTGGTGACCGGTGGCGCGGCCAACACCCCAGACGCCATCATGCGAATGCTGCGACGATGGTTCGATCTGCGCCCGGCGGACGTGACGACGCTGGCGGTAGATACCGATCTGGTGGGACGCGTCGTTTTGCCGCGCCGTCTTGGCACATGGGACATCTTTGCCCAGCGTGGCCGCCCGCATCTGGAGCTGCTCCCGCTCGATCGCGGCCCGGCTTGGCTTTCGCTCGGCGTAACGGCGATCGAGGGGGCGGTGAATAGGGTGTTCAGCGCCGATTCAGAAGAGGTTGCCCAACACCTGTTTCCAGTTGTCGAAGAAGCGAACGCCGTGCGTGACGTCGAGGCGGGCCGCGCCGCGGCGGCGTTTCTCTTGCCGGCGCCGACTCTCGACCGCCTCCTGGCCGTCGCCGAAGAAGGTGATCTGCTTCCGCCGAAATCGACGTGGTTCGATCCGAAAGCTCCCGCCGGATTGGTTATCAGCGATCTTCGGCTGTAATCGGTGAGAAAGCGAATCGGCCAGCGCCCGAAGTCGCCGGCCGTTCCCTTCGCTTATGACAACGAGATTAGTGACCGCAGCCGCAACCCTGAGCCGTTTCGGCGTTGCCGCCGGCGTTGAACGAGTGTCCACAGGCGCAGCCTGAAACCGCATTGGGGTTGTGGACCGTGAAGCCACCGCCCATCAGCGAGTTCACGTAGTCAACCTGGGCGCCTTCGAGATACATGGCACTGAAGTTATCGACGAGGAGGCGGACACCATTCATTTCGACGACCTCGTCGCCTTCCTCCGCGCTCTCCTCGACCGTCATTCCATATTGCAGCCCCGAACAGCCACCCGGCGCGACGAACACGCGCAGCGCGCCCTCGGGCGTGCCTTGCTCAACGAGAAATCCCTTCAGCTGCTCGACGGCCTCCGGGGTGATCGTAATCATTGCGAGGGTCCTCCGCGTTTGAGCCGGCACTCCGCCAGACTTAGAGACATCATTCATTCACTGATTGCCAAGTGTACGAGCCGCCTACGGCATGTCAAGGCGACGTGGTACCGGAACGGGTGTAGGGCGTAATCGGTTCCCGGCAACTAGCCCCGATGTTCGGGAGCGAAAAAGACCAACAGCGACAAGTCTTCTGTGATATCGACAAACCGGTGGTCAACATCCTTCGCGACGAAGATCATCGAGCCGGATTGAACCGATCGTCGTTCGCCTGCGACCTCGACCATGCCCCGGCCCTGAACGACATAGTAGACCTCGTCTTCGGTATGCGGTGACTGGGTGTCGGTTGCACCGGCTTCCAGAACGTACACGCCGAGACTCAACGTTTCTTCGCTCAAGAACTGGAGATACGGTGTCCCTTGCTCACGCTGGGCGCGGATGATCTCGTCGAATTCAAACGCCTGCACCCTCTTGCTCCTGTCGCGTCCGGAACGGACGCCATGCGCGGCGTGATCGGCTGTCCGCGCTCAGTCGGCGACGACAGCCAGTCCAACGCTTTCGCGTTCCGGTGCGGGGGTCAGCCGGAAATGATCCATCGTGAGGCATTCCGTGGGACACCAGTCGACGCACAGAGCACAGCGGATACAGGGTCGCTCGTCGATGAGCATCGCCGCGGAACGCGGTCCCATTTCCGCGCGCGCCATTTCCGCCAGCTCGACGTCGCCGTCGACAGAATGGATCCGGTCGAGCGAGACCATTTCGATGCACTTGACCGGGCAGACATCGACGCAGTTGGCGCACAGAATGCAGCGGTTGCCGTCGATAAAGATGTTCAGTTGACACTGGAGGCAGCGCTTGGCTTCCTCGAAGCCGATCGGCTTGGTGTAGCCGATCTCGGCTTCGATTGTCGTATCGCCGGTGCCGAGCCCCCGGTTTTGCAACGGCATCGCCGGCATCATCTGGCGGCCGACGCTAGTGTAATTATCTCCCCAGATCAGCCTGCGGCTGGTCGACGTCAACGTCCACTCGGCGATCCCTTCGGAAAGGAGAGGATTGGGGGTCGAGATGTACTCGGTGGGGACACGCGTGATCTCCATGTCCCTGACTTTCGGCGCAGCGTCGGCGAGATCCTTGTCGATGAACTCCGCGACCCGCTTTCCCTCGCCGATCGACGAGATGAAGTTCGTCGGGTTGACGACGTAATCTCCAGACGCCCAGACATTGGGAAGCTCGGTTTTGAGATTCTCGTTGAGGACCGGAACGCCGCGCCGATCCTGCTGCACGTCGACTCCGGTCAGGAGGCGATTGTCCTGGCGCTGGCCGATGGCCACCAGGACCATGTCGCACGGAATCACGAACTCCGATCCCGCCACGGGTTCGGGACGCCGCCGGCCCTTGTCGTCGGGCGCCCCAAGTTCATTGCGGACCAGCTCGATTCCGGCCACACGGCCCTTCCCGTCGTCGACGACACGTGTCGGAGCGACCATGTACATGATCTCGACACCCTCGAGCTCCGCTTCCTCCAGCTCGATGGCATCGACCGGGATTTCCTGGATCGAGCGCCGGTACGTCATGATCGACTGCTCGGCGCCCATCCGAAGCACGGTGCGCACACAGTCCATCGAGGTGAAGCCACCGCCGACCGTGACGACTCGCTTGCCCACCCAGACATCCTTCTGGCCTAGATTGACGTCTTCCAGGAACAGAAGTCCGGATACCACGCCGTTGAGATCTTCACCGGGGACACCGAGTTCCTGGGGAATCTGGCAACCGGCCGAGATGATGACCGCGTCGTGCTCGTCCGCAAGCGCCGCGAGAGTGATGTCGCGGCCGATCTCGGTGTTGTACTTGATCTCGATCCCGAGATCGGTGATCAAGCTCACTTCGTCCATGATGACGTCACGCGGCAGACGCCACTCCGGCACGCCCGACCACATCACGCCGCCGGGCACCGGATATCGCTCATAGATAGTGACGGCGTATCCCTTGCGGGCGAGATCGCGGGCCGCGGTCAATCCGTTCGCGCCAGCGCCAATCACCGCGGCGGTCAGGCCATTCGGCGGCGGCGGAACCTCGCGGCGGGTTTCTCCCCGGTAATCAGAAGCGACCCGCTTCAGATAGCAAATGCCGATCGGGGCATCGATTTCCTTGCGGCGGCAGGCATCTTCACATGGCCGGGCGCACATCCGGCCGAGACACCCGGGGAAGACGTTATGCTCGCGGTTGAGCTCGAACGAATCGGCATAGCGGCCGTCGGCAATCAGGGCGATGTAGCGCGAGATGTCCGTGTGCGAGGGGCACGCAGTCATGCACGGGATGTTGTCCTGAAACCACTGCGGGTCGCCGGTTGAGATCGGCAAGCGGGGACCAGTGCGCTGAATGAAGTTTGAATAGAACGATGCGTCGACAAACGACAGCAGGCGAATGCGCCGGGTGTAATCGACTTCAATATCGTCGTAGCCCTGCCCGGCGATGCCATAGGATGAAAGCGAGCCGGTGACGCCGTCCACCTCCGCTTCGTCCATCGGCCGGAAGCGATCCGCGGTTGCGCCGCAAGAAACGCAGACATCGGGCGGCGCATCACCATCGTGGATCCACCCGCAGGATTTGCATCGGAACATGGAAACGCCCTTTTCCTCGAATAGCTTGGCCGAAAAGTTCGCGCTGGCGCCGGAACTCCCGCGTGCCGCAGACTCGTGCAGCGAGTATACGCGCGTCGCCCCGTGCCGCCGTCCCCGAGCGTCAAATCAACTTCAAGGCGGTCAGCCGCAGCGGGCGAGTCGCGACAAACGCTATCGATTGAGTACCTCATCGCCGTTGACAGAGGCGGGTGGCCGTTCCCCACGAAGTCCCGCCAGCAAGTTTCGGGCGGCCAGGTCCGCCATCCGGTCGCGCGTCTGCACGGTCGCGGACGCGGTGTGGGGGACGACGATGCAGTTCGGCATTGTGACCAGCGGGTGGTCGGCAGGGAGCGGCTCCGGGTCGGTAACATCCAGCGCCGCACCAAGAATGGAGTCGTTCCGTAGCGCTGCCACCAGCGCCTCGGTGTCGATCACCGGTCCGCGTGAGGCGTTGACCAGGATCGCGCTTGATTTCATGCGGTCGAGTTCGGGGGCCGCGATCAGGTGACGAGTTTCCGCGGTCAAGGCGACGTGCAACGTGACGAAATCCGATTCCTCCAGCAATTGCTCGAGCGTCACGTAGGCCACGCCATGCGCTTCGGCGAATGCCTCGTCCTCATATGGATCGAAGGCGAGTATCCGCATGTCGAAGCCGCGGGCACGTTTGGCGACTTCTTTTCCAATGCGCCCGAGACCGGCGATGCCGATCGTCGCGCCACTGACCTCTTGACCGAGGAGGAGAAGCGGATCCCAGGTTTCCCATTTTCCGGCTCGGACGAATTCGATCGATTCGGGGATGCGCCGCGCCGCCGCGAGTAGGAGCGCCCAGGTGTGATCGGCGGTGGCATTAGTCAGAACATCAGGGGTATTGCAGACGAGGACGCCGCGTTCGGAGGCCGCATTTACGTCGATGTTGTCGTAGCCGACGGCGAAGTTTGAGACCACACGAAGACGGGGCAGACTATCAAGGAGGGCCCCGTCGATCGAATCAGTGAGAAGGGTGAGCGCGCCGTCGCAGCCGGCAAGGAGTTTCCTCAGCTGAACTTCATCAGGAGGCAATTTCTCTTCCCAGATTTTGACTGTTGTCGACTCTTGTAATACTGACAGTCCTGCTTCTGGGATCTGGCGGGTGACCGCAACTGACCAGGATAAAGCCACCGGATTCCCCCTTTCGATCGAAATTCACCGCTCGCTTTAGCTCTCTGACTATTCTCTCGCGATGAGGCGTTGTATGCGACTTCCCTGAATTTCTCGAATGCGTTTCGATGGAAACTGGTGGTGGCACAAGG
>JACCXM010000255.1 GCA_013697005.1 Chloroflexia bacterium | reverse complement strand
GGTTCCGCTGAAAATCCTTGCGCGCGACCCCGTCCATCGTCGCCGTGATCAGGCCGTCGGGAGTACCGATGATGGACCCGGTCCACGCGAAATCGACGTCGCCGCTCACATGCTCGGCCTCGAACGTTACCGTGAAACCGTTGTCGTCTCGCTGGGCCGCGTAGTTGCGATACGCCGGTTCGATCGTGTTCCAGTTGCGGTCGCGCACCGCGGCGTAAAGCCGCAGCACGACCTGATCTTGACCCACCCTCACGTAGCGTAGGTCGCCGCCTTCCAGCACCGCGCGCAACGCTCCGGCCCGCATATCCACGCGCCGCGGCAGTGGGTCTTCTCTGCCGTACCGGCGGACGTTTTCCGAGAACTGCCCGGCCTCGCGCTGCTCCTCGCTCACGATGTTCTCCCGCACCTTCGACGTCGTTCCGGACACTTGGTTCGTCCCGATCGCCGCTTGGTCACGACAGACGCCTGGCGGAGGGGCTGGGGTCGATCGCCCCCGCGTGATGCGAAGCGCGGTCGAGTGTCGCTTGCAAGCGGCGCGCCGCCGAGCGCATATGCGCGTCCATCGCTTCTTCCGCGGCGCGCGGATTCTGTGCCCGCACGGCGTCGAAAATCGGCACGTGCTCGGCATAGGAAATGTCGCGGTAGCCTTCCGCGATCACTCGCCCGATCCAGGCGCGCAACAATGCCTGGACACTCGTCAACACATCGCGCAGCGCCGTGTTGCGCGCCGCTTCGGCCAGGCGGAGGTGAAATGCGACATCGGCATCGACGAATTCCGCGGTCTCTGCGCCGTCGCGCGCTTCATGTTCCATGCGCGCCAGAATGCGAGCCAGATCGGCGAGATCGTCTTCGGTGCGGCGGCTGGCCGCCAGTCCGGCAATGTCGACCTCGATCAATTGCCGTGCTTCGACCAGATCGATCGTGCGCTGCTCGCCCAGCAGCAATCCCCATTCCACCACCTGCGGCAAGAGCGGAGAATCGGGACGCTTGAGATACGTGCCATCCCCGTGCCGAACCTCGATCAATCCGATCAGGGAGAGCGCCGCGATCGCCTCCCGCACGGCCGAGCGGCCGACGCCAAACGCTTCCGCCAATTGCCGCTCCGAGGGCATTCGTTCCCCCGGTTCCACCCCGCCGGAAAGGAGATAGTCGACCAGCCGCCGCGCCACCTCCGCGGCGAGGGGTTCCCGCCGGATCGGCGCGACGTTCAGCGTACCGGTCACGATCCGCCCCCACTGCCGCGGTCGCGGTCTGACCGCATGTCGGCGGCAAGTCCGCGATCCCGCCGTTCGCGCACCGGTCCCGTCGTTTCCACTGATTCGTCGAGCCACTGCCGCAGGCCGGACAGCGACGTCGCGCCCGACAGCGCCGGCCAGAGCAGATTGGCCACCCGCTCGAATGTATCAGCGCCGCCCAGCGCCGCGGTCTGGAACGGTCCGGTGTAGCGCCAGCGGCGGGCCAGCCCATCGCGCACGATCTCATCGACCGTTTCTGCGGAGGCGACTCCGTTCTCGACCAACCAGACCGCTTCCCGCAGGAGGGCAAGCTGCAGCCGATTCCAGGCGAAACCCTGGACATCGCGATCGACTAGTACCGGGCGCTTGCCGAGCGCGCGCAGGATCGCCGTCATCTCGGCGACCACCGCGCCGGCCGTCTCGTCGCCGCGAATGATCTCGACCATCGGCATCAACAGCGGTGGGTTCCAATAATGGGCGCCGATCGTGCGCTCGCCGGCCCCGATCGCGGCGCCGATGGCCGTGATCGGGATCGACGAGGTATTGCTGGCCACGATCGCCTCCGGATTCTGGGCGACAACCGGACCCAGCGCCGCTGTCTTCTCCACGAGATCCTCGACCACCGATTCGACGATGATGTGCGCGCCTCCGGTGGAGTCCCCATCGCTGCCGACCGTGAGCAGGGCGCGGGCAGCCGCAACGGCCTCCGCCGCGGCCAGACCATGCTCGGCCGCGGTGGCGAACCCGCTCTCGATCCGCTCCCGCGCGACCACCGCACGGCGAGCCAGCACCACGACCTCATGCCCGCCCAGCGCGTATTCGCAGGCAATCTGAGACCCCATCAAGCCCGGCCCGAGGACGACAATCTTCACGCGTTGCCTTCTCCTAACCCCGCACCGCGCCGAGCGTCAGTCCCCGCACGAAATGCCGTTGCACCAACATCGCCAGGCCGAAAACTGGCAACATCGCGACCACGGCCAGTGCTGACGCCTGACCCCAGTTGGACCCTTGCGACCCCGAGAACCCGGCGATGGCCACGGGCAGGGTGACCGCCTTGGTGCGGGTAAAGACGACGGCGAACAGAAATTCCATCCAACTGAAGATGAAGGCGAACGTTCCGGTGGCGATCAAGCCAGGCACCGCCAGAGGCAAGGTGATCCCGCGGAATGCTTTGAGCCGCGTCGCGCCGTCGACAAGTGCGCTCTCCTCAATTTCGGCCGGAACCGCCGCAAAGTAGGAGCGCATCATCCAGATCACGAAGGGCAGATTGAAGACGGTGTAGAGCGCGATCAACGCCGCGTGCGAATCGAGCCCCAGGGCAGGATTGATTCGCCCCAGATCGCGCAGCAACAGAAAAAAGGGAACGACCAGGACGACCGGCGGCATCAGCCGCTGCGAGAGCAACCAGAACGCGAAATGGCGCCCCCCGGTATCGAGCCGGGCCAGGCTGTAGGCCGCCAGACTCCCCACCAGCATCGAGAAAATCGTCGCGCCGGTGGAAATGATGACACTGTTCTTGAGCGCCAGATTCCCCTTCTGCGCCATCACGTTTCCGAAGTGAACCAGCGTCGGATGCTCGGGAATCCAGACGGGTGGATTGCGCAAGTATTCACTTGGCAATTTCACCGATGTGGCGACCACCCACAGGATCGGAAAGAGGCAAAAGACCAGCACGATCAGGAGCACGGTGTAGCGCAGCACCGTGCGCACCCCCCGCCAGGGATCGCGCCGGCTCGCCGTTCTGATGTGCAGTTGGGGACGTGGCAGCGTTCCCGCGTGACTGGTAACAGCGCTCACGCCTCCGTCCCCCGCACGAAGCGCGCAACGTAGAGCGTGGCCAGGATCGTCATCAGGATCACGACCGTGAAGGAGACCGCGGAGGCATACCCCAACCGGAAGAACTTGAACCCGAGCTGGTAGATGTACCAGGAGATCGATTCGGTGGCCGTCCCCGGTCCACCCTGGGTGAACATGTACACCAGATCGAATATCTTGAAGGCGTCGAGGGCGCGAAAAAGGATCGCCACCGCGACCACCTTCGCAATCCCCGGTAACGACACATCGCGCAGGTTCTGCCACCATCCGGCGCCATCGAGCGCCGCCGCTTCATACAGCTCCGGATTGACGCTCGAGAGCGCGGCCAGCAAGACAAGAAACATGAACGGCGTCCACTGCCAGATATCGGTGACGATCATGGCAAAGAGTGCGCTGTCGCGGTGGGCCAGCCAGATGATATTGACGTCGCGGCCCAAGACCCAGCTCAACGTCTGGTTGATCGCGCCATATTGGTTGTCCCACAACATGCGCCAGGTGAGCCCGACCACGATCGGAACGACCATCACCGGCAACATGAGGATCGGCATTGCGAACCGTTTCCCGGTGAAATCGCCGGCAAAGAGCAATGCCAAACCGAGCCCGAGCAGAAACTCCATCACGACCGCGCCGACGACGATGATCCCGGTGTTTTGCAGTGCTCCCCAGACCCGGGCATCGAACACCACATCGCGGTAGTTCTGCAGACCGACGAACGGGTGCTCCTGGCTCTGCAAATCCCACCGCTGGAAGCTGAGCGCGAACGACTGGATCAACGGGAAAATGCTCAGCCCCAGGATCAGCAGCAGTGCGGGCAGCACCAGCAGCCAGCCCTCGATGCGCCGCCGCGTCGCAAAGCTGGGACCGCCCGGCGCGGACTCCGTGCGCGGGGCTATCTCGACTATGTCGACCGCTGAATCCATCGGTCCTTACCGCCACTCGACTATTGCACCGAGGGCACCTTGAGTCATTCCGAGCGCACGAGGAATCTCGTCGTCTGTCCGCACCGTGCCGACGGTTGCCGGAGATTTCTCCGTTGTCGGAATGACACGCTGTCGCAAACCCCTCGCCCTCCAGATCACTCGCTGTAGTACGACCCCTTCAGCGCCTTGAAGTTTTCGTACGCCGCCATCTGGTTCTCCCGGCCGATGCGATCGGTGATCGCGTCGAAGGCCGTGTTGCCACCAGCCAGCGCCTCTGCGACCGATGTCCCCGCCTGCGCCGCCGTCACCAGTTGGTCGAGCGCGGTGTGGTACTCGGACGATCCAGGCATGACGATAT
>JACCXM010000246.1 GCA_013697005.1 Chloroflexia bacterium | reverse complement strand
GTGCGTTCCAGCAACGCAAACGGCAGCACTGCGAAGACCTTCGCCAGCGGGAGAGTGGCTCCGTCATCATCGTCCGATGACGCTGCAACAGTCAGCCCGCTGAACACATCGCGGTAGCGTGTGCCCGGTGCAACCCCAGGAACGATCAGGTGAGTGCCTCCCCAAACCTCCGGACCGATCGGGTCGATTGATTTCTTCCCGGTCAGACCGGCGACGAGGCGCGGTACGGCCACGATGATCCCGTCGTCCTCATGACGGCGGACGAAGGCAACGACATGCTCGGCGGCGGCTCCCTCGGCGGAGAGCGGGAGGTAGTCCCCATCCGCGAAGAGGGCGGGATGTGTCGCCCGGAAGGCCAGGGTGCGGGAGGTGAGATAGAGCTTGATCCGGCCGTCCGCCTTGGCATTCAGCAGCTCGGCGGCCAGCCGGCGGCTGGGACGGCTGCGGCGCAGCTCGTGCAGGAGGCGAGCCCGCCGCGCGTAGTCGACCGGGCGGCGGTTGTCGGGGTCGACCAGACTCTGGTCCCACAGCTCGGTGCCCTGATAGACGTCCGGCACCCCAGGGGCGGTCAGTTTCAGCAGTTGCTGGGCGAGCGCGTTGATGGCGCCAATGTGCGCGACCAGATCGCGCAGCGCGGCCAAATCCTCCAGAAACGGGTTCGGCCGCGCGGTATCGAGGGCAGCGCGCACGAATCCCCGCAGCGCATCTTCATAGTCAGCATCGGGATTGACCCAGCTCGTGTGCGTCTGCGCTTCGCGTCCAGCCTTGATCATGAAGACCTCGAGGCGCGCCACGAAGTCCTCGTCCGGCGCCGCGAGACCCCATGGCCAAGCCCCCAGCAGGGTCTGATAGAAGAGATACTCGTCGTTGCGGTCCGGGGCCGCGGCACCCTCGACGCGGATCTTGCGACGGCGGTTGAGACGGGTCCAGCGGTTGACCGCCGCCCGCCATTCGCGCGGCGCCTCGGAAAGCACGGCGATGCGGGCGCGCACGTCCTCGCTGCGTTTGGTGTCGTGGGTGGACGAGGTCAGCAGCTCCCAGGGCCAGCGGCGAGCCCGTTCGGCATTCTGGCGATGGAACTCGGCAACCGTCGTGCCGAAGACCCCTGGATCACCGCCAACCTCGTTGAGCGCCACCAGCCGGTTGTAGCGGTAGAAGGCGGTGTCCTCTACCCCCTTCGCCATCACCGGCCCGGTCAGCTGCTGGAACTTCATGACGAAGCGGCAGCGTTCATCGCGCTCGGCCTCACTCAGCATGCCGTCGTCCCGGACTTGCAGGAGCAGCACGTCCTCCAGGAAATCGAACACCGAAAGGTCCGATGCCGGGTTGCGCCGCTTGGCCAACGCCACCGCGCGTTCGATGGCGCGCCGGTCGCGGTCGGAGGTCGGAGGTTCTGAGTCGTGAGTCGTGAGTCGTGAGTCGTGAGGAGGAGCGACGCCCGTGGCGTTCCCGGTGTCGCTCGGAGAGCGAGGAGACACAGATCGTTCTTCCGACTTCCGACTTCCGACTTCCGACTCGTCGCAAGTGATATACGTCCGGTACACGGGAAAGGCGGCGATCACCTCGCGCAGGGCATTGCGCAAGGCGCTCAGGGTAAAATCGCGGGTGCGCCGGTTCTGCTCGGAGATACGGTTCAGCGCTCGCGCCAGCACGTTCATCTCGCTGGCCAGCGCGGTGCGTAGCATCACGTCTTTGGCCTCGTAGGCTACGGCGGCAAAGGGGTGGCGCCGCCCCTCGCCGCCGATGCGGGTGTAGAGATCGTCGAAGGCGCGCTGGTGCGCACCATCGACGAAGAGCCCGGTCGTTACCCGCGCGAACTCGTAGCCGACCGTGCCGTGCACGGCCCAGTCATTCGGCAGGGCTTCGCCGGGCTCCAGGATCTTTTCGACGACGACATAGAGGGGAAGCCGCGCGGCAAGGCCGGCGCCATCATCGCTTTGTCCGGGCCATGAGTCCCCGAGCGCGGGATCGATCTGTTCCCAGTCAATGTCGGGTTCGCCCTCACCCCCACCCCCCTCTCCCATCGAGCCGGGAGAGGGGGCTTTGTGTCCTGCACCCCACGCATGGGGAGAAGGGTTGGGGATGGGGGGGCCATGCAGCGCCAGCCGGGCCGCGCGCTGGAGATCGCGGAAGTAGCCCGCCGGGTTCCAGAGACCGTCCGGGTGGTCGATGCGCAACCCGGTCACCGCGCCCGTAGCGATCAGGCGCAGCAGGAGGGCGTGCGCCGCGGCGAATACTTCGGGCACCTCCTGACGCACCGCCGCCAGGTCGTTGATGGCGAAGAAGCGGCGGTAGTTGATCTCCTCGCCGGCGGTGCGGAACGAGGAGAGCCGAAACGACTGCGCATCCAGCAGGCGATCCAGGGCGTCCAAGCCACGCGCTTGCTCGTGCGGATCGGTCGCATCGCCGTTGAGTGCGCGGACGGTCTCGTTAATTCCCCGCGCCACCTCGGGCGATTCGGCGGCGAGTTCGGCCAAGCGGCGTTTGGCGACGATCTGCTCGCGCCGCCGCTCGGCGATCAGATCCGGATCACGCTCGTCCTGCGCGGGCAGCCGCTCGAAGGCGGTGATGATGCTCTGATATTCCAGGAGGTGGAGATCATCTTCGGGGAGCCGTTCCCTCACCCCGGCGCCTGCCCTCACCCCCCTGCCCCCCTCTCCCATCTCGATGGGAGAGGGGGATTCTTCCCCATCCAGCGCTATGGTGAGGATCATCGGATAGGTTGGTGGGGCTATGGGGAGACGGGTGTCGAAATAGTTCATGGCGAAAGCGCCGTCGGCATACTCCAGCCGCAGCTCCCCACGCTCCAGCACGACACCGTAGTGGTCGCCGAGCACCGGCAGCAGAATCTTGCCGCGCAGTTCTTCCTTCAGCGGCCGCCAGTCAATATCGAAAAACTCCGCGTAGGCGGAGGTGCGGCCGTTTTCGAGCACGTCCTGCCACCAGGCGTTGGCGCCCCCGGCGATCCCCATATGGTTCGGCACGACGTCGACAAGCAGTCCCATATGGCATGTCCGCAGCGCGTGCGCGAGGGTATGCAGTTCCTGTTCCGAACCAATCTCGGAATTGAGACTGCCGTAATCGGTGACGTCATAGCCGTGCCTGCTCCCCGCTGTGGCGCACAGGAACGGCGAGGTGTAGAGCGCGCCGATGCCGAGATCGGCGAGATAGGGCACGACCGCGCGGGCGTCGTCGAAGGTGAACGCCGCATTGAGCTGGACGCGGTAGGTGGCGCGAGGGTGATGGGGTGATGGGGTGATAGGGTGATGGGGGATGGGCGCTGATGCGTTCAATGGGTGCGCTATCCTCGTTTGAGAGCCGGAGCGCGGGTACTTGTCGAGAGCGTTACTATGGAAGCTCGGCGTCATGTGCGACCGATCCGCACGTTCGAGAGTATGGAGGAATGTGCCTTCGCACACGAGATTCCTGGCACGCTCGGAATGACACCTTGACCTTATCGGTGTACTCATAATGACTTCCTCTATGCCACTCACCCACCTTCCCAAAGCACTCCTCTTCGATGTCTTCGGCACCTGCGTCGACTGGCGCTCGAGCATTGCCGGTGAAGGTGAGGCGATCGGCCGCAGGCTCGGTATCACTGGTGTGGACTGGGAGGCGTTCGCGGACGCCTGGCGCGCGCAATACCAGCCACGCATGGAGACGGTCCGCGGCGGCGCCCGCCCCTGGGTCACGCTGGATGTGTTGCACCGCGAGGCGCTGGACACCGTGCTCGCAGCGTTCGGGTTGGAGGAGATGCCCCCCTCCGAGCGCGACGAATTCACCCTCGCCTGGCACCGCCTGGACCCCTGGCCGGACACGGTCGCGGGGCTGACGCGACTGAAGACCTGCTCGGTGATTGCCCCGAACTCGAACGGGCACATCGCCCTCCAGGTGAACCTGGCCAAGCGCGCCGGTTTGCCCTGGGACGCGATTCTGGGCGCGGAGATCGCGCGCGCCTACAAGCCGCAACCGGCCGTCTACCTGAGAAGCGTGGAAGCGCTGGGACTCGCTCCGGCGGCGGTGATGATGGTCGCGGCGCACAACGGCGACCTCGCGGCCGCCGCCGCGTGTGGGTTGCAAACCGCTTTCGTGCCGCGGCCCACCGAGCACGGCCCCGGCCAAACCAGCGACCTGGCCCCGGCGCGCGACTTCGACCTGGTAGCGAGCGACTTTCTCGATCTCGCCAGGCAGCTGGATGCCTGAGCGGGCACCGCGCTTGACAC
>JACCXM010000237.1 GCA_013697005.1 Chloroflexia bacterium | reverse complement strand
GGACTGCCGTTTCCCCTGGAGCGATTGCCTGGGCGGAGAGCCTTGCAGGGCGAAACCGAGCCGGCCGTCACCGTCCGCTTTCGCATCTACGCCACGGGCGAGGAGCGGTGGGCGGTGATCCGCGCGTTTCCCATCGTGGACGCGTCGGGACGGGTGCTGTACACGGTCAACGTCTGGCAGGATGCCACCGCGCAGCAGCAAGCCGAGGCCGACCAGCGGTTTCTCGCCGAGGCGGGAGAGGTACTCAGCACATCACTCGATATCGAAGCGACGCTGGTGACCATTGCGCGGCTGGCGGTGCCCCGTTTTGCCGATTGGTGCGCGGTGCATCTGGTGCGCGCCGACGGTGTGGTGTCACAGATCGCGGTGGCGCATATCGATCCGGAGCAGGTCTCCTGGGCGCTGAAACTGCAAGAAGACTATCCCACTGATCCCGGCGCCGATCGCGGTGTGAGCAAAGTGGTGCGCACGGGACTGCCCGAGCTGATGCCCGAGGTGACGGACGAGATGCTAGTGGCGGCCGCGAGCGGGCCCGAGCATCTGGCGATGCTGCGGCGGGTCGGCCTGACCTCCGCCATCGTCGTCCCCATGATCGCGCGGGAGGGCGTGGTGGGAGCGATCACGTTCGTGGCCGCCGAATCGGGGCGGCGCTTCGACGAACGCGATCTGGAGAAGGCACGTGATCTGGCCCGCCGCGCCGCGTTGGCGGTCGAAAATGCGCGTCTCTATGACGCCGAGCGTGCGGCGCGGCTCATTGCCGAGGGGGCGCAGGTCCAGTTCCGGGCGCTCTTCGAGGGTGTTCCCGACGCCATTCTGGCTGTCGATGCCGGAGGGCGCTTCGTGGAAGCCAACGCGGCGGCTGGTCACCTGCTCGGGTATGAGCTGGGTGAGCTGCTCACGATGCACCTGCGCGACATTGTCCCGGAATCGAGTGCGGCGGACATCCCGTTTACGGTCGTCGCGGATCCCGAGGATCTGCGGGTCGAAGGCGAGCTGCTGCGCAAGGATGGCGCGCTGGCGTCCGTGGAAATCTGGTCACGCCAGCTGGCGCTGCCGGGCGGAGCGGTGCGCATTGCCGTCGTGCGCGATATCTCGGCCCGGATCGAGGCCGATCAGATCCGGGAAGAGGTGCTCACCGCCATTTCTCACGATCTGCGCAACCCGCTGAGCTCGATCAAGCTTCATGCCCAATCGCTGCAGCGCCTGATTCGTCGTGGCGCGGCTCCGGATCCAAAACGGCTCGACGATGGATTGGGCGCCATCGACGCGATGACGACGCGGGTGGCGTTTCTGCTGGAGGATATCGTCGAAATCGCGCGGGAACGCGGGGAAGGGGGTATCCCATTCGACCCCGAGCCGACCGATCTCGTCGTGCTGGCGCAGCGTTGCGCGGAGGAAGTACGGACCGCGGCCAGCCATGAACTGCGGGTGGAATCGACCGTTCCTTCGCTCGTCGGCCAGTGGGACACGCGCGGGATCGAGCGCGTCGTGCTCAATCTGCTGACCAACGCGGTCAAGTACAGCCCAGCGGGGGGCGCGGTAACGCTGCACATTGAGCGGATCGAGGCTGAGGATCCGCCCCGCGCGCGAATCGTCGTCGCGGACGACGGGATCGGCGTCCCCGCGGTGGATTTGCCATCGATTTTCGAGCGCTACCGGCGCGGGCGCAACGTCGGGCAGATTGCCGGCACCGGGATGGGTCTGACCGGGGCCAAACAAATCGTCGAGCGCCACGGGGGGTCGATCGCGATGACGAGCACGGAAGGACAGGGAACCCAGGTCACGGTGGAGCTGCCGATTGACGGGGTGATGGGGTGATGGGGTGCGGGTGGTGGGTGGTGGGCGATCGCTCTTGCCAACTCTCGACTCTCGACTCTCGACTTACGGCACCGGAAGCGCGATGGTGAAGGTGCTTCCCTGCCCTGGGGTTGATTCGGCCCAGATACGGCCGCCGTGCGCCTCGACCAGCATGCGGGCGATGTAGAGACCGAGTCCAAGACCCACTTTCGTGTCGCTGCGATCGGCCCGGTAATAGCGCTCGAAGAGCCGCGGTAGCGTTTCGGGAGGAATCCCCTCCCCCTCGTCCACCACCCTCACCCAAGCCTCGCTGCCGTTGGGTTCCACGCGGACGACGATTTCCCCACCGGGGCGCGAATACTTGACCGCGTTACTGAGCAGGTTATCCAGCACCTGGCCAAGCCGGTCCCGATCCCATTCGCCACAGATGGGGGTCTCCGGAGTCTCGACGCGCACGGCGTGCGTGGTCGCCTGAACCTGGACGCGCTCCGCCGCTTCGCGCGCCAGATTGCCCAGGGCGACGGAGGTGAGCCGCAGGTCCACCTGACCGGTCTCGAGTTGCGCCAACTCGCGCAGATCGCTGAGGAGCCGCTCCATCCGCGCCGTTTGCTCGATGATGGCGCGGATCGCTTCCTCGTCGTACGCCTGCCGCCGCTGCATCAGTTGGGCGCGGGCCCGCAGCACCGTGACCGGGGTGGCCAGGTCGTGACCGGCCATAGCCACGAAATCCTGCTGGGCGCGCTCCAGGCGTTTGCGCTCGGTGACGTCGGCTGACACCCCGACGAGACGGACAACGCGCCCCTCGTCATCGGCGATGGCGGCCGCACGCTCCTCGATCCAGACGGTCGCCCCGGTGTCCGGGTGGATGATGCGAAACTCAGCGTGGTATTCGCCGCCCTTTTCCGCCACGCGTTGCACCACGGCGAGATGGCGCACCTGGTCCTCGGCAGCGACCAACGCCCAGCCCTGCGCGGCGAAGTCGATGGCGGAAATCCCGTACACCTGCGCGATGTTCTCCGTGGTGGTGATGCGATCGTTCGCCACATCCCATTCCCAGACGACGGTGCGCGTGGCTGCGACGGCGCGCCGCAACCGTTCTTCGCTCTCCCGCAACGCGATCTCCGTCTGCTTCTGCTCGGTAATGTTCTTGAAGAGAATTGCGACCCGGCGGCTGTCAGATCCTCCGAGCCGGAAGGCATAGACATCGAACCACCGGCCCTCCATCGCTTTCGCTTCGTCGATGAAGCGCACCGGCTGACCTGTCAGCGCGACCTTGCCATAGGTTTCGAACCACTGGGCATCGAGATCGGGAACCAGCTCGCGGGCCGTTTTGCCGACCGCGTCATGCAACCCGGTGTGGTTTTCGAACGCGGGATTCGTCTCCAGGAAGCGGTAGTCGGCGGGTTTGCCCTGCGCGTCGAAGAGCATCTCGATGACGCACAACCCTTCGTCGATCGCCATGAACAGCGTGCGGTACAGCTCGTTGCGTTCACGGCGGTGCTCGGTCACGACCCCCACCACATTGCCAGATTCTTGTCGAATACCTGACGCAAGCTGTCAGGTATTGCACCGTACCATAGCGTCACGCAGGGAGAGGAATGGTGGTGGCAGGATCGAAATGGCGCGGCTGGCGGCGTAAGCCCTCACCCCAACCCCTCCCCCGTCGAGCCGGGAGAGGGGCTCGTGTTGGGTGCGGAATGGCTTCGGTGGACCTACCTCCCCTGTCAGACCATAGCGTCTGGGGGCGAACCGATTCCATGGCGGACAAAGGAGCACGGTTTGGCAACGTACGTTCTAGTTCCCGGGGCTTGGCTTGGTGGGTGGGTGTGGCAGGACGTAGCGGCGCGGTTGCGCGCGGACGGTCACGACGTGTATCCGGTCACGCTCACCGGACTCGGTGAACGCAGCCATCTGGCGCGTCCCGATACCGATCTGGAGACGCACATCGCCGATGTGGTCAACGTCATCGCCTGGAACGATCTGCGCGACGTGATCCTGGCCGGCCACAGCTATGCCGGGATCGTCGTCACCGGGGTCGCCGACCACATCCCGGAGCGATTGCAGGCGCTGGTTTATGTCGACTCGGCGCCGCTAGCGGACGGGCAGGCCATGGTCGATCTCTACCCGCCCGAAGGGTTGGCGGCGCTCCAGGCGACGGTCGATGCGAAGGGTGAAGGGTGGCGTTTTCCCTTCCCCGGGATCGAGGCGCTTGGCGAAGGCGCCAGTCTGGCGGGGTTGGACGAGGCGGACCGATCGCTCATGGCACGCAAGGCGGTCGCCCAACCGTGGCGCACCTATACCCAGCCGCTGCGCCTGCAGAACGCCGGGGAGACGCCGGCATACCGGCGCGTTGTCATCGCCTGCGACGACATCCGAGGGATGGTTGCCGCCGAGGTGCCGCCCATTGTGGCCATGACCGCGCTGCCGTGGCAGTACGTGGAGATGGAGACGGGGCATTGGCCGATGCTGTCGGCGCCCGCGGAGTTGGCGCGGGTGTTGGACGGGGTGTGATGGGTGATAGGTTGTAGGTTACGGGTGCCACGCGGGCGACACCATTTTGTAGGCGTGGCCTCGGTCACGGCATGCCGTGCCCCTACAGGCCGTCGTGCCGTCATCGCACTCCCTATCACCCCATCATCCTAGCTGCCGGGCCAGTGGGCCTCCAACCGGCAGCCCCGGATCGTTGAACAACTCCTCCAAATTCATGCGTCCGACGAGTTCACCATCGCTGCTGTTGCGGCGCACCTCCATTGCTCCCTCCCAGAGAGGAACCGTCATCCCGGGAATGAGGATTTCCTGGTCTTCGACCATCGGCGAAACGTAGAACGTCCCCACCGGTGTGCGCAGCAGACCGTAGAGCCCGTAGTGGCGGCCGGTGTGCGGAGAGACCCAGGTGGTGATGACCTCGTAGGTGAGGTCGCGGCCATAGCCGTACCTCACCGCACCCTCCGCGGTGTAGATGGCATAGTGGTTCAGGTCAAAAACCGCGGCGTTGTCCGGCCCGCGCTCCCACTGCCGCCAGTTGATGCCGCTGCCATCATCAAAGCGGATGCTGCCCCAGCGCCAGCGATACGCCTCCGGGTCCTCGGTCGAGAAATTGCCCCACTGATGCTCCAGCCACGCCGTGCCTTCGATCTGGTGCGTCTCGTCGCCAGCGACGATGGCGCCGGTGAGCTTCATTTTGGGTGCAAAGTAGTAGTAGGACAGCCCGTACATCGTCTCGGGGTTGTAGAGGCCGTCGCGGGAGTAGCCTTCCTCCTCGACACCAGTCGGAGTGGTGGGCAGGTAGCCCGGCTCCTCCAGAACCAGGGCGACGTCAATTGCGAGCGCCACTTGCTCGGCGCTTGGCTCATACGCGACCTCGAAGTCCCAGCGCTCGCCGGCGTGAAAATAGCGCTCGGTGATGGAGAGCCCGTCGCCGGACTCGATCGCGTACTCGAAGTCGTCGGGGCTGGTGCTATCGGCCGGAAAGATAGCCTGCTCCCCGCCCGTGACGATGCCACGCGAGGCGGGGTAAAAGGTCTTGCTGGCAAGATCCGTCAGCGAGACAAAGTTGATGACCGCGGGCTGGCCGGTCTCCGGGATGAAGGCATTGCGCATCGTCGTGTAGAAGAGTCCCCATTCCTCACCGGTGTCGACGTCATGCGCGAACCCGGTCCAGTAGTGCCACTCCCAGTACTCACCCGTCTCGTAGAAGGAGCCGCCGTGCCAGCGGTGGTCGCGGGGCAGGGTGTAGAGCGCCTGCCCGCTGACCGTCTCGAGGGTTGAGGTTTCTGCGCCTGCCTCAGGCGTCGCCTCCTGCGCGGCGACCGCGAGCGGCGTCTCACTTGCGGCGAGCATCGCGCCGAGACCGGCGGTCAGCGCCCCACCGACGACGCGGCGGCGCGAGACCTCGGTGGACGATGATGGTGCCGGCTGGATGCAGTAAGCCAGACACGGGAACCGGCGCATATTGACCCTCCGCGGCGATTGTCGATCGTGAGTGCAGGATGTGACTAAACCTGGGGGATCATAGCAAACGCGCCGGACTGCCATGCCGCCGCCACGACTCCATTCCGCCGCGTAACAGTTCTACCCCGGAGGCGAGGGCAATATCTCCGCCGTCGCCATCCGCCCAGATGGAGACGAGGGCGAACAGACCGACCTTGCCGGTGGCCATTACGGTGTCGATGGCGGCCAGTACCTGATCCATCGAGGGACCGTTGGGTTCCTTCGTGTGGTGGTTGGGCACGTAGCGCGCGTCGAGGATATCGGCGTCGACGTGCAGGTAGAGCAGGTCGCAGCGGGCGGCAAGATCATGCACTGCTTGCTTCAGATCGTCGCCGGGAAATTCGGAGGCGGGTGCGGCGATGATCACGTCCGTCGCCCGGATGAGCTGCTCCTCGGCGGGATCGAGATTGCGGACGTCGACCATGAGGATGCGATCGGTCGGCAGCGGCGCCGGTTGATGGGACATCTCACGCCACCGCGGGTAAGCCAGACCGGCCGAGACCGCGACCGGCATCCCGCCGAGCATGCCGGAGCGGGTGGTGCGGGGGGTATTGAAATCGCCATGGGCATCGAACCAGACGAGGCCGATGCGCGCCGTGGCGCCATGCGCTTGCTGTAAGCCGCCGATGACGCCGGGAACGACGGCGCAGGAGCCACCGACCACCAGGGTGGGCTGGCCCGCGCGGCGGCCCTGGGCCACCGCCCCGGCGATCTCGCCGCCGATCAGACCGAGATTGAGGGTCGGCTCGGTGTCGCGCCGTTCCTCAGGGAAGACCGGGGCGACAACCGTCGCCGCACCAAACAGGTCGTAGGCGCCGGACCGGGCATAGGTAGCGACCGGGTCACTCTCCGGTCCCGCGCGCTCATCGCCGCGGTAGTGGACCTGGACGACGTGCAACCCGGGTGGCGTGTCGGTTTTCGATGCCATATCGCTCCTCACGCATCCTCTCTCGCGGGATGCCAGACCAACGAGGCCAGTTTATCGCGATGGATGATCGTTTCGTGTTCGTGGGCCATAACACTTTCCCCGCTATCCCGTATACCACCATAGAGACACCGAGACACTGGCATCATCGGGGTGAGGGTCACCATGTCGAGTCTGTCAGGGATCCACGTGCTTCCCATGACGCGGGCGCCAGATGACCGGGGCGACGGCGATGCCGCCCTCGTCGCGGCGGCCCAACGTGATCCGCAGGCTTTCGCGCACCTCTACGTGCGCTACGTCGATCCGGTGTACCGCTACTGCTACCGCTGTCTCGTCACCAGGGAGACCGCCGAGGATGCCACCAGTCTCGTCTTCGCCAAGGCGCTGGCGGCGCTGCCTCGCTACCGGGCCGATGGGCCGTCGTTCCGGAGTTGGCTGTTCGCGATCGCGCACAACGTGATCGCCGATACCTACCGCGCCGGCCATCCGACGCGGTCATTGGATGCCGCCACCGCCGTCATGGACCGCTCGCCGGACCCGGAGGCGGCCGCGCTGGCGGCGGATGAACGCAGCACGGTGGCCGCACTCCTGGCGGGAATGCCCCCGGACCAGCGCCAGGTGCTGGAGCTGCGGCTGGCCGGGCTGACCACCGCCGAGATCGCCACGGCCCTCGGCCGCCGGCCGGGCGCGGTGCGCGCCACGCAGTTTCGCGCGGCAGCGCGGCTGCGCACGCTACTGGGTATCGCGCCACACAGGAAGGACATCGCTGATGAATGAGGGAGAGCACGGCACACTGGCCGGGCAGGAGCACCTGGCCCGGTATTGGGATGCCCTGACCCAGGGTGCCGGGCAGGAGTCCGTTGATCTCGATCCGGCACTGGTGGCGGCCGTTCACCGATTCCACGCGCTCAACGCTCAGCACCAGGCGCCGGGACCAGATGCGATCTTCGTCAGCCATCTCCAGGAGGATCTCATGGCAACGGCACGCCCAGCGGGCTTCGCGCGCGGACCCCTCGTCCCGACGCGCAAACCCGAGGCAGCGCCGAACGGCTGGGTGATGGGGGGGTCAAGGCCCTGGTCTGCGCATCGACTTCCGCCAGCGGGAAGACGCGGCATCATGGCGCAGTTGGCCACGGCGGCGTTGCTGGTCTTGACCGTTGGGACGGGTCTCGTCGCCTCCCGGGCATGGTCGCCGCGGGGCGACGATGCCGGGGTGCCCTTGCCGGCCATCAACGATGAGCTGGTTCCCGCCGGAGAATTCGAGTTTCTGTGGCAGTCCGATGGCGGCGGCGAGCCACTCGATGCGACCGGCGGTCTCGGCATCGATCCCGAGGGCAATCTGTGGTTGGCGAACGCGACCGCCAACAGCCCCGGCGAATTCAGAATCTTCGCTCCAGATGGCGCCGCGCTCGAAACCTGGAGCGGGTCTGGAGGAGACGAGGGGCAGTTTGACTTCTCCGCCGTCGGATGGCAAGGCATTTATGGGGACATCGCGTTCGACACGGATGGGACCTTCTATGTCGCTGATACGGGCAACCATCGCGTGCAGAAATTCGGCCCTGACCGGGATTTCCTCATGTCGTGGGGCGGGAATGGCGACGGCGAGGGGCAGTTCATGGCGCCGGCGAGCATTGCGGTCAGTACCGATGGCCGCGTGTACGTTAGCGACCAGACGCGAGGCGATATTCAGATCTTCGATACTGAAGGCCAGTTGCTGGGAGCAACTGGGCGCCTCGGCATGGTTGGCGGGGTTGCCGTCGATGAGGACCGCGATATTTGGGTGACTGTCATGGAGGAAGATCAAATACATCAGCTCAGCGCCGCCGGCGAGCCGATCGCCGTCTGGGACAACGGTGGCGCGGACCCGGGGCAAATTCGATTCCCCACCGATGTGGCGATCGATGCTCTAGGGCGCGTCTACGTGGTCGAGTGGGATAACAACCGCCTGGAGGTCTTCAGTCAGGACGGGACGTTTCTGGCTGGGATCGGGTCGTTCGGCAGTGGCCCAGGGCAGTTCAATGTCCCATGGGGTGTTGCCGTTGCCGCGGATGGCACGGTGTACGTCAGCGATCGCAACAGCATCCAGGCGTTCCGGGTGCTGCTGCCAACCGGCTATGCCCTCATGAGCTAGCGTTGATGGCGCTTTTCAATGAGCGGTCGATCCACCCGCCTGTCGGTGTCGGGTGTCGTCTGGAGCGGCCGGCCGCGGTTCCGGCGACGAGAGCGGGTGGGCCGCGCCGAGCGCGTCGCGATCGACCATCGCCACGATGGCGGAGACCGTGTCACCAAGACAGGCGGCCGCGGTGGGGAATGCTGATGGCGCGGAATCGCCGCTCAATCTTGGTCCCCAGTCTTCGCGTTGCTCGTTCTGGTTCTGCTCCGCGACGCTGGCCAGCCAACCGCCGGTGGTCGCGTCATAGGAGGCACGAACTTCGAAGACACGGTGCAGCGCGGGGTCGTCGGAGACGTGGCTGACACCAAGCAGAATGTGGCGGTCCGGTGTGCGCCAGACATCCGGGCGCACCACGCGGCCGGCGCGTGCGCGTTCCGGTGGGGTGCCCTCCCGCGGCGGACTCATGACGCCTTGACGGCGGCGGGAATGCCCGCGGCATCGACCACGGCCACCACGTGCGCGATGGCGGCGGCGAAATACGCGGCCGGGTCAGATGCCGGCGGCAAGCCGTTCCGCAGCGGCGTCTTGTTCTCGATAATGACCCCGTGCCAGGCCCCACTTTCGTGATAGGCGCGGAGGGCGAAGGTCCGATCGCCATAGCCAACCGTCATATCCCGCTTGGCATGATCGCGCCCGTTCATCGTATCGCTCCTTTTGGCTGATAGACCAGACTTCCTCTATATGGGCTGCTCGGCGAGCGTGGCCGCCCGCTCGATGTTTTCGCGGTTGCGTTGCAGGGTGGCTGCTTCCCACTCCCGGTCGTCCGCGCTCATGTGGGCCACGCGTGCACCTTCCCGCTCCTGCGCGTAGTCGCGGTTGACGTTGGCCGCGGTGGCGGTAGCGGTGGCGGTCGCGCGGCGAACCTCGGTGCGGACGGTTTGATTCTTTCGATAGAACATCAGCACGATGCCGGCCGCGGCGAGAACGATGAGGGCGATGATGAACCACGAGTTCGTCATGGGGGGACTCCATTCCGTCGATGAGCCGGCAGGGGCGCCAGTGCGCAGCCTGTGCTGTACTATAACAGAATCGCTATTGCAGGAGTATCAGTTTTCGTGTTAGAATCGAATTTCTCCTTCAGGGGTCAGCGAGTGTCGCTTGCCTTGCCGCGGGAGGCGCTGCCAGGGCACGCGCTCACGCGACGAAGGAGCACGGACAACGATCCGCCGAACACGTTCAGGTTGGCGAGATCGACACAGGCAAGGAGGCCACCCATGGCCACGGGAACCGTCGCGAGTCTTCGCGACAAGGGATTCGGATTTATCATGCCCGACGGCTCATCGGGTAACGGCGATCTGTTCTTCCATCGCTCGGCGGTGGTCAACGATGGCTTCGAGCGGCTCATCGAGGGGCAGCGGGTGAGCTTCGACGAGGCGCCGGATCCGCGCGATCCCAGCCGCCGCCGCGCGGTGAACGTCGAGAGTGCTGGCGACTCCGCTCCGGAGTAGTTTCTCACCCTCGCTCCAATTTCTGAGAAACCCTCACCCCAACCCCTCTCCCTGTGCGCAGGGAGAGGGGCTCGTGTTGGGTGCTGGTTGGGTTCCAGGCACCCTACCGTTTCCGGTCAGGCAATCGCCCTTGGAATGGCCGGGGGGCGTGCGATACTCGCCGGACATGGACCGTGAGCGCGCAATAGAGGCGGGCCGGGACCACATGCCGGAGTTCGTCCCAGGGCTGCTCCTCAATGAACGATTCTTCGTGGAAGTGGTGCGGCCCATCCTCGAAGCGGAGTTTCCGGATTTACGCTACTCGGCGGCGCTCATCGGGTATGGCTCCGACGTCCTCGGGTTCGACACTCCCCGCTCCACCGATCATGAATGGGGTCCGCGGTTGCTGCTGTTCGTCAGTGACGAGGAGCATGCGGCGCGCGCGGGCGCGATCCACGCCACGTTTAGCCGGCGCCTGCCGCCGGCGTTCCTGGGTTTCTTGACCCATTTTGCGCCACCCGGTCCGGATGGGGCCCGTGTGCCCGCGCCAAACACCGGCGAGCCCATCGCGCACAAGATCGAGGTTCATCCACCGGGAATCCTGAAATCGTGGCTCGGGGTCGATCCGTTCGGGGAGATCACCGCGGTCGATTGGTTGCTCATGCCTCAGCAGCGTCTGCTGGAGGTGACTGCCGGGCGGGTGTATCACGACGGTCTGGGTTGCCTGGAATCGGTTCGCGCCAGACTCGCCTTTTACCCGCACGATGTCTGGCTCTACCAGTTGGCGTGCCAGTGGCAACGCATCTCGCAGCAGGAAGCGTTTGTGGGGCGGACCGGTGAGGTCGACGATGAAGTGGGGTCGGCGCTGATCGCCGCGGCGCTGATCCGCGATCTGATGGGAATGGGTTTCCTGCTGGAACGACGCTACGCGCCGTACAGCAAATGGGTCGGGACCGCGTTCGCCGGGCTATCGTGTGCGTCGCGGTTGACGCCGTTGTTCACGACGGTGCTTCAAGCGAAGACCTGGAACGAGCGGGAAGCGGCACTCGCCACGGCGTACGAGCTGGTGGCGGGGATGCACAACGCGCTCGGCGTCACGGCCTGGGTCGATCCCCGGACGCGGCCGTTTCACAACCGGCCGTTCCAGGTACTGCACGCCGAGCGCTTTGCCGAAGCGACCGTGGCGGCGATCGCGGACCGGGAGGTGCTGGCCATCATCGAGCGCGCCGGGCTGATTGGCGCGGTCGATCACATCTCGGACAATGTCGATTTCCTCACCGATGCCGAGCGGGTGGCGACGGTGCGCGGGCTTTTTGGGTGATCCCTTTGGCATCGCGGCGTACGCCCTCACCCCCCTCTCCCGTCAAGCCGGGAGAGGGGGAAACGCGAGGAGCGATGACCAGGAGAACAGCATGACCATCGATGTGGAACGGGCGCGGCGGGAGACGCCGGGGTGCGCCAATGTGCTCCATTTCAACAATGCCGGGGCGGCGCTGATGCCGGTTTCGGTGCTCGCGGCGACCACCGACTACCTCGCGCTAGAGTCTCAAGTCGGGGGGTATGAGGCGGCTGGCCGCGAGGCGGCGGTGCTGGAGCGGGTCTACACCGCTTCGGCGGAGCTGCTCGGTTGCGATCCGGACGAGATCGCCTTTGTCGAAACCGCGACCCGCGCTTGGGACATGGCGTTCTACGCGCTTCTTTTCGCCCCTGGTGACCGCATTCTCACCGCCCGCGCCGAGTACGCCAGCAACGT
>JACCXM010000188.1 GCA_013697005.1 Chloroflexia bacterium | reverse complement strand
CGCTCAGCGAGCCGAGCATCAGGTAGGCCACCGCCCGCAGATGGGAACGGTTCTCCTCGAATCGTTCCGCCAGCCAATCATGGTCGTGCACGTCCATCGGTCACATTCCCTCGTCGCGTTTCGTCATAGGTGTGACGAACGAAACGCGGCCGATGTGACAAGGAGTGAACGATGCAGGCACGAATGAACCACCCGGTAACGATCGTTCCCGACGCCATGCGGGCGCTGGTGGCCCTCGGGAAAGCCGCCAAACAGGGCGGCGTCCCCGCGCGGACAGCCCTCATGGTCCATCTGCGGGCGAGCCAGGTAAATGGATGCAGCGTCTGCGTGGACATGCACGCGCGCGAGCTGCGGCAGGCCGGCGAAACCGACGCGCGTCTCTTCGCGGTGGCGGCCTGGCGGGATGCGCCCTACTTTACCGATGCGGAACGGGCGGCGCTGGCGCTCACCGAGGCCGCCACCCGGCTCAGCGACCGGGAGGACCCGATACCCGACGCGGTCTGGGAGGAGGCCGCCCGTCACTACGACGAGCCAGCGCTGGCGGCGTTGATCATCGAGATCGCCTTGATCAACGTCTGGAACCGCCTCAACGTCGCCACCCGGCAGCCGGCTGGCGAGTGGACCGGGTGACGGGGTGTTAGGGTGATGGGGTGATAGGAACGACGAAACAATGACATCCGGGAAGTCTTCCCCATCAGCGCCCCTCCTATCACCCTAACACCCCATCACCCTATGACCCTATCACCCTCCGTTCACCCCGCCCTACCCGAACGACCAGTTGTCGCCGCGCCCGCGACGCGCTATCCATTACGCTTGAACGTGCGGAGGATCGTTCCCCAGCGGCGGCTAGCCGTCTTTCTCTCTCACGGTAACTCCAGGAGCGCATGCACACGTTTTCCAATGGCTCGCCGCCCGATCGCAACGGCCGCCGCATGTCCCCCCCCACCGAAACCGTCCCCCTCCGTGGTGATGGCCGCTCCGGCCGTGCCGCGAACGGGGGCGGCGCTGCGCCCGATCCCGGTGGGGAACCGAAGCGCCTGCAACTGCGCCTGCCCCGCCGCGACGATCTGGGCGCTGTCGCCAAAGGCGCCCGCGAAACCTGGCGTAGCGTCGTGCGCGTCATGGGGCTGGTCTGGGCGACGAGTCCGCGGCTGACCGGCGCCCTCGCCGGGGCGACCCTGTTGCAGAGCGTCACTCCCGCCGCCCAGGTCTGGCTGGCGGGGCGCCTCATCGACGAGGTCGTCGCCGGGGTGCAGGCGGGTGGCAGCGAGCCGCACGTGCGCGCCATCGTCATCCTCGCCGTCATCCAGTTCGTGCTGCTCCTGGGCTCCAGCTTCCTGCAGACTGCCGGTAATATCAGCCAGCAGCTGCTGCAGGAGCGCCTCGCGATCCACGTCCAATTGCAGATCATGCGTCACGCCGCTACCCTCGATCTGTCCGATTTCGAGAACGCCGCCTACTACGACCAGCTCCAGCAGGCGCAACGTGAATCGGCGCGGCGGCCGGTGGAAATGGTCTCCGGTGTCTTCGGACTCGGCCGCTCGCTGGTCACCTTCGCCACTATGGTGGCCTTGCTGTTGGGGCTCTCGCCCTGGGTGGCCGCCGCCGCCTTGATCGCCCCCATCCCGGCCTTCATCTCCGGATCGCGTTACGGCTGGTGGGGGTTCCAGCAGATGCGGCGGCAATCGCCGGTGCGGCGCATCATGTCTTATCTGACGACGTTGATGACCACCGACGAGTATGCCAAGGAGGTAAAACTCTTCACCGCCGGGGACTATTTCATCGACCGCTACGACCGCACCGCCACCGCCTACTACGAGGAGACCCGCCAGCTCCTTATGCGCCGCTACCTGGCCGGGTTCGGCTGGGGCTCGCTGACCACCCTGGCTTCCTCCGGCACCTTTCTTTATGTCGCGCTGCTAGCGGTACGCGGTCAGGTGACGCTCGGTGCACTGACCGTCTTCACCCAGGCCGCGGCTCAGGTGCAGGGCGCCTTCCAGGGGATTCTGGGCGGCATTCAGGGGCTGTACGAAAACGGGTTATATCTCTCGACTCTCTACGAGCTACTCGAGCGCGAGCAGAAGATCCGCGCCCCGGAGCATCCTGCCCCGGTGCGCCGCCCTTTCCAGGAGGGGATCGCGTTCCGCAATGTGAGCTACCAGTACCCCGGCCGCGAAGAAAAAGCGCTCGACGATGTCTCCTTCACCATCGACCCTGGGCAGACCGTGGCCCTCGTCGGGCGCAACGGTGCCGGCAAATCGACGGTGGTCAAACTGCTGGGCCGTCTCTACGATCCGGACGAGGGGGTCATTCTCATTGACGGCCGCGACGTGCGCGAGTACGACCCGGTGGCGCTGCGTCGCGAGTTCGGGGTGATGTTCCAGGACTACGCCGCCTACCAGGTTTCCGCCGGAGAGAACATCGGTGTCGGCAACGTCGACCACGCCAACGACGCGGCCGCCATCGCCCGCGCCGCCGCCCGCGCCGGAGCCGACGACGTGGTCGCCAAACTCCCCGAGGGCTACGACACCACGCTCGGCAAGCAGTTCGAGGGCGGGCACCAGCTATCAGGCGGCGAGTGGCAGAAGATCGCGCTGGCCCGCGCCTTCATGCGCGACGCGCAGGTGTTGATTCTGGACGAGCCGACCTCGGCGCTGGACGCCCAGGCCGAGCACGATCTCTTCGCCCGCATCAAAGAGCTGACCCTGGGCAAGATGGCCCTCTACATCTCCCACCGTTTTTCCACGGTGCGCATGGCCGACCGCATCTTGTTCCTCGAAGACGGCCGCCTGGTGGAAGCCGGTACCCACGAAGAGTTGATGGCATTGGGCGGGCGGTATGCGGAGTTGTTCGATTTACAGGCGGCGAGTTATCGATAGGCAGAAGCCATTCTTCAATTCGCGGATTGCTACACTCTCTGTGCGAGCACGGGTAGGTGTGAAGCATGGCGCTCCAGATCGAGTCCCCAGAAACCATTCGAGTGATTCACGAACTCGCCCGACGCACGGGTCAGAGCGAAGAACGGGTCGTGGACGCGGCCGTTCGCGAGCGGCTCGCCCAGTTGCGCACCCCCGAAGAGGAAGAGGAGCGACGAGCAAGGGTCTACGCGCTGGTGAAGGAGCTGCAGGCCAGTTTCAAGGCGCATCCCGAGGCTGCCGTTGATCTCAACGAGTTGCTTTACGACGAGGATGGCTTGCCCAGGTGATCGTCGATTCGTCGGCGCTCCTTGCCATCGTCCTTGACGAGCCGTCATCGGCGATCTGCCTCGAAGCCTTGCTGGAGTCGCGATTGAATCGCATGTCCGCGGCGACGTTCCTCGAAGCCGCAATCGTCGCCGATCGCCATCCCGATCGCCGCAATCGGTCAAGACTCGACCAACTCATCGCGGAGCTTGGCATCGATGTGGAGCCGGTGTCCGCCCACCAGGCGACCATTGCCCGCGAAGCCTATCGCCGATTCGGTAAGGGCAGCGGGCACCCCGCCAAGCTCAACTTCGGTGACTGCTTCGCCTACGCGCTCGCACAGGATATCGACGAGCCCCTGCTTTTCGTTGGTCAGGATATCGTCCATACTGATGTTCGCCGCGTCTTGGGCTGAGCCGCCATCCGGCACGATGATCTCTCTATCGGGGCGAAGAGGGTCAGTCAGGGCATGAATTGGGAAAGATTGGTCATCGGTCTCGCCGTGGCCATCGGGTTTGGTGTCGTTGCCCTCGTGATCTGGTACCGCCGTTCGGCTATGAGCCGGGGGGAAGCCGCTGCCCATGTCCGCTCCCTCGGCGTTGAGCTCATCCGGTTGCCGGGCCGATTGCGCCGCGTCGCCGCCGATCCGCGCACGCCGCGCCGTGCCCGCTGGTGGCTGATCGGCCTCGCCATCTACGTCGCCAGCCCGATCGACCCGATACCTGATTTCATTCCGGTTGTCGGGCATTTGGACGAGCTGATCGTGGTTCCAATTGTTTTGGCGAAGATCCGCCGCATGATTCCGCCTGACGTGTGGGCGGAATACTTCCCGCCGCGGGCCGAGCCACCTCCGGACGAGACCGCGCATCGAATCGCCGGAAATCCTTCACCTCATCGCGCAAATCTCGACGATCACCGGCGAGAGTGCGGAAACGATCGTCCAAGTCGCGGTGCGGGAGCAACTGGCTTTGCTCGATGAAGTGGAAGCCGAAGTGCAACGGCGGGCGGAGGTCTATGCGCTCGTGAAATCGCGGCAAGCGAGTTTCAAGGAGCATCCTGAGGCTGCCGTCGATCACGGTGAGTTGCTCTACGGCGAGGACGGGCTGCCCCGCTGACTCTCGGCTCTTCGCCGCCTGACTGTAGCTTGCCCCGGCCGGCGCAACCGGTGGACCGTGATCGTGTCCATGGTCTGGTAGTTCGGATCGGGCAGCGGACTGGCGAACTCCTCGCTCACCACCCGCCACTTCTGCCCGCGCAGCAGTTTGACAAAGCGCTTCGCCGGGTCGCGGCCAGGCTCGGCGATCCACAGCTCCCCGCCCGGCGCGACGATGCGGTCCACCAGCCCGATCAAGACCGGCACGTCCTCCATGTCGTACAGCACGTCGGCGCCGAGCACGATCGAAAACCCCTCGCCGGCGGCGGCGAGCAACTCTCGCTGCGACCGCCGCCAGTTCACGCGCAGGGTCCGCGGCTCCTTCCCCGTCTGGTCGAGGGTGTTCAGCGCGCACAGCGCCAGCGCCTTCGGGGCGAAATCGGCCACCACCAGATCGGCCCCCGCCTTCAGCGCGGCCGCCGCCGTCACCCCCACCCCGGGTCCCAGCTCCAGCACGTGCTTCCCCGCGAGCGCGCCAGGATCACGGGCAATCACGGCGGCGAGCACCACCCCACTCGGCCAGATTTCCGCCCAGTACGGCATGAACTCCTGGTCCGGGTCATAGACCGCGTTGTCGAGCAGCCGCTCGAAATTCGCCGTGTGTCTGATCCATAGCGGCTCCTCACTCCCCAGCAGATCGATCCGATCGACCCGTAGCGGTTCGATACTCTGCACGTTGGCAAGCAGCTCATGGCGGCGGGAAAGACAGATACCATCGCCACTCCCGCGGCGCGGGCGCCACTCCCCGGTCCTGGTCCGGACTCGATGCCACAATGCCTGCCACCGCGCGGCCGGTACGCTCATGCGGGATCCTTCGTGTGAAATCGTCGTGTCGGAACACGATAACCGAAATCACGACCGGCCCGGTTGGGCATACGTTGGCTGACCGAGAGGAGAAATCCGATGAACGAGCAACTTCCGTTCCATGATTCGGTGCGGGATCGCTTGCTCCAGGCCAGCACCGCCACCATCGCGACGCAACTTTTTCGCCTCGGTCTGCGCAACACGTTCCTCAACGGATTACTGCCGGTCAATCCCGGGCACTGCCGCTTCGCCGGCGAGGCCGCCACCCTGCGCTTTATCCCGATGCGCGAAGACCTCGACACCCTGGAGACCATTCACGACCCCGACTATCCCCAGCGCAAAGCGATTGAGTCGGCGCGGCCGGGTACCGTGTTCGTCATCGACAGCCGCGGCGATACCCGCGCCGGAACGGTGGGGAATATCCTGCTCACCCGCCTCCGTGTGCGCGGCGCGGTCGGTCTGGTCACGGATGGCGCGGTGCGCGATGCCCCGGAGATCGCCGTGCAACCGTTTCCGGTCTTCGCCGCTGCCCGGTCCGCCGCGATCAGTCTCAGCGTCCACCACGCCGTCGATTTCGACGTCCCCATCGCCTGCGCCGGGGTGGCCGTCTTCCCCGGCGACATTCTCGCTGGCGACGAAGAAGGCGTCGTCGTCATCCCCCGCCACCTCGCCCCCGCCATCGCCGCACCCGCGGCGGAACAAGAAGCCCTGGAACGCTTCCTGCTCGCCAAAATCGAAGCGGGCGCGCCCCTCCCCGGCACCTATCCCCCGAACGAGCAGACCTTGGCAGAGTACGCCGCTTGGCGCCGCTCGCTCCCCTCTCCCGGCTCGACCTGATAGGAACAGGCCCGGCACCTGGAGGCCACTTCGCACCCAACACGAGCCCCTCTCCCGTCGAGCCGGGAGAGGAGTTGGGGTGAGGGTCTACGCCCCCCAAACCCGGTTCAACCCCCAAAAAATCACCCCCAAAAAACCCACGCTATTACGCCACTATTTTTCAATGTGTCACTATTTGGCCCGCTCAAAGTGTCTTTATATATGTGAGGGGTAGCAATCTGGAGAGGAGGTGGTGGCCGTGAGCCGGTGCGCGGCGGGAGGCTGCGGCCGCTGGACCCGCGCCGGGGCAGCGTTCTGTACGCGGCACGAAACTGACGACGACCACGACGGCGCAGACGAGCGATCCGACGGGAACGGTTTCGCGACATTCCGGGCGCGGGTGGCAGCCGGCGATTACGACGCGGTGCTCGGTCCGGGATTGCGCGGCACGTTGCACGGCGCCGCGGCGGACGCCGGGTTGAAGACCGAGATCGGCGCCCTGCGCCTGGCGCTGGTGCGTTTGCTGGAGGAGGAGCGTGACCCGTCGCGGTTGGCGGCGGGAGTGGCGCGGGTGGTTGGGGTCGCGGTCCAGGCGGCGCGGTTGCGCCACGGGAACGAGGCAGACGCGGAAGAAATCCGATCCGTGCTGCTGCGAGGGCTCGCCGCGATCGAGGCCGAGGCTGAGGCTGAGGCCGAGCAGGGGAGAAGGGAGGTGAGACGGAGTGATGCAAACTGACGGTGTGGCGGCATGCCGTGATGGCTATGCCGCGCCGGGACGAGAGACGATCAGTCTCGAACCGGCCTCGGCCTACGAGGCCGTGACGCGGCAAATGGTGCTCGCCCTCACTGAGGAACTGCGCGAGATCAAGTCTCGCCTGAATGGTCTCCTCTTCATGGTGGCCGGCTCGCTGCTGCTCGATGTGGCGCTACGGCTCGCCACCGGTGGATAGTCTGGTGATCCGGTCCGATCCAATCGCCTGCGCCGTCGACCTCGCCCTGCGTGACATCGGCGACTTCTCCCATCTTCTCGTACCGGACCGCCGCTTGCGCCCCTATCAAATCGACCCGGCGCGAGCCATCGTGACCAGCGTCGAGCAGGGGCTGGGCCGCTCCTTCGCCGTCGTCTTCGCCCGCCAGGCGGGCAAGGACGAGCTGCTGGCGCAAATGCTCGCCTTTCTCCTCGTCCGCTGGCAGCGCCGCGGCGGAAGCGCCGTTATCGCCGCGCCCACCTTCCGCCCCCAGGCCGCCCTCATGCGCGACCGCCTGCTCTCCCGCCTGGACGAACCGGTCCTGGCGTTCTTCAGCGGCCGCGCGGCGGCCACCCGCGATGGCTACGCGGTCACCCTGGGGCGGGCCTCGGCGCGGTTCCTCTCCGCCGCGCCGGGAGCCAATGCCCGGGGCCAGACCGCCGATCTGCTGCTGGTCGCCAACGAGGCCCAGGACATCCTGCCCGATGTCTGGGACGCCGTCTTCGATCCGATGGCGGCCAGCACGAATGCGACGACCGTGTTTCTGGGCACCGTCTGGAGCCGGGAAACCCTCCTCGCTCGCCAAATGGCGTTCCTGCGCGAGGAGGAGCGGCGCGATGGCGTTCGCCGCGTCTGGACCGTCCCCTGGCAGGACGTAGCAAAGGAGATTCCCGCCTACGGCGACCGGGTGCGGGCCCGCATCGCCCAGTTCGGACCGGCCCATCCGTTCATCCGCACCGAGTACGAGTTGCGAGAGCTGGATGGCGAGGGCGGGCTCTTCCCGCCCGCCCGCATCGCGGCGATGCAGGGCACCCATCCGCGCCGCCACTTCGCGGCACCGGGAACAGGGTGCAAGTACGCCCTCCTCCTCGACGTCGCCGGCGAAGAGGAAGGTCTTTCCGGCCCCGCCGGTTTCCGCGACGACACCCGCCGCGATAGCACGGCGTTGACAGTCATCGAAGTCGACTCACGACTGCCGACTTACCACGTGGTCGACCGCCTCGCCTGGACCGGCACCCGCCACACCGCGCTGCATGCCCAACTCGTGCATCTGGCGCGGGAGGTCTGGCGGGCGAGTCTGATTGTGGTCGATGCCACCGGGGTCGGCGCCGGGCTGGCCTCGTTTCTGGCGGCCACGCTGGGAGAGCGGCGCGGCGGCCGGGCGATTCCGGTGCTGCCGTTCGTCTTTACCGCGGCCAGCAAGAGCGCCCTCGGCTGGGACTGGATCGGGCTGATCGACGCCGGGCGCTATCAGGAGTCCGCCGACGATGGCGAGCGGCTCACCCGCCTCTTCCGCTCGCAGCTCGCGGCCACGACCTACGAAACCCCACCCGGACCGGGCAAGACCTTGCGC
>JACCXM010000193.1 GCA_013697005.1 Chloroflexia bacterium | reverse complement strand
GATGCTGGAGCGCGCGGAGGCCAGGGCGGCAGCGGAGCGCGCCACCGAAGAGCAGGCGGAACGAGCTGCACGCGCGGCCGCGGCGGCCGGGGAATCGATGGAACGCCGGATGGCCGCGGCCGAATCGGTCGCCGCGGAGGCGAGCGCCGATACCGCTGACGCGCAACGCTTGGCGCGGCCACCACGAACACAAACGCAAACACAAGAAGATGCCGCTGCGGCCCCACCGGGCGCCGTCGCCGGGGATGGGAGCGCCATCTGTCCGCCGGAGTTTCCCATCAAGGGGAACGCCTCCTCGCGGATTTATCACGTGCCGGGACAGGTGTCCTATCCACCGACCATCGCGGAGTTCTGTTTCGCCTCGACGGAAACCGCCGAAGCGGCGGGATTTCGGCAATCGCGGGCGCGTGGGCAACGCGCGCAGAAGTAGCGAGGCGGTGTCATGAATTGGTGGCTGATTGGGATGGTTATCGTCGTGGCGATTGCCATCATCTGGTACGTGCGGCAGCAGGCCAAGGCGGCGAACCAACGGCAGGTGGACGCGAACACCGCCGAGGCCGACCGGGCGGACAACGCCCGCCCCGTGAAGAAAAGCGGCGGTCTGCTTCAGGAAGCGACGAATATTGCTTCAGGACAGAGCTATGAACGGGCGGCCGGTGAGATCGGCGAGATGACCGCCGAGCTGGCGCAAGCCCGCCGCGACGCGGAGCTCGCCGCGGCGCGACTATCCAATCAGGCGGGGGAGGCGCTGGCGGCGGTGCAGGCGGCGGCCGCGGCCCACGGCGGGGCCGTGCCGGGCGACGGGACGCGCCATTGCCCGCCGGGGTATCCCATCAAAGGCGCCATGCCGGAGATGCGGTATCACTTGTCCGAGCAGCCATCCTACGAGCGGCTGATCCCGGACGTCTGTTTTCCGGCCGCCGCCGCCGCCGAAGCCGCCGGGTACGCCGCGGCAGGAGACGAACCTGGGATGCGTGATGGCGCGGGAGGGGTGCCGCCGGGAGCAGTTCGCGGCGACGGCTCGCGCGATTGCCCGCCGACCTATCCGATCAAAGCCAATCAGGCGACGAGGCACTATCTGGAGCCGAGCGCGCCCGCCTATGCCACGACGATTCCCGAACTCTGCTTCTCGAGCCTCGAGTCCGTGCGGGCCGCGGGCATGTCTCCAGCGCCCAGATAAGTCTTTGATATGTCTGAAGGTATCAGTACGAATATGATCGCAGAATCACACTCTCGCGCTGTCGTGTTGCGCGCGTTCAACGTTCCGCTCGCGATCGAATCCGCCCCGGTTCCCGAACCGGGGCCGGGCGCGGTCGTGGCCCAGGTCGGTCTCGCCGGTGTCTGCGGCACCGACGTGCATCTGCACCACGGTCAACTGCCGATCCCACTGCCGATCATCCTCGGTCACGAGGGGGTCGGCCGCGTGCAGCGGCTTGGCGATGGCGTGGCCACGGACTTTACCGGCCACTCCTTGCGCGAGGGGGACGCCATCGCCTGGTCGTCGAACATCCCCTGCGGGCACTGTCACTGGTGTGTTGTCGCCGGTGAGCGCACCCTCTGCGAGACGCGCAAGGTCTACGGTGTCAACCAGCGCTTCGACGAGCTGCCGCGTCTCTCCGGGAGTTGGGCGGACGCGATCTATTTGCAGCCCGGATCAGCCATCTTCCGGCTGCCGGATGACGTCACGCCCGAGCAGGCCATTGCGCTGGGCTGCGCCGGTCCGACCGCGGTGCACGGCGTCATCGACGTCACCGGTATCACGGCCGGTGATACCGTCGTCGTGCAGGGGAGTGGGCCGGTCGGGATCGCTTCCGCGATGTACGCGCATCTGGCCGGGGCCGCTCGCGTTATCCTCGTCGGGGGACCGGCGAGCCGTCTCGACCTGGCGCGCGAGATCGGGGTCGGTGACGCGCATATCGACATCTTTGCATTTCCGGACCCGGCCGAGCGGGTGCGGCTCGTGCTGGATGCGACGCCGGGACGGCGCGGCGCGGACGTCGTCCTGGAGTGCGCGGGGGCGCCGGAGGCGGTCGCCGAAGGGTGGGAGATGGCGCGCCGCGGCGGGTCCTTCCTCGCGCTGGGGCAGTACACCGATCGCGGGCCGACGCCCCTCAATCCGCATCTGATCACCCGCAAGCAGTTACGCATTCTGGGATCCTGGGGATTCGCCGAGAAGCACTATCTGGGGCATATTCAGGCGCTGCCCCGGCTGGCGGCGCGGTTCGACCTGTCCCGCCTCATTACCCGCTATCCATTGGAAGATGCCAATCGGGCGTTGGCCGACATGGCGGCTGGCCGGGTGATGAAGCCGGTACTTGACGTGAGTCGTGAGTCGTGAGTCGGACGTGGGTCTGAAAACGGCAAGAAGCGCCATCGCCCGCAACCCGCAACCCGCAACCCACCACCCTCGCTCTGCCCCCCAGGCACCGGGCCGAGCAGCCCTCGTGCTAAAATGCGTGCTGCCCTTGACCAGCGGCAACTCCGGCACGGCGCCATAGCCAAGCGGTAAGGCACGGGTCTGCAAAACCCTGATCGGCGGTTCGAATCCGCCTGGCGCCTCCAGACGGCACCCCGACGCGGGTGCCGTTGCCGTTTGCGAAAGGAACAGCGTGATGGCTCGGTCCCAGACCTCCTCGGATGACCCACCACTCGCCGAGACCCTCTCGACGCGCCGCGGTTTTGATGGGTCGCACGTTCACGTCCGCGTCGACGAGGTGCGGCTGCCATCGGGGCGGCACACGACACGCGAGGTCGTCGAGCACCCCGGTTCCGTCGCCATCGTCGCGGTGACAAAGGACCAGGCAGTGTTGCTGCTGCGGCAGAGCCATCACCCGATCGGCCGCGCGCTGCTGGGGATTCCGGCCGGAACGCTGGAGCCGGGAGAGGCGCCCGAGGCGTGCGCCCGGCGGGAGCTGGAAGAAGAAACCGGATACCGCGCGGGGAGCATCACACCCCTGGCATCCTACTTCACGTCCCCGGGATACACGGACGAGCGGATGACGGTCTATCACGCCGGCGATTGTGAACGCGCTGGCGGCGCCATCGATCCAGACGAGTTGATCCGGTTGGTCCCCGTACCGCTGGCGGAGATCGGCCGCCTGGTTGCACCCGGGCCCGAGCAGGCTGCCGACGCCAAGACTCTCATCGGACTTCTCCTCTTACTACGCCATTCCATCTGATGCGAAACCCGTTCTCCTCATAACCTTCGGTATGGTGACTTCCAGGCACTATCTGCAATAGGGTATTGCCCAGCATTGTGCCATTCTGTCCGTTGCGAATCGCGGCTCTGGCTCATACGATGAAGTCGAGGATTGTCGTTGTCCGTCACCGGGAATGCGGCCCGGCGCGGAAATCCCCGCCAGCGATGAGTCTCAGGGGACGGGGAGGGGGCCAGATGGCCGGGTCTGATGGTGAGGTGTGGATGGCGCCTGCCATGCAAACGGACCCGGCCGGAGGCCGCAACGCGGGGAGGGACGGTCCGTGCTAGCACGGCGAGTGCTGTTGGTCGACGATCATCCAGTGTTCCGCACGGGTCTGCGGCGGGTGCTGGAAGCGACCGGCCGCTATGAGATCGTCGCCGAAGCGGGCAACGCCCATGAGGCGATCCGGGCGGCGGAAGAGATGCGTCCCGGACTGATCCTGCTCGATGTTCAATTGCCGGGTATTACCGGTCTGCGGATTACCCGCATCTTGCGCCGCAAGCAGACGCGTGCGCGCATCGTGGTGCTTTCGGTGCACGTCGACGACGACCGCATCATTGAGGCGGTGCGCGCGGGGGCGGTGGCGTTCCTGCAAAAGGACATCGGCGCCGAGGCATTCACGGCGGCGCTGGCGCGAGTGTGCGCCGGGGAGAATCTGCTACGGGCGGAGATGCTGGCGCGCCCGGAGCTGGCGCGCCGTTTGCGCGCCGAGCTGCGGCTGCCAGGTGAACCCAGCGGCGGTGACGGTCCCATGCCGCTCTCGACCCGGGAATTGGCGGTGCTCGACTGCGTAGCGCAAGGTCTCTCCAACAAGGAGATCGCCGACGAGCTGTTCGTCTCCGAGCAGACGGTGAAAAACCACATGACCTCAGTGCTGCGCAAGCTGAATGCAACCGACCGGGTCGGGGCCATCTTGCATGCGGTGCGACAGGGCTGGATGGAAGTTGCACCCCCCGGCCCGGGTCAGATGACCGCGGGCGCGACCGGACCCGCATTGAGCGAAACGCAGACGGTCGCGTGACGAGGGCGCTTGGATTATAGGGTGATGGGGTGATAGGAAGACACACCCTTCGTCCATGACCCTGGTATCTTGGCCCCGCCGCTATACTCGGTGACTGGTGGCGGCTCGCGGGGCCGCCTGAGAAACGCCGGCGAGAATTCGGGACATGACCGGGGTTGGGACAGAGGCCATTGTTCCTATCACCCCATCACCCTTTCCTCCTATCACTCTCGCAAAGGAGCACGCGCGATGGATCTCGTTCCCGCCGATACGCGGGTCTTTCTGTTTCATAGCCCCAATGCCGCCCACGATACCAGTGGCGCGATGGACCCCGTGAACCAGTGGCTGAGCAAGGATCGCGCCCAGAGCCCCTATGCGAACCTGAGCGTGCGGGACATCACCCTCACCCCCGACGGCTCCGGTGGGGTCTACACGATCGTGGTCTGCACGCTCGGCCGCGCCAACGATGCGACGGTGGAACCCGACGCGGAGTGACCCATCGTCCCCGCGTCGTGCTGCTCGCCAGCCCGGCGACGTACCGGGCGGGCGCGTTTCTTCAGGCGGCCGCGCGGCTCGATCTCGACGTCGTGCGGGCCACCGATACCCCGCGGATTCTGGCCGAGCGCTGGGGTATGCCGCTGGGTCTCGATTTCACCCAACCGGACGCGGCGATCGCGGTCCTGATCGCCTACGCCGGGGAGCAGCGCGTCGATGCGGTGCTGGCCCTCGACGATAGCGCCACGACATTGGCGGCGCGGGCCGCGGCGGCGCTCGGTTTGCCCCACAACGATCTCGACGCCGCGCTCGCCGCGCGCGACAAGTGGGTGATGCGTGAGACCTTGCGCCGGGGCGGTGTGCCCGTCCCCGACTATCGCCGCTATCCACTGACGGTCGATCCGGCGCGTGTGGCAGGGGAGATTCCCTTCCCCGTGGTGGTGAAGCCCCTTCGCCTCTCTGGGAGCCGCGGTGTGATCCGCGCCAACGACGCCACGGAGTTCGTTCGCGCCTGGGAGCGCGCGCGGCTGATCGTTTTGCGTGAGGGGGAATCGCCCGAACACGGCGAACTGCTCGTCGAGCGCTATCTGCCAGGTGTCGAGGTGGCGCTGGAAGGGCTGCTGACGGCGGGAAGGCTGCAAACGCTGGCGCTCTTCGACAAACCGGATCCGCTGGAAGGACCGTTTTTCGAGGAGACGATCTACGTTACCCCCTCCCGGCTACCGGAGGCAACGCAAGCAGCGATCGCGGCCCTGACGGCCGAGTCCGCGGCGGCGCTGGGACTGCGCGAAGGTCCAGTGCACGCCGAATTGCGCATCAATCCACAGGGAATCTGGTTGATCGAGATGGCCGGGCGCTCGATCGGCGGGCTTTGCTCGACGGTGCTGGAGTTCGGCGCGGGCGTCAGTCTCGAGGAGCTGATTCTGCTGCACGCGGTGCGGCTGCCCTTGCCATCGACGCAGCGCGTCCAAGAGGCCGCTGGGGTGATGATGATCCCAATTCCCAAAGGAGGCATGCTGCGCGAGGTGTCTGGCCGCGACGCGGCCGCGGCTGTCCCTGGGGTGACCGGGGTGGAGATCACCGCGCCGTTCAATCAGCCGCTCACCCCCTTGCCGGAAGGCGCCAGCTACCTGGGGTTTATCTTCGCCCGCGGCGACGAGCCGCATGAGGTAGAGGCCTCGCTTCGCGAGGCTCATGCTCGGCTGTCGTTCCGCGTTGAACCCGCGATCACGCTTACGGCTGTGGGATGAGTGACCGGGACGACCCGAGCCATCGCATCGACCGTTCCACGGCGCTTCCCACGTTGGGGTACGCAGCGGAGGTCCGGCGTGGCGCACTGGCAACCGCGCCGTTCATCGCCGGTGTCGCGCCGTTTGGCATGGCCTACGCCGTCAGCGCCCTCGCCGCGGGGTTCTCCCCGCTGGAGACCGTTCTGTTCTCTGTGCTGGCCTGCTCCGGAAGCGCCCAAATGGCGAGCGTCGGGCTGGCTGCCTCTGGCTCCGGTCCGGTCGCCATCGTCCTGACCGCGCTCGGTTTGAGTCTGCGGCACGTCCTGTACGGGCTCTCCCTCGCGACCTGGCTGCCACGCTCAACGCAACCTCCGACACCGGTTCTCGCGGCGACGGTTTTCGACGAAGGGTTCGGCGTCGCCACGGGTGAGGCCCAGAATGGCCGCGGCAGCGCGGGCTTCCTCTTCGGTGCAAATGGCCTGCTCTATCTGACTTGGGTCGCGGCGACCGTCGCTGGCATCGTCGTTGGTCAGCTCTTGCCCGATCCAGAAGCTATTGGTCTCGACGTCATCTTTCCCCTCTCGTTTCTCGCGCTGCTGCTGCCAATGATCCGTACAGACCCGGACGTGATTGTGGCCGTCGCCGCCGGTGCGGCGGCGCTGATCCTGCGGAACGCCTGGGGATCAGGGCCGGCGATCGTCATCGCGATCGCGGGGGCGGCCGCACTCGGCGCCGTGCTCGACCGGGGAGAGACGTCGCCTTGACCGTCAGCAGGGAGCACCTGGCGCTCATCGTCGTGCTCGCAATCCTGATTTACCTCACCCGGATCGTTGGTCTCGTGCTCGGAGCACGACAGGTGCCGCCGGTGGTCGCGCGGGCCCTCCACTACGTGCCGATCGCCGCCTTCACGGCGCTGATCGTGCCTGGTCTGGCCGTGCCGGTCGAGATCGCGCCACGACTAGTGGCCGCGGTCTGCACGGGTGCGGTGGCCCTGCGCCTGGGCAAGCTGTGGGCGGCGCTGCTGGTCGGGATGGCGGTCTACTGGGGTTTCGGGCCGCGGGCGTGTAAGGCCCGCCCTATGAGGGCGGTTACTGCCCTGATTGCCCTCCAGAATAGCCCTGGTGGGTCCGATCCATCAGGTGCGCTCGGACCCTGACTCGTGGCCATGATGAACGATGGTGATTCCTCAGTCAGGAGAACGCGTGATGTCTTCCCCCGGACACGCTGGCGCCCACGACTTTGACTTCTTGTTCGGTTCCTGGCAGGTTGCCAACGAGCGCTTGCTATCACGCCTGACCGGTTCCGACGACTGGGAGCGATTCGAGGCCGAAGCAACCTGCTGGCCGCTCCTGGGCGGGCTCGGCAACGTCGACGATTTTCGGACGAGCTGGCCGGGGCACGAAGGATTCGAGGGCGCTTCGTTCCGATTGTTCAACCCCGAAACCGGGCAATGGAGTATTTACTGGGCCGACAACGTTCGGTACACGCTCTTTCCGCCCGTGGTGGGCAGGTTCGCGAGCGGTGTCGGTGAGTTCTTCGGCGAGGATCAGGAAGGAGGCGTCCCGGTTCGTGTCCGCTTTCGCTGGTCAGAGATCACTCCGATTGCCGCGCGCTGGGAGCAAGCCTTCTCCACGGACGGTGGCGCCACCTGGGAGATCAATTGGATCAACACGTTTACCCGCATCAAGCCGGTTTAGCGAACGCCAGTGGAGGAGATGACGATGCCAACGAATGTGCCGACGGCACCCTTGGGCATCACGTTCAAGGAGCTCGGCAATGTCCCGGCGAGCTACCGGCACGAGTGGCGGGTCGCCACGCCGCGGGAGCCGCTCGTGCTGCCCCGGGCGGTTTTCAAGTGGTATCACGTGCATCGTGAGGGCAGTGTGGTTCCGGACGAGATGGACACCGAGGCGCGGGCGGAGATCACCGGCGCGATGGCAGGCGGGGCGTGGGAGCCCTCCTATGGATTGAACTTTGCGCTGCTTCACCTGAGCACGGCACATGTCTTCCTGATCGCTGGTGTCTGGCGCGGTCATCAGGAGTTGTGGGAGCGGATCTATGCCAAAGAGCTGGCGGCGAACGAACCGTTCACGCGGGTCGATATGAGCGGCGAGGACGCGCCGCTGGGATGCGTCTGGGAGCTGGGGGTGACGTGCCACGAGCGGATGGCCTGGCACCGCTATCTTTTCACGGCCCGGACCGACGACGACAAGCGCGCCTGGCTGACGGATGTCTACGCGGGGCAAGCATGAAGTCGAGGAGTGGTTACGGTTGCAAGATGGCAACCCCCGCCGCCGCGGCCGCCCGCGCCAGCCGTTCGTCCTGTGTCGCCAAGGGCAGACCGCGACGCATCGCTAACTCGAGATAGCTTGCATCGTACGCTGTCAGACTCTGGGTTAGTGCCAGCCCCAGAACGCGTTGCGCGAGTGCATCGCGTGCGATTTCCCGATCGATTTCTAGGGGCAGGGTATCGAGAATGGTAAGGAGCCGCATGGCATCGACCTCTCGATACCTGCGTCGCCGCACGGCGACAACTAGGACGTTGATAATCTCGATCGGCCAGATCGGTGGAACGAGCGCCGATTGGGTCTTGAACGCTTCGACGACCTTTTCGGCATACGGCGAGGTTTTGTCCTCAAAGCCCCACGAGAGCGCAACTGAGGCATCGAGGACACAGAGCGTCACTCGCGGCCATCCTCGATGAGTTCACGAATCGTGATCCCATCGCCCAACGTGAGGTTGTGCTCGCGTCGGTAGCGACGCCAATCGTCGATTGCCGCCGCCGCGTCGGCAAAACTATTGGGAACAGGAACGATGTGTGCCACAGGCACTCCGTGCTTCGTAATCTCGACCGTGGCACCAGCCGCGACCTCGCTGAGAAGCTCGCCGAAATGGGTTTTCGCGTCATAAGCTCCGACAGATTTCATCTCTTGCTCCGTAGGTGCGGTGCTCGTCTGATCAGATGCGGGATCTTGCGGTCAAGGTTTCCAGCAGTACAGAAGGTCATTTGCGGCCTTCTTCAATCGCGGCGGCCACGTCTTCTTTCACTCGGTCTTCGGGAATGAAACGAGTCACGGGCTGACCGTTGCGAGTCAAGATGATCGACTCGCCGTTCTCGACCTCGGTCAGCAGTTCGTCGAACCGCGACTCGGCGTCGTCAATCTCGATCGTTCGCATAACAGCCCTCAGCAAAGGGCAACGATGCGCGCACTGGGTTGAGCGATTCAGCTACGGAGCGGCCGAGTTGGGAACGATCAGTCCGGACCGGGCGCGGGATCGGGTTTGGGAGCGTTCCGGAGGGCAGCCATCGCGGTGTCGGCGAGCGGCAATTCCGGGGCCTGGACGTACAGCACTTCCTGGCCGGCGAGCACGATCCGCGCCGCGATCTCCGGCGTGACGAGCGCGACGTCGTCCGGGCTTTCGCCGTTGAACACACTCCCCCAGCGCGCATTGCCAGCCTGAGCCAGGGCGCGGCTGAAGGCTCGGGCATCTTGCGGCGTGTCCCAGACCGAGCGCCAGAGGAGGGTTTCGCGTCCACCGTCAGCATCCTCCCAGAGCGCGAAACGATCGCCGTCCCAGCCCGCGGCGGCGTTGCGGGCGGCTTCCGGCAGATCGATTTCGGCGGTGAGTGCATTGATCCCCGCACCGGGGGCCAGCTTGGCGAGGAGAATGGCGATTTGCAACTCTCCCAGAGTGTCATCGTCGACGGTCCGCCAGCCTTCGCCGAGGATGACTGCTGGGTCGGGGAGAGGAACGACAGACGGCGAATCGCGTTCGAGGTACTTCAGGGGATGCAGAATCTGTTCGGTCGAGAGCGGCATGTCGGCATAGGCGGCGTCGACGGCATCCCAGCCACCTTCGGCACGAAGGCGGTCGACAAAGGCGAACCCCGACGCATAGGGAAAGATGAGGGATATGCCGACGATAGGGGGAGCCTGATCAAGCTCGGGGAAATCGGCGCCGACTTCGCGCAGGATCGCCATGGCGAGCTCCGGGTGTTGCGCGAGATAGTCGTTCGATGCCGCGACGGCATCCCCTTCATATAACGCCAGTCGCGCCAGCGCGGAGTCGCTGTTCGGGTTGGACGTCTCCTCCATCAAGTCGTCCGGATCGAGATGGGCGTCCTGCAGGGCATGCACGATCTCGTGTGCGTAGAAATACTGCTCGATACCGAGATCTCCTTCCCCGTCGGAAACGACGAGCATCTCGTCGGTGATGGGATCGTAGAATCCGGCCGCCTGCTCGCCCATCAACCGCACGGAAAGATCAACGAGATCGAGACCAGCCGGGATCAGCCCCAGGGCCGCGAGCGAACGCGCATCGGCCGCGACCTCCGCCAGGTCGATCTCCTGAGCGATCAATTGCGGCATCATCGCCTGCAACTCCGCGCGCGACAGGAGTACATCATCGATCTGGCTGAGGGGCGGGAGCTCGCGCAGCGCGGCTGTTTCCTGAGCGATGCGCGCCAATTC
>JACCXM010000183.1 GCA_013697005.1 Chloroflexia bacterium | reverse complement strand
GGCGCGGAGCTGGTCACCTGGGACGAGGGAATCGAACACGAAATCGACGCGTCATTCGAGTTGACCGCGCTCCTCGAGAGCGAGCGGGAAGTGTCGTTCACGCTGCCGGAGAGACAGGAGATCGAGGCGATTCAGGCAGTGGGTGGCAGTACGGCGGAAAACCCTCACCCCAACCCCTCTCCCGTCGAGCCAGGAGAGGGGCTCGTGGCGGGGCGCATCGTCCGTGAGCGGTGGCCGGTGGCGGGGCAGATGCAGGTGAGCGCCGAGCGGCTTGAAGGCCCCTATGGTGTCGTGAAGCTGCGCCTACGGGTCGAAAATGTCACTCCCGGGGACGATCCAAACGTCAGCCGGGATGCCATTGTGCGCCGCTCGCTAATTGCCGCGCACACGATCGTCGCGGTCGCGGACGGGGCGTTCATCTCGCTCCTGGAGCCGCCGGAGTGGGCCCGGCCCGCGGTCGCCGCGTGCGAAAACGTGAAGACCTGGCCGGTACTGGCCGGAGCGGCAGGGGATCGGAATCTGATCCTCTCTTCGCCGATCATCCTCTACGACTATCCCGCCATCGCGCCGGAGAGCCAGGGCGATCTGTTCGACGCCACCGAAATCGACGAGATTCTGACCTTGCGCACGATGGCGCTTACCGACGCCGAAAAACGGGAAGCGCGCGCGACCGATGACCGCGCCGCGGCGATCATCGACCGGGTCGATGCGATGCCAGCCGCGCTGTTGGACAAGCTGCACGGCGCCATCCGCTATCTGCGCCAGACCCCGGGCGAGATGAACGGGCACGAGAATCCGCATCCGAACGCAGCCCTGACCATGAATAGCCAATGGGAGCCGAATCTGGAGACCGGCGAGGAAAGCGTTCCCTGGTGGGATCCGGGCGCCGATACCTCCGTCTCGCCCGAAACCGACAGCGTCCTCGTCGGCGGCGTCGCCGTGGCGCACGGGAGCCGGGTGCGGCTGCAACCGGGAACCCGCCGCACCGACGCGCAGGACATGTTTCTCATCGGCCAGATCGCCACCGTGGAGGGTGTCTTTCTCGACGTCGATGGCAGCACGCATCTGGCGGTGACATTGGAGGACGATCCTGCCGCCGATCTGCAGCGGCTGCAGGGCCGCTTCCGCTATTTCGCCCCGGACGAGGTCGAGCCGCTGCGGGATGAGCCATGAGTGGCAAGGTGCTCGTGGCCGGTATCGGCAACATCTTCCTCGGCGACGACGGATTCGGGGTCGAGGTGGCGCAACGGCTGTTGCGGGAGACGTTTCCGGATGACGTGCGCGTCGCCGATTTCGGCATCCGCGGTCTCCATCTCGCCTATGAGTTGCTCGACGGATACGACCTGGCGATCCTCATCGACGCCGTGCCCAGAGGCGGCTCACCTGGCACACTCTATGTCATCGATCCCGATCTGGACACATCGCCCGGCGACGTCACCGCGGATACCCCGGCGCTGGATGCGCATGGGATGGATCCGGTCGCGGTGCTGGCGATGGCGCGGACCCTGGGCGGCGAGATGGGGCGCGTGCTGATCGTGGGGTGCGAGCCGGCGACACTCGAGGAAAGCATCGGTCTCAGCGAGCCAGTTGCCGCGGCGGTCGCGGAATCAATGCGGATCGTGCGGGAGCTGGTCGCGGCGGAATTGTCAGTATCAGGTTCCGTTTCAGGTTCCGTTTCAGGTTCAATGTCGGTCCCGGCGGGCGCCGCCGGACGCACGTAAGAAGGAGGTAGGCAGTTGATCGCACGGCTGGTGGTGGGTTCGATTCTGATCGCGGTGGCGGCGCTGATCGCGCAGTCGCTCCCGGATATCGCGCGTTACCTGAAAATGCGGGCGATGTGATCGCCCCGGAACGACATCGTTCAGGATCATGCACGAGCTCTCCGTGGCGGCGTTTCTCCTGGAGCGGGTCGAGCATCATGCCGGCCGCCTCGAGGCCAGCAAAGTGACCGCGATCAACCTGCTGGTCGGGGAGCGGAGTTGTCTCGGCGACGACGCGCTCCGCTTCTCGTTCGACCTGTTGACGGCTGGCACGGTGGCCGAGGGGGCGCGGATCACGATCCGGCGCACGCCGATGCGCTTCCACTGCCCGACCTGCGATGGGGCGTACGTCCCGGCGGAGGCGGATTTCGCCTGCCCCTCGTGTCTGACCATCGGCCAGGTCACCGACGACGGCGGCGAGATGCTGATCGAAAGCGTGGAGATCGAACGGTGAGCGTGCCAGGTGTGAAGCTGGTCACCATCGGCGAGCGGTTGCTGGTCGACAACGATCGGGTCGCGGCGCGCAATCACCGGCGGCTGAGCGAGGCCGGGGTGCTGACGGTCAACATCATGGCCGCGCCCGGGGCCGGCAAGACGAGCTTCATCGTCCGGACGCTGGAAGCCCTGCGCGGACGGGCCCGGGCCGGGGTGATCGAGGGCGATATCGCCGGCAGTATCGACGCCGAGACGGTGCTGGCGGCGGGGGCGCACGGCGCGGTCCAGATCAACACCGGCGGCAACTGTCACCTGGAAGCGGACATGGTCGAGCGCGCCTTGCACGATCTCGATCTGGACGGGCTCGACGTCCTCTTCGTGGAAAACGTCGGCAACCTGGTCTGCCCCACCCAGTGGGCGCTGGGCGAGCACGTGAAACTCTGTCTCGTCGGCGCCGCCGAGGGGGACGACAAACCGGTGAAATACCCGCCGATGTTCGCCGCCAGCGACGCGATCGTGCTGAACAAGACCGATCTGATCGATCTCGTCGATTTCGACCGCGCGTTCTTCACCTCCTCGGTACGCGCCCTCAACCCCGCGGCGCCGATCTTCGACGTCTCCTGCCGCAGCGGGGCAGGCATACCGGTCTGGGCGGACTGGCTCCTGGCACAGCGCCAAGGGGTGTCAGGTCGAGATTCCGCGCGCCTCGGCATGGCGCCGATCGGGGGGACGTAAGCCGATGTGCCTTGCGGTGCCGGGTCAAATCGTCGCCCTCGCGGCAGAGGGGTCCGATCTGGTGCAGGTCGCGATCGGCGGCGCCCGCTACGATGCCAAGCTCGGTCTCTGGAGCGGCGACCCGCTGGCCGTGGACGATTGGGTGCTGGTCTACGCGGGATATATCTACGAGAGAATCGGCGCAGCGGAGGCCGCCGCCGTCCTGGAGCTGATCGCCGGCATGGATCAGGTGCTGCTCGATGCCTTCGCCGATGCGCCCGGCGCGGTCTCCCCGGTCACCGGAGAGATGATGCCCGCGGCGAGCCAGTGGCTCAACACCTCATGAGTGCTCCAGCCATCGAGCGCCGCGCCATCGAGGTGCGCGGTATCGTGCAAGGGGTGGGGTTCCGTCCCTTCATCCACCACCTGGCGCGCGAGCACTGTCTGGCCGGTCTGGTCCGCAACGACGCCGCGGGCGTGCAGATCGAGGTCGAGGGCGCGCCGGACGAGCTGGACGCGTTTCTGCACGGGATCACCGCCGAAGCGCCGCCGCTGGCCGTGGTCGAAACCGTGGCCTGGCGTCCGCTGGCGACGCGCGGCGAGGG
>JACCXM010000137.1 GCA_013697005.1 Chloroflexia bacterium | reverse complement strand
GTCTTGCAGTTCGGAGTTCATCTCCGGGAACGCTTTCAGCGCGCCGACGATGGCCTTGGTGAAGAAGGACATGTAGCCGAGATTGACCCCATGGCGCTCCTTGAAGGCGTCCTTGCGCCGGGTGCGCAGCGCCATCACGGCGCTCATGTCCGCTTCGTTGAAGGTGGTCAGCATGGCGGCCGTCTGCTGCGCCTCGACCAGCCGGTTGGCAATCGTCTGGCGGCGGCGGGAGAAACGCTTGCGTTCTTCACGGCCATCCGCGGAAACCGCGGCGGCCGCCGGCGCGGGTGCGGGCGACGCTCCTGGTTGTGCCGCAGGCAGCGGTGTCGCGGCGGGAGGTGCGTCCGGGGTGTGCGGCTGCACCGGGATCGTGGTCGCGGAGGGCGCGGTGGGAGCCGCCTGGACCGCCTGCCGCGCGGCCACGATGAGCACGTCCTCGCGGGTGACACGGCCACCCGGCCCAGTGCCGGTCACAGCCGTCAGATCGATGTGGTGCTCCTCCGCGAGGCGGCGCACGGCGGGAGCAGCGCGGCCGCTCGCTCCGCCATCTTCCTCGACGAACGCTGGTTCCGCAATCGCTTGCGGTATTACCGGGTCGGAAGGAGGCGCGACTGCCACGATTGGTGGAGCAACTTCAGGTACGGGAGTGGCCGTCTGGAGGGTTGCCGGGGGTGGTGCGGCGGCGGCCGCGGGAGCCCGGGCAGAGGCGCCGTTGCTGGCGCTGACCAACCCGAGCACTTCGCCGACCGTGACCACCTCACCCTCGCGCCGCTCGATACGCGCCAGGACGCCGTCATCTTCAGCGGTGACGTCGAGATTGACCTTGTCGGTCTCGAGCTCGACCAGACTTTCCCCCCGGTTGACCGCGTCGCCTTCCCGTTTCAGCCAGGTGCCGACGACCGCGTCGACCAGCGACTCTCCGAGAGGTGGAACCCGAATTTCGACCGCCATGCCGCGTACTCCGCTTTCGACCGTGCCTGACCGAGGCTGGTACCCGAGTTTCTCTACCGTTGCACCGCACGCGAGCGGGTCGCCTTGGCTCCCGTCTGGGCGCCGTTACGAGCGGCGCCGTTCGTCTTCGCGGTTCGTCCCCGGCCGCGGCCATTCGCGGCGACTGCCACGGCCGGAGCGTCCTCCAGCGCGTTCTGGATGATGCGCCCTTGCTCGATGCCGTGCCGGTCGAGCGATCCTTCGGCGGGTGAGGCGCGCTCGGGGCGGCCCGCGTAGCGCACTGGCAGCGGCCGCTCCATTGACCCGAGGAGATCCCGTAACCGCGGTTCGAAATACGACCAGGCTCCCATGTTGCGCGGTTCCTCTTGCGCCCAGACGATCTCCTCCAGGTTGGGGTAGCACGCCAGAACGCGGGCCAGATCTTCCGTCGGGAAGGGCGCGAGCAACTCGAGGCGGACGACGGCCACGTGGGTAGCCTCTTCCCGCGGCGCGCTGCTATCCAGCTCGACGGCGAGTTTGCCGGAGGTCAGCACGATGCGGGTTACCTGCTTTGGCGATCCGGTTCGCGCATCGTCCAGCACCGGCTGGAACGATCCTGTCGCGAGTTGGTCGAGCGTCGAGGCCGCCCGCGGGTTGCGCAGCAGACTCTTCGGCGTCATCACGACGAGGGGACGGCGGTCGGACGCGAGCGACTTGGCCTGCCGCCGCAGCAAGTGGAAATACTGGGCCGCGGAAGTCGGGTTGGCGACCAGCAGATTCCCCTCGGCGCAAAGCTGCAAGAACCGCTCCAACCGCGCCGAGGAATGCTCCGGACCCTGGCCTTCATACCCGTGCGGCAGGAGGAGGACGAGAGCCGGTTCCTGCTGCCACTTGGCCCGCGCCGCCGCCAGGAACTGGTCGATGATAACCTGCGCGCCATTCGCGAAGTCGCCGAACTGCGCTTCCCAGAGCACCAACGCCCGCGGTGCGTGAACGGTGTAGCCATATTCGAAACCGACCGCTGCCGCCTCGGACAGCGGGCTGTTGTAGACGGCAAAGGAGGCTTTGGCCCCCGGCAGCGTCTGCAACGGCGTCCAGCGCTCGCCGGTTTCGGCATCGTGCAGCACCAGATGGCGCTGGGAGAAGGTGCCGCGCTCGGTGTCCTGTCCGGTGAGCCGGATGGGGATGCCATCGGCGAGGATCGAGGCGAACGCGAGAGTCTCGCCGTGCGCCCAGTCGATCTTGCCCTGTCCATCTGCTTGCTCGAGCAGCGTCCCCCGCCGCTCCCATTGCCGTAACAGCTTCGCGCTCAGTTGCAATCCCGCGGGAAGCGTGTGGATGGCGGTGTCGAACGCGCGCAACTGCTCCTCGGGCACGGCAGTATCGACCGCGGGCGCGAGGTCGTGGGTTCCATTTTCATCAACAGCGGCGGCCGTGCTGCCGGAGTCGATCACCTGTTTGCGCGTGGCCGCGAGTACTTCGAGGGCGGTCTGCAGCATCGCCGCCGCGTCGTCCGGAGCGATCGCCCCCTCCGCGGCCAGCCCATCCGCGAAGCGTTGGCGCACGGTAGGGTGCCTGGTTACGGTGGCGTACATGCGCGGTTGGGTGAAGACCGGCTCGTCGCCCTCGTTGTGGCCCCAGCGGCGGTAGCCGACGAGATCGATCAGAAAATCCTTGCCGAAGCGCTGCCGGTAGGCCGTCGCCAGACGCGCCACCGAGAGACACGAAAGCGGATCATCGGCATTGACATGCACCACTGGAATCTCGAATCCCTTGGCAAGATCGCCCGCGTAGAGGGTGGAGCGAGAATCGCGGATGTCGGTGGTGAATCCGACCTGATTGTTGACGATGATGTGGATGGTGCCGCCGGTGGAGTAGCCGGGGAGACCGGAGAAATTGAGAGTTTCGGCCACGATACCCTGACCGGGGAAGGCGGCATCGCCGTGGAGGAGAATCGCCAGCGAGCGATTCTTGGCTTGCGGCGGCGGCCCCGGTTGGTCGCAGATATCCTGGGAGGCGCGCGTCATCCCCTCCACCACTGGGTTGACGAACTCGAGGTGACTCGGGTTCGGGGCAAGTACCAGCGGCACCTCGACCGTGGCGCCATCGGCGGTCTGGGTGCGCCGCGCCCCGAGGTGATATTTCACATCACCCGTGACGCCGTTGTCGCTCGCCGGTTCGGAAGGCGAGGCGGAGCGCGCCATGCTCCCCTCGAAGGCGGCGATGATGGCGGCATAAGGTTTGCCCAGGATGTGGGCGAGCACGTTGAGGCGGCCGCGGTGGGCCATCCCGAGCACCACCTCGCGCACGCCATCGGCGGCAGCATCGTGGATGATGGCATCGAGCATCGGCACCAGGGTGTCGGTGCCTTCGATGGAAAAGCGCTTTTGCCCGAGATAGGTCTGGTGCAGGAAGCGCTCGAATCCTTCGACTTCGGTCAGCCGCTGCAGGAGTTGCTTCTTCGTCTCCGGGGAGAGGTTTTCGGTATAGATGCCGCTTTCGGCCGCCTCACGCAGCCAGGCGCGTTCCTCGGCGATCTGAACCTGGTCGAAGTCGTAGCCGATGCCACCACTGTAGATGCGGCGCAGCTCGTCGATCGCCTGCTTGGCGTTGGTTGCATCCGGGCTGACCGGCCACGGCACCGATTCCGCCGGCAGCGTGGCAAGCTGGGCATCGGTCAATCCATAAAAAGTCGGGTGCAGCTCCGGTGCGCCATGCGGCGGCGTGCCCAGCGGATCGAGCTGGACGTCGAGATGCCCGTAGTCGCGGATCGCTTGTGCCAGCGCGGCGGCGCCGACGACGTCGGAAACGTCGTAAATCGCCCCAGTTGGCGCGGCGGTGGCCACCGGAGGCGCTCCCGAGCGGAGTTGCGTGGTGGCTAACGCCTCGATCTCGGCCGGATCGACAGCGGCGAATATGGCGCTCGTGCCGGGATCGACACTGTCAGGATCATTCAGGTAGCGGTCGTAGAGATCGAGGACGTAGCCGGCGTTCGGACCATGGAACGCGCTTAAGTCACTCATCACCTGTCCACTCAATTCGCCCGGTCAGGACGTTCTGGTGAGGCTCACGGTGAACGTCACGGGGAGCCCGCCTCACCATATCATCTGCCTAGTATGGCACGGCACGTCCATGATGGAGGCGCTCGCGCGATGCGTGCCATGGCTGCCGAGGCCAGCCGCGCCGGGTGATAAATCAAGACGTGAGATCTGGGGCGGACTGGCTCTACGGCGACGCGATCGCCGCGACCGCGATGATGCCTCTGCCGTTCACGGAGAGATGAACGTGACGCGCCAGCGCCGATTTCCGATAGCGGCACAATTCAGCGTATGCCAGGCAGCCGCCCGTCACGATGCGCACGCTGCGCACGTCTGTATTCGACTCGACCAGACCACAGGCAGCGCTCACGAGCTCGTCTCGTTGACCCTGGCGTTCGTGCCGGGAGAGACATTCCATCTGATACCTCACGCCCCTGCCCGGTAACGCCATCGCCTGCCGGTCCGCCTCACGAATGCCGGGCGCAGAATCGGAGAAATGAGACACACTCCCGTAACGACCCCGTCGCCCGCGCGGTCATCGCCACGGCGCGCCAGGACGCTACACGGCCGATGCGCCAGACCGCGAAACCGACGAATGACAGCGTCACGATCAGCACGGCAATACCAAGTTCCATGACTCGCTCCATTTGTGGCGATCCTC
>JACCXM010000067.1 GCA_013697005.1 Chloroflexia bacterium | reverse complement strand
GCGTTGGGCCGGGGCAGGAATGCGTGGCACGGCGGTGTCGACGGTGTCCGACCGCGTCCGTGTTCATCCCCTCTCCTTATCCTGTGGGAGGGCGCGGGGAGAGGGGGTGCGAGGCGGGTAATCGGGGAGGCGGTAAAAGGAAAGTCCGAGGATTATCCTATTGAGCTGATAGCTGATAGCCGTCGCTACACGCCCGCTAACCGCTGACCGTACTGGCGCTCGTAGTAGTCCTGAAAGCGCGGGTCGTGCTCGCGAATCGATTGCCACCAATCCGGGTTGGCAACATACCAATCGACGGTGTCATTCAGGGTTTGCAACCAATCGCGGTGGGGAGCCCAGCCGAGCTCCTCACGGAGGCGTGTCGTGTCGAGACCGTAGCGCCGGTCGTGACCGGGACGGTCAGCTACGTGGCGGATCAGTGAACGTGGTTTGTCGAGCCGCTCCAGGATGGCATGGACGACATCCAGGTTCTCCCGTTCGTTATCGGCCCCGACGTTGTACGCCTCGCCGCTGGCACCGTGGCGCAAGACGAGATCGACCGCCGCCGCATGGTCTTCGACATGCATCCAGTTCCGAACTTGCCGGCCATCGCCGTACACGGGGAGCGACAAATCCTGCAGCGCGTTGGTCACGAACAACGGCACCAGCTTTTCCGGGTATTGGCGGGGACCAATCGTGTTGGCGCCACGGGTGATGACCACGTCCGTCTCATACGACGTGCCATGCGCCTGGCACATCAGCTCGCCGCCCGCCTTTGCCGCGGAATAGGGCGAGCGGGGACGCAATGGGTAGTGCTCATTCGCCGCGTCACCTGAGGGGACGTGACCGTAGACCTCGTCGGTGCTGACCTGGAGCATTCGCAGTCCATTGGTTCGCGCGGCTTCGAGCAGGGTCATGACCCCGATGACGTTGGCTTTAGCGAACGCCTCGGGATCGAGGAGAGACCGGTCGACATGGGTCTCCGCCGCGAAGTTCACGATGGCATCGACATCCGTGGCAACCTGACCGACGAGACCGGCGTCGGCGATATCCCCTTGTACGAAACCGAAGCGTGGATCGTCGCGAACCTCCGCCAGATTCGCCATGTTTCCGGCATAGGTAAGCAAATCGAGACCGAGTACGCGATCGGCGGCGTGCTCATGCAAGACGTGGCGCACGTACGCCGAACCGATAAACCCGGCCGCGCCTGTTACCAGGATGCGCATTGCTCTTACCCTCCTGTCGCCGGGACGGTTTCCGGCAATGACCGGAGTTCCGCCGCCAGCAGTGGCACAAACGCGGCCAGAGCCTCGCGCCAGCCGCGCAAGGCGATTCCCTGCGCCGCGGCGCGGCGATTGAGCAAGGTGCTGTCCGCCGGCCGTGGCGCGGGCAGCGGGAACTTCGCCAGAAAATCCTCGCTCGAAATCGGTCGCACATTGAATGGGTCGATACCTGCACATGAAGCAGTGGCGCGAGCCAGATCGTAACGGCTGGCCCGTCCTTCGTTGACGAGGTGAAATACCCCGCTCCCCCGCGCGGCGGCGAGCTGAACGAGGGCTCGCGCCAGGTCTGAAGCATTCGTAGGGCTGCCGAACTCATCGTCGACGACGTCGATGCTTCCCCGCTTGCGCAGGACAGAAAGCACCGTGCGCGGAAAATGCTTGCCCGCTCCCCCATAGAGCCACGCGGTGCGCGCTACCGCAAACTCGGGATCGGCCTGGAACACCGCCTGCTCTGCCGCCAGTTTAGAGCGGCCGTAGGCGGAGATTGGAGCCGGCACCGCGTCTTCCCCATACGGCGCGCCACCATCGCCAGGGAAAACCATATCCGTGCTGACGGCTACGAGGTACGCCCCACACTCCCGAGCCGAGCCGGCGACATTGCGCGTCGCTTGCGCATTCGACCTATCGCCACGAGCGGGATCGCGCTCGATGCCATCGACATCCGTTCCGGCCGCGGCGTGAATGACCACGTCTGGCGCCGCCTCACCGATCGCACGGCCTGTGGCCTCCCCATCGGCGAGATCGACCGCGACGTCGATGCCTACGTCAGGTCGAGAGCCAAGCGCGATTACTGCCGCACGCGATCTTCGTAACTCAGGGATGAGGAAACCGCCGAGCTGTCCCGCCGCGCCCGTCACCAGCACCCGCTGTCCGTTCAGATCGGGTCGCATCGCCCCCGCCACCTCAAACAACCTCCACCCGTGAATGGTCGCCCAGTAGCAAGCGGATCGCTTGGGGCCGCAAGGGGGAGCGTTCCACGACCACCTCGCGTCCAATCAGCGAATCGGCGATACGGCGCTCGACATGGCGGATGATGCTTCCCTCCAGCACGATCGAGTGCTCGATCTCGCAACCGGTAAGCTCGCACGCGGGACCGATCGCGGTGAACGGTCCGATGTACGCATCGCGAACGGTGGTTCCGGCACCGATGATGGCGGGACCGCGCACCGTACTGGCGACGATCGACGCGCCATCTTCGATGACTACCGGTCCGATCAGGGTCGATTCCGCGTCGACCGCGCCCTCGATGCGCCGCTGCAACGACCCCAGAATCAGCCGGTTGGCTTCCAGCATGTCATCTTTTTTGCCGGTGTCGATCCAGTCGTCGACGATCGTCTCGGCGCGGACGTGATACCCCGCGTCGATCAATCCCTGAATGGCGTCGGTGATTTCGAGCTCGCCGCGTGCCGATGGTTTGAGCAGTGGGGTTATCTGATGAATCTCGGGACCGAAAAAGTAGACCCCGATGACCGCCAGATCGGAAATGTGGTCTAACGGTTTCTCCACGAGTCTCAACACGCGGCCATCGCCATCGAGCACCGCGACCCCGAGCGACGAAGGATCGTCGACGCGCCGGAGCAGAATCTGGGCCGCGCAACCCTGCTCGCGGAACCGGCGAGCATAGGGAATTACTCCCCCGCCGAGAAAGTTATCGCCCAGAAACATGCAGAACGAGGAGTCACCGAGCCAGTGCTCGGCGGTGATGATCGCGTGGGCGAGCCCGAGCGGCGCCGGCTGGGGCAGGTACGTGATGGAGGCGCCGAACGCGGCGCCGTCGCCGACCGCGTGCATCACTTGATCGGCGGTATCCCCGGTGATGATGCCAATATCGGTGACGTCCGCCGCGACGAGTTGTTCGAGGGCGTAAAAGAGCACCGGTTTGTTGGCCACCGGCACGAGTTGCTTTGCCCCGGTCGCGGTCAGCGGGCGCAACCGCGATCCCTTTCCCCCGGCGAGCACCAATCCCTTCACGCTGAACGCGTCCCCTTCCCCATCTCATTGCGCGCCGATCTCCTGCGAGACGCCGCGTCACGGTGGGTAAGGATAGATGATCGCGGCGCAGCGTCCGGCGGCACGGCGGGCCGATGGTATAGTCCTTGCGGTCTCCAGCCGGCACGATTGCCGGCGTCGGTGGGCCACCAGACAACGTTCCCCAGGAGAGCTTCTTGGCCATCCGGCAGCGATCTTTTCCGCGTCCGCGGGAGGTTGGCGCATTTCCCGCCAGCAGCGCGGACGTGCCGCCAGCGCGGGCGCGGTTTTTCTCCGCCGTCGCGCACTACCCGGTGTTCCGCCGTTTCTGGTTGGGTGCGCTGGCGGCTTCTGTCGGGCAGTGGATGCAGCAAGTCGCCCTCGGTTGGCTGGCCCTCATCATGACCGGGTCGCCCGCTTTCGTCGGGATCGTGATTTTCTGCGCCGGGTTGCCCTTTCTCGTCGTCGCCCCGGTCGGTGGCTCGTTGATCGACCGGCTCGACCGCCGCCGCCTGATGCTCACCTGCCAGACGCTGGCCTTCATCCTGGCGATCGTCCTCGCCCTCGATGTGCTGGGTGGGTTCGTGCAGCCGTGGCACCTCCCGATCGCCGCGTTCCTGAACGGGTCGTTGCTGGCGCTGCTGATCCCGACTCAGCAGTCCCTCGTCCCGGCGTTGATCCCCCGCGCGGGATTGACCAACGCCATTGGCTTGATGAGCGCCGGGCAGAACATGACCCGGGTGGTCGGTCCCTCGATCGCTGGTATCGTGATCGCCAGCATCGGCGTCGGGCCGACATTTATTGCCCAGGCGCTGGCCATAGCCGCGTCGTTCGTTCTGGTCTTCAGCGTCGTCCTTCCTCCGCGCGCACCCCGCACCGGCGCCGGAAGAGGAGTCTTCGACGGGATACGGCTGATTGCGTCACGTCCCGATCTGCGCGGGTTGTTTCTCATGGCCTCGATCCCCACGCTGTTCGTCTTCCCCTACATCGGGTTCCTCAATGTCTTCGCGCGCGACATCTTGCAGATCGGCGCGGAGGGACTCGGATTACTGATGGCCGTTTCCGGCGGCGGTGCGGTCGTGGGATCGCTCCTCGTCGCCTCGCATGGACGCTCCGAAGGGGTGGGGCGACTGCTGCTGGGGCTGACCGTTCTGTATGGATTCCCGATCGTCGGGGTGGCGCTGTCACGCACCCTGTGGATCACCTTGCCGATGATGTTCCTGGCCGGGGTGCTGGGGGCCGCGTTCATGAGCGCGAACAACGCGTTGGTACAGCATCGCGTCAGCGACGACGTTCGCGGCCGCGTCATGGGCGCCTACATGCTCACCTGGGGGTTCATGCCGCTTGGGTCGCTGCCGATGGGACTGATTGGCGACCGCGTGGGCATCCCGGTGGCGGTCGCCGCGGGAGCCATCGTCTCTTCCGTTCTGGCAGCCGTCTTCGGGTTGCGGTCTTCAGCCCTGCGCGATATCTGATTCACACTCGGCCACCTCTGCCTCCGCCATCAATGCCAGAACGATCCGCTCCAGCTCTCGCCCGGCCTGCGCCGCGAGGTCGCGGCCCGCGGAAGCAACTTCGCGCAAGACCGGTTGCAGATCGTCAACGGGTGGCAGGATCGGGCCGACCCGCTCACGGAGCGCCCCCCGGTACCACGCGCCCAACCGGCGCCGGACCTGATTGGAGGAAGGAGCCTCTCCACCCGCGGCGGCGGCGATGGCCACGGTCAGCGGGCGCAGATCGCGCCCCGGTATCGGCAGTGACGCGGCCTGGTCGATGGCCGCGCGCTGATTGCGAATCGTTTGCACCTCGGCATCCCAGCGCCGGATCAACGCGAACGCGGACGGGGCCGCGCGCGACCGTCGCTTCGCGTCCTCGCGCACGGCGCTTTCATCGAGCGGGACAACATCGTTGTGCAGGAGGAGCGGCTTGGTGGCATCGAGCCAGAAGCCGACCGCGGCCCGGGCCAGCCGGAAGTAATACACCCCGGCCATCAGGCGCTCTTCGGACCGGACCGGCAGCTCATCCGTGGTCGCCAGCGGCGCCATGATCGACGCGCCCGGGACGCCGTCCCAGAAGCGATCCGCCTCCACCGGAACGAAGACGACGTCCTGGGAGCGGACCGTCGTGCGCACGAGCCCATGTCTGCGGCGGAGCATCAAGTGGGTCAGCGGGTAGTCGGGGCAGAGAAAGACACCCTGCTCCACGCGGACATCGTCGGCGATCCCTTCCAGCAAACCCGTCACGTGCGCGCGCAGCCCCAGCAACCCGCGCACGACCTCCGGGCTGACCTGCTTGGCTCGCGCGGTTTCGACCGAGAACTTCGCATCCGCCGCCTGAATCGTCTGCTCCCCGCCACGCTCGCCAATCAGGAGCAGGTCCGGATTTTGCAAACCGCGTCTGGATGCGGCCGCGGCAATCTGTGGCGTGGCATCGAGACGGTCGACGCGGACAATGCGCCATTGCTCTTGGTCGTCGGCGTGGAAGCGCCGTTCACTGCCAGCCCAGGTTGCCGCATGGGCCGCCGCGATATCGGCCCAGCGGTCGCCAATCAGATTGCTCGCCCCGCCCCGGTCTGCCAGCCCTATCACTTCGCGGTCGAAAAGCGCCGAAACCAGACTGCCGCCGGGCAGCAACGGCGACTCGGTTCGGTCGCGGCTCATACCTTGCTACGCTCCGGGGCCTGCTTGCTCCCACTCGTGTTCGATCGCCAGCGTTCAGCGGGTTCGCGCTGATTCCATCCTATGCCAAACCAGATCAATCCGGTGAAACCGATGAGTGCTAGCAAGCGGGCTGCCCAATCGACTGGCTGGAGCGCGTACACCGCTACGACCTGTGTCGCCTCGGCGCTGAGCGTTGCCTGGAAGTAGCCATCGCTCCGGCGCGACACATCGGCTCCGTTCTCGCCGGCGATCACCCGCCAGCGCGGGTGCCAATTGGCGCGGATTACGATCGACGTTGCGGCAGATTCCGCCCTGGCCCAGACGCGCTGGTCGTGGAATGCAACGTTCAATGGGTTTTGGCCATCAAACGTCACCGTTGCGACGGGATCGATCACCGCATACGCGTCGTAAATACCACCATGCAGAGGACGCAGCAGAGGGGAGACCGCGGCTGCCTCGCGGACCGCTGCGGTGACGACGACCGCGCCGATCCCATGTCGCGCGAGATAGTCCGGATCGAGCGTCCGTTCCGGATCGGGATAATGGTGGCCCGCCGCGAAGGCATAACCCGGCGTGCCATCGTGATCGGGATGCCAGTACCAGAGCCAGTTGTCGTAAAACAGTGGCCGCTCCGTCCATAGTGGAGCCCAGAGCTGCTGGTGCCACGAAAGCGCGGACCCCACGACCAGGAGCGCCGTACCAGGAGGGGCGCCCGCATCGGCGGCGCGCACCGCTGCTTCGAGATCGGCCTGCTGCGGCTGCGCTGAGGTCGCGACCGCATAGAGGCTGACCGGAGGCGCCGCGGGGGTTGCCGGATCCGGGGCAACGTCGAGCGGTCTCGTCTGGATCAGCAAAAACATCGCCGCGAGTGCCGTCGCGGCAAGCGGAGCGGCCCAGGGCTGCGCCGCTTTCACTCTGGAGACGATCCAGGTCAACGCAAGCCATATCGCGACCGCCGCCAGGTAGATCGTAAGGAACCGTTGCAACGGCATGAGCCGCGTCGGTTCGAGTTGTGGCGCCAGGCGGGCGGCCGCTGGGAAGAACGCGACAACCACGGTCAGCAGCATGTAGAGCACCAGCGCCATCGCGGCTGCCGTCGTCGCGATCCTACCCCGCACGGCCAGACCGAACGCGAGTCCCGCCAACCCGAGTATCGCCACGGGCACCGTCACCGCGCCGGCGGCGGCGGTGATATACGCCGCAATCTCGTCGTACCCGCTGTAGCGGACGAAGCGGTACAGATCGCCGAAGCGAGCCAACGCCATCAGCTCCGGCGCGGCCAGGAGCGCGGCGAGACCGGCCACCTGAGCCGCTCGCAACGTGATGGCGCCAACCCATCCCCGATCCGTAGGGGCGACGCCTGCGTCGCCCCTACGGATCGGGATTTGTCGCCGGAGCGCCAACGCCAGCCACGCTCCCGCGCCGAGTGCGGCCAACCCAATCGACGATCGCGGATTGCTATAGAAGGCGGCTGCGGCGAACGCAACTGTCGCCGCACCAGGCCAACCCTTCCCGGTCACCAGAAAGCGGATCACCCGCGGTAGCATGAGCAACGACGCCACCGCCGCCGCAACGTTCGTCACCAGACCCCATTGCACCAATTCGGTGTACCCGCCGTCATACCAACTTCCCGGAAGCGAGACATGGAGCACCAGCGCCATCACCCCGACGGCCGGACTCCATCCGTCCGCGCCAGCAAGCAGGCAAAAGGCGATACCGGGAGCGAGAAACAGTGCGATCACCGCAAGGGTATGCGCGCCCGGCGCCGAAAGCGTGTTGAGCGAAAGCGCCCGGACCGCAACCTCCAGCCACGCTTCGCCGAGCGGATAGAACTCGACGGGGTATCCACCCTGATGCTGACCGATCCAGCGTAGAAGCTGCCCGGAGGACAACGTCCGCCACAGCGCCTCCGCCCGGGCTATGTGAAACGGATGGTCGACGCTGGCGAACGTGTTTGGGAGTTGCACCAGACCCGCCGGCGTCGGGACAGCGGCCGAGAGCGCGAAGGCTCCCATCCGCCCCGCTACGTACAGCGTGACGAGCGCGTAAAGCAACCACCAGAACCACAACCACAACCGCTGACCGGCGTTTTCTGTCGCGTCGCGAGCGGCGATCACTGCTCCGTCGTGTCGTCAGGCGACGATTCGACCGGAGCGTCCTCGAGGGCGAAGGCGAGCCACAACACGACCCCCGCCCCCAGCACGGTCAGCACCGCCGCCGCCGTCACCCCCGTGACCAGGATTGGCGACGCCCCTTCTTCCACAAGATAGGCCGTGAAGCCAGACCAGATTTCGCGCACCGGCCTCCGGCTGCCAATCCAGTTACCGGCGCCGACGCGTACCGTCGCGAAGGCGATGAACGCGATCAGGCCCAACATCAGCCCGCCCCAGACGATCGCCAGCACGCGGCGCGTTGCCGGTATGAAACGCTGCACCGGTACATGCGGCGCGTCGCTCCCGAGCGCGTGCGATTCTTCTCGGGTCGTGGGTGAGATAGTCGCGTCAACCACCCCAGGTCCAGTTCAAGACAGGATCACCAACGGTGACGGTGAACGGCAAAACGTAGGCGGTCATGATAATGACATTGAGCGCGATGAGCGCGCCAACCACGATCCCCTGACCAGCAGGCCGGATTCGGGTCGGAATCAGCGGACGCAAACCAAGCATCGCCAACACAGCCGCGGCATTGGCCACCGGGAAGAAATAGCGGGCCTGTGCCAGCGCGAACGACGTTCCGAACTGCACGACCGCCAGATAGGCGACGACGCAGGCGAGCAGCAGAATCACCAGCGCCTTCGCTTGCCAGGCGTGCGGCCGGGCGAAGGAATCATCCCGCGAGATCGCGCGATTCCGCCATGCGGTAATCCCATAAACAGCCAGCCCGATCACGGCCGCTGCCGTCGGGATGGCAATGGCCCACAACACCTCCTGCCGCAAGTGGATCAGCCGCCATCCGAATTCTCCCCAGGTCTCCCGAAACCGCGCGACGACGAAACCGGGATCGGTGAGCAGCTCCCCGAACGAACCCATCGGGCCATTCCAATATTGGAGCGCGTCGACCCGGTCCAGCCCGCTGAAATCCCCATATGTCCGGTACAGAAAGACGTACCAGGGCGCGGCGATCGCGGCTGCCGGAATCGCGACGGCCGCGCCGCGGGCAAGCAGCGCCCGCCAATCGCGCCAACCCATCGCCATCATGAGCGCGACCGCGATCACCGGCACGATGGTGATGGCCGACCCTTTGGCAAGGAGATCGAGACCGAGCCCGATGCCGACCGCCAGGCAGAGACGGAGGGGAAACCGGTCACGCATGCCGGCGACGACGCCCCAGATGATGAGCGACGTTAGCGCGATGACGACGATATCGTTGTTGATCATGGCCGCTTCGTAAGAAATCTGCGGTTGCAAGGCGATCAGCGCGGGAACGGTCGCGGTCAGGAACGCGTCGCTCGGAAAGAGCGTTCGCACCATGCGATACGCGGCGTAGACCGTCACCATTCCGAACGGAATCGCCGCCAGACGCAGGAGATAGTGCTGACCGAGCGGCGAGAACCCCGATGACATCGCATAGAGCGGCGCCATCGTGGCGTAGTAGAGGGGAGGATGATTGGCGACGTATTGATAACCGGAGGGGAAGTAGCCCTGACCCGGCACGGTCACGATCCGCGGCGGGTTAGCGCTCCAGCGGACGCTATCCGGCTCGCAATACCAGTCGAGCGCGTAACGGCAATACTGGTACAGTTCGTCGGGAATCTGATCGATGGGCGGCGGCTCACCGCCGTCCAGATTGGCGCGCCAGGAGCGCAGATCGGGGAGCTCCGGAATTCTGCCCTCGGTCGCGAGCGTCTGCACGTAGCTGAAATGGGCCAGCTCGTCGTGTCCGCTGAAGGGGTAAATCGCCGCGACCAGGAACATCTGCTTTACCGCATAGAGCAGAAGCAGAACGACGATCAGCCGCGTTGCCTGCGGCCAACGCGGAGTGCGATCAGGATCGGCCCGCACCGACCGGCTCAGAGACGCGCTTGATCTCGTGATACTCGTCATCGGCGTTGACCCGATCGAGATCGTGGCTCTCGCCGAGGATATTCTTCGCCGCCAACAGTCCGGTTTCGATCGAGTGGTCCGTGTTGTTATAACGGAATGTGCCGTAGCGGCCGATGATCTGCAAGTTTTCCATGTCGCCAATGAACGCCCGGATGCGGGCCAGGGGCTGCTCATAGCCGATGACATAGGCGGGATAGGCCCGCGGCGCGCGCACGGTAAAGCCCCCAATGACCTCGTCCGGCGTGATGAACTCGAGGTCTTCGACCAGATGGCGCACGGTTTGGGCGACCAGCTCTTCCTCGCTCATCGACCAGATGTGATCGCCAAAGGAGCAGAAATACTCGACCACCAGCGAGGTGACGTCATCGCTGGGAACCATCGCCGGGCTCCAGTTTTTCGGCTCGTGAAAACGCCCGAAGAGGATGTTCTTGTCGTGGACGTAGAGCCAGGTATCCTGCGTCACCTGACGCTTTTTCAACATCAGATTCACGGTGATGATGTTGCGAAAGGTCAACGCGTCCGCGGCGGCCAGCACATCGGCGGGAGGCGCCGGGTCCATGATCTTGGCGAGCAAGGTCAAGGGAATGGAAGAGATATAGTTCTCGGCCTCCACCCGCTCACTACCAGCTTCGGTAGCCACCGTGATACCGACGACGCGGTTGCCCTCACGGTGCACTTTTTCCACACCGGCATTCAACCGAATTTCATTGCCGGCGGCGACAATGGAATCAGCCATCCGTTCCGAGAAGCGCCCAAATCCGCCGCGCGGGTACATGAACTCGTCGATCAGACTGACGACCTTGCCCTTGGTCGGGATCACCGCATCCTTGACCGCCGTCACCAGCGACATGCCCTTCGATCGCTGCGACACCCAGTCGCCGCTCATCTGATCGCAGGGCAGTCCCCATACCTTTTCCGAGTAGCGTTGAAAAAACAGGCGATAGAGCGTTGGTCCGAACTGGTCGATGTACGCATCTTCCATCGATTCGACCGTGGTGGGATGCATCCGCTGCTCGACCCGGGTGCGTCCGTAGTCGGCCATCGCCTTCGCCGCAACAACTGGTCCAATCGCCTTCAGGGCGTTGGAAATCTTGAGCGGATAGTCGACGTATTTTCCATCGAAATAGATGCGGCTGACGCGGTTCACCCACAGCAGCTCATCGGCCACAACCTCGCGGAACAGTTCGTTCAGCTCGTCGTTCTTGGTAAACCAGCGGTGGCCGCCGATGTCGAATCGAAATTCGCCATAGTCCGTTGCATGGCGAATGGTCCGCGCCAGACCGCCCACGAATGGCGCTCGTTCGAGAACCGTCGTCGGCACTCCGGCCTTGGACAGGACATACGCGGAACAGAGCCCGCCCGGTCCCGCACCCATGACGACCGTCGAATTCCCGTGCTGGGACGTCGCGCCGTTAGAAGAGGCGAAGCTGGCATTCTGTGGGCGGCCGTTGCGAGGTACGTCCATGATTGCTAAAGACCCTCAATGTCCTCGTATGTGCAGGTCGAACCGCACCAGCACACCACCTCTATCGGCGCGAGATGCGCGGTCCGCATTCTCTGCAGCGAGAGTGTAAACGAAGCCCCGGCAGGACCCTGTCCATCCCCGTGCAAGAACCCGGCCAGCCGCCACCCGCGTCAAGACTTCATCGACGCCATGTCAGCGCATGATTCAGACTGAAGTTCCAGATCGCGGCAATTCCGGCGCCGACAAGGTTTGCCACCAGGTAGTTCCAACCCCATTGATCGAGCGAGACCAATGTGAGCCAGTTGATCACCAGTCCGCCCGAATTGATCGATCCATACAGTAACGCCCGTTGCAGCAGCGGGCCGCTGCCGCGGTCGTGCCAGGTCCACCGCTCGTTCAGGGCGAACGTGACAACCATCGACAAGCCGATAGCGATCGGCGACGCCGCACCGACCGCCAATCCAGCCAGGGAAACCAACGTGAACAACAGCGACTGGTTGACCCCCAGGCCAATCGCGCCAACCAGGAGGAACTTCTGGAATCGCCGGCTCAGCGTCGCGGAACGGACGACGGGGCGAGGCAGTCCTTCCGAAGAGAGCATCAGTGCGGGTACCTCCGCCAACGGGTTTGCGGCGATGTGTAATCCGGGCGAGGCGGCCCGGACGGCGCAACAGTACCACGCACTCGCGCATGCACTGAAAGAAACTGCGGGACATTCGCGCGCGGACTAGCCCGCGGGCTGCCCCCCAGCAAGCGCCGCGAATGCACTCCGCAACTGGGCATCCGCCGAATCCTCCAGTTCGCTGGCGGTCACGTCCGGATCATCCTCCGGACGGGAGGGAAACGCGTCACGCGCGAGGGTCACGAACTGGTCGGGCTCGACCCCTTCTTGCCAGACGTGATCACCATCCGGCGTCAACCAGAACGCCGTGGCCAGCACAACACTCGATCCATCGTCCTGGGGAAACGTCGAGAGTACCGTACCGGTGCCAAACGTCGTCTCGCCGATGAGCTCGGCTCGCCCATTTTCGCGCAACGCCGCGGCCAGAACTTCCGCCCCGGACGCCGATTCATCGTCAATAAGCACAACCAGTGCCATGTCGAGCCATTGCCCCGTGCGGCCAACGGTCTTGATCGCACGCGCCTCTTCGTCGCGCGCTTGCTCCTGAAAGATCGTCGAGCCCTCGTCGAGGAACTGGGAAGCGACCCCAATCACCTCTGGCACCAGTCCACCGGGGTTGCCCCGCAGATCGAGAATGAGCCGCTCCGCGCCTTCCGCGCGAATCGTTTCCAGGGCGTCACGAACCTCCTGATTGACCCCCGGTTCGAAACCTGTCACCCGCATGTGGACGGTTTTCTCCGGCAACCAGCGCCAGGTGACCGGGTCGAGGTCGATCGTTTGCCGCATGACCTCGATCTCGAGGGGGACGGGCTCCGACGACCGCTCGATTGTCAGCGTCAGTTGATCGCCTTCGTTGCCAAGAATCAGATCGCGTAAGCCGGGCAAGTCGATGCGGCGGGTCGAAACGCCTTCGACCGCAGCGATGACATCGCCCGGCAGCAACCCCGCCGCGCGCGCCGGCGACCCTTCCATGGTCGCGGCGACGATCGGTACCCCGCAACGCGCGTCGACTTCGACGCCAATCCCGACGTAGTGGCCCTCCCGGGCACGCTCGTACTCCACCGTCGCCGCGGGATCGAGAAATGCGCTATGCCCTTCGTCGCCGATGGCATCGACCATCCCCTGCGCCGCGCCGTAAACGAGCGCCGCGTCGTCGAGCTGGTCGGGATCCGGCCACTGGGTGTGAATCAGCTCCCAGGTTTCCTCCAGCGTCGCGAACTCCGCCCGTCCCACGAGCGATGATTCGGCGCCAACGTCTCGGGCCGCTCCCGAAAAGCCGCCTCCCGCGAGCACACCGAGGGCGAATGCCCCGGTCACGACCGTCGCGGCGACCGCGGTCGTGCCGCGTCGCCCAAGCTTCGATGCGAAATCTGTCATGCGGATGGAATCCTTCACTTTGGTTCACGTCGCGATGTGTCCGCGGACTCCTCGTGGAACTTGACGGGCGGGAATTGGCGATGCCAGGACGTGCGCTCCTGGAAGGCGGCGCCGGCTGCCAGCACCGCCGCGTCCGCGTCGACGCGGCCGGTCAACCCCACCGCGGTGGGAAGCCCGTCTCGACCCGGACCAGCCGGGAGCGTCAATCCGGGCAGACCGCAGAGATTGGCGGCGCCACCGATAGTACGTGATTCGACGTCATTCTGTTCCTCGCCGAAGCGCTCGCCGATCCCGGAGGCGACCGTCAGGTAGCCCGGCGCAAGCAGCGCGTCGAACCCTTGCAGCAGGGCATCCATCGCCTGCATCGCTTTGCGCCGCACACGAAGCGCCCGCAGGTAGTCGGTGGCGGGGATCGCCAAGGCGTCGATCAGTCCAACGCGGTTCTCCACGGCCGTCAACCCGTCCGCCTCCTCCGTCCCGACAAACTCCTCAAAAGCCGCCGCGGCTTCCGCGGAAAGGACGATCGTGGCGGCGGCATCGAATGGCAGGTCGGGAAGCGTCACCTCGTCGATCGAGCCGATCTCGCGGAACACCTGGAGAGCCTCGTCAAAGTGTGCCGCCACATGGGGTTCTGTCCCACTCTCGACCGAAGCCATCCGCGCGAAGCGAAATCCGCTCCGCCGCGTATCTGGTTGGAACGGGGGCCGGCCGAGCGTGGACACGTCTTCCCGATCGGGACCGGCGATCGCCGCCAGCGCGATCTGGCAATCGACCGCGGTGTGGGCCAGCGGGCCGATCTTGTCCATCGTCCACGACAGCGCCATCGCGCCGCGGCGGCTGACGAGTCCATAGGTTGGCCGAAACCCGGTGACGCCATTGAAGGCGGCCGGAACGACGATGGAGCCCCAGGTTTCGGAACCGATGGCCAGTGGCACGCATCCGGCGCCGACCGCGGCCCCCGAGCCACTGGACGATCCCCCCGCCCACCGCTCGCGGTCCCAGGCATTGCGCCCCGGACCGGTAAAGGCCGCATCGGGCTGCTCGTAGCCGAAGCCGCCCGCCAGCTCGACCATCGCCAACTTGCCGGTAAGCACGGCTCCCGCCGCCGCCATCCGCTCCACAACCGCGGCGTCCCGATCGAATACCTGATTGCGAAATGGCGCCGCGCCCCAGCTCGTGGGATACCCGCGCGCCGCCAGGAGGTCCTTGGCGCCGTAGGGGATGCCATGCAACGGTCCGCGATCGATACCGGCGCGTAGTTCCGCGTCGGCGCGAGCCGCCTGCGCCAGGGCGGTGTCCGGCGTCAGAGTGACGACCGCGTTTAGCCCTCGCCCCACCGTGTTCAATCGCGCCAGCGCCAGCTCGGCCAACGCAACCGCGTTGACATCACCACTTCTCAGCAGCGCCCCCAGCTCCGCAACACTTGCGAACGAGAGAGCATCAGCGCTTGCCGTCACAAACGTGGCGTTTCACCGGCGCCAGCGAGGCCGTGGGACGGGCTGAACTCGTGCGCTGGCTCGTCATCGTGGGCCAGCGGCACCGCGCGGACGAGGTGTGCCATCTCGAGCTGACGCTCAATTCGCGACCGCACGATGCGACGCTGATCGTCGTCGAGTTGGCGGCCGGCCCGGGCCAGCGCCAGTTGCAATCGCGTATCGACCGCCATCTCCCGGTCGCCAGAAGTCTCGTCTGCCAACATCGCTCTCCTCTCGCGGTTCCACGCCGGTTCTGGGGAGTATTCGCTGTGGTATAATTCCTGGTCGCGGGTGCGCCAAGCACCTTGTTTTGTGTTGCCCCAATTGCGTCGTGGTGGCGACCGGTGTCAGAGAGCGAGTAAAGACCCTTATGGCCGATTCCGCAACGAGAACAAGAACACAATTGGACACCAAAACCGCGTCGACGCCGGGAAACCGAACGCAGCGCGAGGCCGCAGCGGGACCCGTGCATTACGCGATCATCGAAACCGGTGGCAAGCAGTACCGCGTGGCCGTCGGCGATACCCTGGCCATCGAGAAGCTCTCGGTCGAGTCCGGTTCCGATGTGACATTCGAGCGGGTGCTCATGGTCGGCGGTGACGGGTCGGCGCGCGTCGGCACGCCTTTGGTGGCCGGGGCGTCGGTTCAGGGCCAGGTCACCGATCAGTTTCGCGGTCCCAAGATCGTGGTCTTCAAATTCAAGCCGAAGAAGCGGTACCGGCGGCGGACCGGCCACCGCCAGGCTCAGACCCGCGTCGCGATTACCGCGATCAATGCCTGAAGCAGCGTGACAACGGAGTAGAGGAGAACGAGTCATGGCACACAAGAAAGGCGTTGGTAGCTCCCGCAACGGCCGCGACAGCGAGTCGAAGCGACTCGGGGTGAAGCGCGCCGATGGCCAGTTCGTCCGCTCGGGGACGATTGTCGTGCGCCAACGCGGCACCCAGTTCTGGGTTGGCCGGAATGTCGGCATCGGCAAAGACCACACCATCTATGCCAAAATCGACGGTGTCGTCTGCTTCGAGCCAGTGAGCCGCGCCAAGCGGCGGATCAGCGTCTACCCACCGGATGTTTACCCGATCGGTGGCGCCAAAGGATTGATCAAACCAGCGTACCAATCGGCGATATACGCGGAACCGGGCGCGGCGGACTAACGACGTCACCACGCCCTTGCACCTCTTATTTCCCTGCACTGTACGGAGTTCAATGCTGATGAAATCTGGAATCCATCCCAATTACGTCGAGGCCACGGTGACCTGCGCCTGCGGCAATACCTTCACCACGCGGTCGACCAAGCCGACCCTGCGCACCGACCTGTGCAACGTCTGCCATCCCTTCTACACCGGCGAACAGCGGATCGTGGACACGGCCGGTCAGGTCGAGCGCTTCATGCGCCGTGTCGAGACGGCCGCGGCGTCGGGCCGCCCCTCGAAGCGACAGAGCCGGCTCGCGGCGCGCGCCGAACGCGGTGTGCCAGCCCGTGGCGAGGACGCCACCGATGAGACACCCGACGATGCGAGTGCGCCGGCGGACGCGGTTACCGAAACCGTCACCGCTGGAACCGGGAGCAGCGCGGCCCTGTAACTTTCGGCGATCGTAAGCAGCTTTTTCGCGGAGACCCGCACCTGGCGGGTCTCCGTTTTTCGATCATGGAGAGCCCCACGCGGCGTGGTAAGGTTTCCTGGACATGAAGCGAACCCGCCACGCTGGTGTGATCTGCCACCCCACCTCCTTCCCTGGCCCGCACGGTATCGGCGACCTCGGCGAGGCGGCGTTCCGCTACGTTGAGTGGCTGGCCCGTGGATCACAAACGTTGTGGCAAGTCCTCCCGCTTGGACCCATCGGTCTCGGCAATTCGCCATACGCCTCGCCCTCGGCATTCGCCGGTAATGAGCTGCTGATCTCGCTGCCGTGGCTCGTCGGCGATGGTCTTCTCGATGCCGCCCAACTCGAAGACGCTCCCGAATTTCCCGCCTCGCATGTCGACTTCGACGCGGTTCGCGCTTTCAAGAAGCGTCTTTTGCGCGAGTCTTACGATCGCTTCCGCCGCGGCGCGGCGCAGGAGCTCAGGTCTGCCTTCGATACATTTTGCATCGCGCAGGACACGTGGCTAGGCGACTACGCCTTGTTCATGGCGCTCAAAGACGTCCACGAAGGAGTCGCCTGGAGTCAGTGGCCAGCCGAGATCGCGCTGCGCGAACCAGCAGCGCTCGCCACCGCCCGCCAGACTATGCAAGACCAGATGCGCTTCCACCAGTTCACGCAATTTCTGTTCGACCGGCAGTGGCACGAGCTGCGCCGGTACGCCAATGACCGTGGCATTCGGGTGGTTGGCGATCTTCCCATTTTCGTTGCCTATGACAGCGCCGACGTCTGGGCCCATCGCCACCTGTTCCGCCTCGATACCCACGGCCGCCCGACGGAAGTCGCGGGGGTGCCACCGGACGCCTTTACGGCGGACGGTCAGTTCTGGGGTAATCCCGTGTACGACTGGGCGCGCAATGCGGAAGGCGGCTACGCCTGGTGGACCGATCGCGTGAAATCCGCATTGCGCCAGGTCGACATCCTGCGCATCGACCACTTCCGCGCGTTCGCCGCATCATGGGTGGTGCCAGCCGGTTCGGCCACGGCCGCGAACGGTCATTGGGAGCCAGGCCCCGGTCGCCGCATCTTCGACGCCATGGAACAGGTGCTCGGCTCGCTGCCGCTCATCGTCGAGGATTTGGGACTGGTCACGCCGGACGTCATCGCCTTGCGCGAGGAGCTCAGATTCCCCGGCATGAAAGTGCTCCAGTTCGCCTTCGATAGCGGCCCCGGCAATGACTACCTCCCCCACAACTACGATCCGCTCTCGGTGGTCTACACCGGCACCCACGACAATCAGACCACGATCGGCTGGTTTCGCTCCCTCTCCGACCCGGTACGGGCCAATGTGCAGCGCTATCTGGGTCGCGATGGCAGCGATATCGCCTGGGACCTCGTGCGCACCGCGCTCGCCTCGGTCGCCGATCGCGCGATCGCGCCCTTGCAGGATGTCATGCGCCTTGACGACGATGCCCGCATGAATACCCCCGGTATCGCGTACGGCAATTGGTCCTGGCGCTTCGCGCCACATCAATTGCACGAAGGGCTGGCCGATGGACTGCGCGAGCTGACCGAGACGTACGGCAGATCCGGTGCGGCCATCCCGCCCCGCGGGTACGATCCATTCGATTACACCGTGCCGAACGCCGCCCATCCCCTCTGGACCGGCGGCCGTGACCCCGGCTTGGCCGCGGGAACGTGAAGCAGACTTCGGCGCTGGCGCGCGATATCGTTGCGGGGAGGATCGACGTGGATGCACCGGTTGGGGCGTTTACCTTCATGTTGCACAGCCACCTCCCCTATGCGCGGCAGGCCGGGATGTGGCCCCACGGCGAAGAATGGGTGCATGAGGCAATCGCCGAGACGTATGTTCCCCTGCTCAATGCGCTGTTCGATCTCCGCGAGGAGGGCGTGCCGTTCCGCCTCACAATTGGCATTACTCCAGTTCTCGCCGAGCAACTGGCGGACGCACTCATTGTCGAGCACTTCATCGCTTACGCCGCGGAGCGCGCTGCCAACGCCGCCAAGGACGTCGCGCGTTTCGATCATGCTGGTGATGCGACCATGCGCGACCTCGCCAAGTTCTACCATCACTGGTACGCGCGGGTGCTGACCTCGTTCCGGGACCGCTACGGCAGCGACCTGCTGGGCGCCTTCCGCACGCTGCAAGACGCGGGGCTGATCGAGATCGGGACCAGCGCCGCCACCCACGGTTACCTGCCCTTGCTTTCCCGCGACTCATCCATTCACGGGCAGCTTCATACCGGGGTCGATGCCTACACCCGCCATTTCGGCCGGGCGCCGCAAGCGGTCTGGCTTCCCGAATGCGCCTACCGGCCCGCGATTCTCGAGAGCGAAGACGGACAACCGGTACGACGTCCCGGACTGGAGTCATTCCTCGCCGAAGAAGGACTGCTGGTGTTCTTCAGCGAAACCCATACCGTCGAAGGCGGACAACCAGTCGGTATGGCGGTTCCCGGCACGATCGGACCATACGGCATGATCGCGCGCCGCTATGCCTCGAGCATCACGCCCCCGGCGCCGGATCGGCAGATGGCGCCGGGAACCTCGCTCCACCCGTACTGGGTCGGCGATGCGCCGGGTCAGGTTGCCGTGCTCGCCAGACATGAACGCACCGGGCAACAGGTCTGGTCGGCGGCGTTCGGCTACCCCGGTGACTTCGCCTATCGCGAGTTCCATCGCAAGGACAGCGAATCGGGTTTGCAGTACTGGCGCGTCTCCGGTGCCGGCGTCGATCTGGGCCGCAAAGAACCGTACGACCCTGGCAACGCGGCGGCGCAGGTTGCCTCCCATGCCGATCATTATGTAAAATTGATCGAAGAGCAACTCCGCGATTACCACGCCCGCACGGGCAACTTCGGCAGCATTACCGCCTCGTACGATACCGAATTGTTCGGTCACTGGTGGTTCGAGGGGGTCGACTGGTTGAAAGCCGTGCTGCGAGGACTGGCGGGGCGACGTACTGTCCAAGTGAGCACCGCCCGCCAGATTGTCGAGCAGCATCCGCCCGACCAGGTTCTCTCCCTCCCGGAATCGAGCTGGGGTGCGGGCGGTGGCCATTACACCTGGCTCAACGACGACACCAACTGGATGTGGCCGTTGATTCACGCTTCCGAGCAGCGGATGGAGGATAGCGCCGCCCGCTTCCCGAACGCCGACGGCATGCGGCGGGACGTGCTGAATCAATCGGCGCGCGAGCTGTTGTTGCTGCAAAGTAGCGACTGGCCGTTCCTGGTGACGACCGAGCAGGCCAAGGATTATGCCGTCGAGCGCTTTCAGGAGCACCTGGATCGCTTCAATCAACTCGTGGCGCTGGCCGAAAGCGATGCGTTTACCGACGAGGATAAGGTCTATCTCAGCGCCCTTCACGAACGCGACAATCCATTTCCCACGATCGACTACCGGAACTGGGCGCCCCGCCAGGGCAGAGCAGGAATCGCCCCGGTCGCCGCGGCTGGCTAGCCTGAAGCATTCGGCAGCAGAGCACGCAGCGGGAGCTCGAGCCAGTCGGGCCGGTTGCGCACCTCGTAGGCAATTTCGTAGAGCGCCTTGTCCAATTCCCAAGCGGCGAGCGCGTTGGCAAATGCGACATCGCCGGCGGGAACCAGGGGCACGGGCGCGGACCGCACCGCGGCTCGATATCCAGCGACAAACTCCCGGCGCGCCGTGGCTTCCCACGCGGACAGTCGCGCCGCCGCAGCCTGGCTGAGATGCGGACCCAGGGACCGCTCGGCCGCGCCTCGGGCGTAGGCAAACGAGCGCAACATGCCGGCGACGTCCTTCAGGGCGGAAGTTTTCGCCCGGCGTGCGGCAACGGGTCGGGCTGGTTCTCCTTCGAAATCAATAAGCACCCAGTCGCCGTCGGGGGTGCGCAGCGTCTGCCCCAGGTGGTAGTCGCCGTGGACGCGAATGCGCCAGGTGTCAATCTCATCCCGAAATCCTTCAGCGACGTCCGCACTCCGCGCGAGCGCAGCGACGATCTGGGGCATGCGGTTCCGCAGCGCACCAGAGACCTGCCCCTGATGATCCTGAAGCAGGAGTCCGGTCTGATCTACGGCATCGCGCGTGCTCCGCACGCCAGCCGCGATTGCCGCCTCGCACGGTGGCTCCGGGGCGAGCGCCGACATCGAGACCTGGGAGAGCGCCTCGTGCAGCTCGCCGGTGCGGCGCCCCAGCAGCGTCTCCGGCGACACGGGGTCACGCTCGAAATCGAGGGTCCCCGCGGCGACAGCTTCCAGCCGGCGCAGCATCCACGCCCAGCCATCCCCATCGTTGGGAACGAAGTCCTGGGCCAAGGCGATCGGGAACTCCACACCATCATGTGATCGCCAGGATGCGGACCCGGCAAACGCGGGGACACGATTGAAACCAACGCTCGTCAAAGCCCGCAGCATTTCCTCGTCCGGGTTCGGTCCTGGCTGCAGACGGCGCACCAGTTTGACGTTCGCGGCATCGCCAAAACGGAGTGATGTGTTGCTTTGCTCGCCGCGCAGGAGGGTTCCTGTTCGCAGCCGAGCACGCTCGAGCACTGGCCTGGCAGGCACATGCGCCGCGAACGTCCAGCCGCCGCCTGGGCGAGCATTGCTCGCCAGCAGCGCGTCCAGGAGCCATCGCCCGAACCACGGCATCTCCGTCGCGTCGACAAAGACGCCTTCTGCAGCGCCGAGTGTCGAAGTGGCGATGGTCTCCCGATCTCCGCTGGACGCAGTCCACGCCAGGGGCAAGCAATACCGAGCGGGCTCCCCAACACGGAACTGGACGCGGGCGATCACGAGGGCGAGCCAGTCGTTGCCGACCGGCTGCACCAGGGCATCTTCGAGCACCACTGCCGCTACGCCGCGCCCCTTATCGGCGAACCAACGCTGCGTCTCGAGCCAGCGCGGCACATCCTCGGCCAGCACCGATGCCATGAGCATCCGCGCTTCGGTGTCCGGGAGCGCGCCGGAGCGGGTCACGGCGCCGTGGGACGCGCGAGGCGGAACCAGTAGAAGCTATGCGGGCCAAAGGTCAGGAAATACGGGAGCTCGCCGATTGGGGGAAAGGCCGTCTCTCCGATCAGCTCGATCGGCTGCCAGCCATCGTACGCGCTCAGATCGAGCTGCGACGGTTGCACGAACCGCGACAGATTGACGACGCACAGCAGCACTTCGTCGCCATACGCACGAATGTAGGCAAGCACCGTGCGATTGTCGGCATTGAGAAACTCCAACGTGCCCCGGCCAAAGGCGCGGAATCGCTTGCGCACCCGAATGATGCGACGCATCCACTCCAGCAACGACGTGGGTAGCCGTTCCTGGGCTTCGACATTGACCGCCTGGTAGCCATAGACCGGATCGGTGATCAGCGGATCGTAGAGGCGGGCGGAATCGGCACGCGAGAATCCGGCGTTGCGGTCGTTGGACCACTGCATCGGCGTGCGCACCCCGTTGCGGTCCCCGAGGAAGACGTTATCGCCCATCCCTAGCTCGTCGCCGTAGTAGATCACCGGGGTGCCCGGCAGCGAGAGGAGCAGGGAGTTCATCAACTCGATCTTGCGCCGGCTGTTCTCCAGGAGTGGCGCGAGCCGGCGGCGGATACCGACATTCTGGCGCATCTCGCGGTCTTTTGCATATTCGGAGTACATGTAGTCGCGCTCTTCGTCCGTCACCATCTCGAGCGTCAGCTCGTCGTGATTGCGCAGAAAAATGGCCCACTGCGCATTTTCCGGAATCGAAGGGGTGCGGGTCATGATCTCCACGATCGGGATGCGGTCCTCGCGCCGCACCGCCATGAACATGCGCGGCATCAAGGGGAAATGAAACGCCATGTGAAACTCGGGATCTTCGGGGGTCCCGAAGTACTCGACCACGTCTTCCGGCCATTGATTGGCCTCCGCGAGCAGAATCTTGCCGGGAAATTCTTCATCCACCATCCGGCGCAACCGCTGCAGGAAGAGATGCGTCTCCGGCAGGTTTTCGCAAATCGTCTCCTCACGCTCGATCAGATACGGCACCGCGTCACAGCGGAATCCGTCCAGCCCCATCGCCAGCCAGTAGCGGACGATATTGAGCATCTCCTCCTGCACGGCGAGATTGTCGTAATTGAGATCGGGTTGGTGACTGAAAAAGCGGTGCCAGAAGTATTGTCCCGCTTCCGGGTCATAGGTCCAGTTCGAGACTTCGGTATCGATGAAGATAATGCGCGCATCCGGATAGCGGGTAGGATCATCACCCCACACGTAATAGTCGCGGTACGGTGAATCCGGGTCCTTGCGCCCTTCCTGGAACCACAGGTGCTGGTCGGAAGTGTGATTGACGACAAGGTCCGCGATGACTTTCAACCCGCGGTCGTGCGCCGCGTCGAGGAGCGCCTTGAAATCGCTGACGTTTCCGTAATCCGGGTGGATGCTGACGAAATCCGCGATGTCATACCCGTCGTCGCGGTAGGGTGACGGGTACATGGGGAGCAGCCAGATGCAGTCCACCCCGAGCTGTTTGATGTAGTCCAGCCGTTCCGCCATGCCGCGGAAGTCGCCAACGCCATTGTTGTCGGAATCGAAAAATGACTTGACGGGCGCTTCGTAAAACACCGCATCCTTGAACCAGAGCGGATCAGTGCTCATCTGTCCCCCCAAGGACATCCCTGCCGGTCCATGTCGATCGAGGCGTAACTTCTGCGCATTATCGCCACCGATCGCCCCGTGCGCCGAATCTGCGGAAATCCGGCCAGCGCGATATAGTGATGTGATGATGCCTCGCCCACTGCCCGTCGCCAGCGAGCCTCCCCTTCATGGGTGAGCTCGTCGCTGGTCAACCCGCCCTGCGCATCGAAACCGCGGTGTCGCTACCGCTCGATCTGGTTTCGGTCTTGTCCCTCCTCTATCGCGCCGTCCCCGGCAGCGATCTCGATCCGTGGCTGATCGCCGCACGACAGCGCCTCCCGGCATCGGTGCGCGCCGATCTCGACCTGCTGCATGGGTTTTCCGGGCGCCTTCTCTACTATCCGGAGGAACCTGTGATGCGCTTTGCGCCGTTACGCCCGGATCGGCGAGACGCGAGTTTCTCCGATCTGATCGCGTTCATGGAGAGCTTACCCAGCGCCTCCTACTGCGACATGGCCGAGCACGCTCTGGAGCGCGTCTATGCCGATCTCGAAATCCGCTGGCAGCCTCCGCACGATGCGGAGTCGTGGGCGCGGGCGCTGCGACCGGCATTGACCACCGCAAATCTCGAAGTCGTCTTGGCGCTGATTGCCGACCCGGACACGTTGCAGCGGCGCACCATCGCGCTGTACGCCGGTGTCTGGGAATCGGTCTACCAGGACGCCCGCGCCGCGGAGGCGCCGGCCCTGCACGAGGCCGCCCGCCGTGGCGCCTCTTTCGGCGATCGCAGCTTCGCCGAGGCGTACGCCTTCCTCACCGGACAACGCGTGCCCGACGTGCTGGAGCGTCCGCCGCCGACAATCACGCGCGTGACCTTTTGCCCCTCGGCCCATCTCGGCGGATTCGTCAGCTACATCGCCTATGAACCAGACCTGGTCGTCTTCTTTGCCGCACCCCAATTGATCGACCGTTGTCAGGAACGCGATGCCGCGCCTGCACTCATCGCCGCCAGACCATCGCGTCAGGCGGCCGCGCAGGCAGAGCTGCTCGAATCCGCGCGGGCGCTGGCGGACCCGACACGTCTCCGCATGCTCGACCTGTTGCTGGAGGGCGAGCTCTACGCTCAGGAAATCGTGGGCCGCCTGGGCGTTGCCCAATCGGCGGTTTCGCGCCACCTGGCGCAGCTCGAGCGCGCCGGGATCGTCACCGTCGACCTGCGGCGCGGGGCAAAGTTTTACGCCGTCAATCCGGGCCGGCTGGAAGCGATCGCGGCCGCGATCATGGAGCGCGGCGCGCGGGCGCGTCAGGAGTTGGGCAGGGGTTCCGATCGCGAGCGCAGCGCCTTGGGACGGAATGTGCTGCGCACCTGAGCGCGTAGGACCGCGGCATCCCGGTCGCGGCCCACGGTCACGTACGCCGCGATGGCGGCCTCGTGCGCCGCGCGTTCCAACTTCCAGAATGCGGGCGTACGCGTCAAGTCGAGCCGGGGGTCGAGCTTGGCCGCTTCCGCGAACGCGGCTCCGGCCGCATCGAAGCGGCGGGCCCGGCTCAAGGCCAATCCCCGCAGGGCAGCGGCCCGGGCGCGACGTTCGGCGGTTGTCAGCGGGCCCGTTGGCGCGGATTCGCCGCCAACCCGCCGCTGCTTCTGCGCCGGCAGCGATTCATCCGTGGCGGCGATGGCGACGTCTGATGCCGCATTTGCCGTGTCATCACGCGCGGCCCCGCTTGCGGGCGCCTCGATACGCTCGCTCACATCATGGCGATGCAGGAGCCGGTTCCAATGCGCTTCGAGACAGATGATTGCCGGTTGGGAGATCATCATGTGGCGACCTCGTCTCCCCCGGCTGTGCCCACGAGGCCTGGACCGGGATCAGTTCGATGTTGGACCGGTGCGGGAGACGGTCGACGATAGGGTGATAACGGCGGGGATTCTGAATCGCTCCAGAGATCGCATCCTATCATCTCCACTGTACGGACACAAGGGATCTCTGTGACCATCGGACACGACGTTGCGTCTTTGATCGCGCTCGCCCGGCCATGTCGCCGCATCGTCGCCTTTACCGGCGCCGGGATCAGTACCGAGTCCGGCATTCCGGACTATCGGGGCCCGGGCGGTGTCTGGGAACGCAACGCCCCACCAACTCTGAGCGATTTCCGCGAGAACGCGCAAACCCGTCTCACCTATTGGCACGAACGCCGCGCACGCTATCCCGCGCTGCGCGACACCGATCCCAATGCCGGGCACTTTGCTCTTGCCCGGCTTCAGTCCGTCGGCCGCCTCACCCACATCATCACCCAGAATATCGACGGTCTCCATCAAAAAGCCGGATCTCCAGCGAAAACCACGATCGAGCTGCACGGCACGGCGCACAAGGTGCGCTGTCTCGACTGCTTCGCCTCCTGGCCCGCGGCGGCCATTCAGGCTCGGCTCGCGCAGGAGGCAATCCCGGGCTGCGCCAACTGCGGTGGCATGCTCCGCGCGGCGACCGTGCTTTTCGGTCAGACGCTGCCGGACGATGCGTTGCGGCGCACGTTCGATGTCGCCCGCGCCAGCGATCTGGTGTTGGTCGTCGGGAGTTCGCTCGTGGTTCAACCGGCGGCGCGGATTCCCGAGTTCGCCGTGGCCGCCGGCGCGCGTCTGGCCATCATCAACAACGAGCCAACCCCACTCGATGGAATTGCCGACGTCGTCGTCCGCGCCAGTGCCGGCCTGGTGCTCAGCGCGTTGGCGAACGCATTGCTCGATCAGGTCGAGGCGACCGGTTCTGGTTGACACACGGGACAGACATAGGTGCCCCGACCCCCGAGTGTCATCTTCACGATCGCGGTTGCGCAGACGGCGCAGGGCTCGTCCTTGCGCCCATGCACGGCCGGGAACCCGTCACGCGGATAGGCTTTGCCCGCACGGATCGCCGCGCCACCTTGCTCGATACCGCGCTCCAGCGCCCAGCCGATCGCCTCATGCAGGGCGCTCAACTCTTCTCCGGCGATGCTGTTCGCCGCTCGCCCAGGGTGGATGCGGGCCCGGTGCAACGCCTCGTCGACATAGATGTTGCCCAGCCCCGCCACCACGCGCTGATCGAGCAACACCTGCTTGACCGCCATACGCCGCCGTTGCAATCGCCCCGCCAATTCATCGCGGTCGAGACCGAGGCCGCCCGTACCTTCCGGGCCAAAACGAAACGCCGCCAACGCCGGCGCGACCGCATCGGTCGCCATCAATCGCCACCAGCCAAATTGCCGGATGTCGCTGTAATAGACGATCGTGCCATCGGCGAATTGAAAGGTCAGATGGGTTGCCTTGTGCGGGTAAACCCCATCCGGACGCGGCACGGGATGCCCCGCCACGATCCGGCGGCCATCCGGTTTCATGACCGCGAGTTGACCGGCCAACTTGAAGTGGGTCAAGACGCTCAGCCCGCCAGACCAGTGTGTCACCAGCACTTTGGCGCGCCGATCGGCGCCCCGCACCACGCGCCCAACCAGCAGATCGAGATCCGGCAGGGGCGAGTCGCGGACCAGTTTCGGCAAGGTCAGATCGACACGCCTCAGCGCGAGACCGGTCAACTCGCGGGCAACGATGCGGCGAATGGTCTCGACTTCGGGCAGCTCAGGCATCAGTCACGGAGACGAGCGGGTATTGCTCGTTCCGCTCTCAGTCCCCAATTTCGCTCCACCGCGGCCGCGTTTTTATCCACTTGGCCGCCGACATCCCAGCGCTCATCCCCACCCGGTCATCCTTGCTCGCCGCCAGCACTCGGGACATCACGTCCCACGCCGCGTGCTTCGCCTCGCGATGGCGTCCGGTATGAAGAACTTGTGGTGGTCCCAGCAATCGGCCTATTGTGGAATATTCGACAATCCAGCCGTCGTTGGCCTGTGAAAGCGTGACCTCCGCGCGGTCGCTCTTCCAGGTGAACGCGTCGCCCGCCGTGATGGCGTACTCTCCCGCACCCACTGCTGTCCCCGTCCCCTCACCAGCAGCGTTCGCTGCACCGAACGTTCGTCGGGCATCGTTTCTTGTCCCGCTCAGGCGTCGCTTGCTGAACTCCGGTCAAGGCATGTGAGCAATCGTGTCCGCCGTGCCCTGATCCGCGGCCCCCCAAGCCAGCGTGATGCGGAACGGGGAGTTTACGCAATGCGTGGCCTCCCTGTCACCCCCTGGGCCAGGACCGCTGCATCATCTGCTCGGCGTCACTGGGTCAGTCTCGAAACTGCCGCTCCGCCGCGCGCGCGGTCCGGATTCGATCGGCGATCGGTGGGTGCGAATAGAGCATGAAGACGACCGGTTTGGGTGGGTCGGGATCGGCCAGACTCTGCACCGCCAATCGTTCCATGGCCCTGGCATAGGCCTCGCCGTCACGCGTCAGATCAAGGGCAAAGCGGTCGGCGCCCCGTTCCATGGCGCGGCTGAACGCGGTCTGAACCGGCATGAGAAGCAGACCCAGCGCGGTCATCAATAGCGCCAGCACCGGCAATGACGCCTCGTCGCCGATGTCGCTGACACCGGTCTGGGTCTGGGTGCGGTGCAACGCCGCCGGGGCTATCCGCGCCAGCACCCACGTCGTTCCAAAGCCCACGGCGCCGCCAAATCCGATGAGCCGCCAGATATCGTCGTGGACCTGATGTCCCAACTCATGCGCGACGACGGCTTCGACCTCGTTAACACTGAATCGTGACAACAACGTATCGCCCAGAACGATGCGCTTGGTGCGCCCGATACCGGTGAACATGGCGTTCGGTTTTTCGCTCTGGCGGCTCATGTCCATCTCGTAAACAGCGCTGATGGAAACGCCGCTCCGCGTCCCGAGATCCCGCAGGCGCGTGGTCAGCGTTTCATCCCGCAACGGAGTGAATCGATTGAAGATCGGCATCAGTAGAACGGGGGCCAGATTGCTCAGCACCACCGTCAATGGCACCGTCACCCCAGCCAGCACCAGCCACCAGTCCCGCGGCCGGCGCCGGATGATGGCGTAGGCCCCGGTCAGGAGCGGAGTTTGCAGGAGCACGCCAAGCAGCAGCCCCTTCACCTGATCGCCGAACCAGCCCCGAGAGGACTGTTTGGTCAGGCCAAACCGGCGCTCCACCTGGTACCCGCCCAAATACGACAGCGGCAAACTCGAGAGCCACGCCAGGACGCCGGCTAGCACGATGAACGCGGGCGTACGCAGACGAGGATCGGGCGCCAGCGACCCGATCCTGGTCCGTAGCGATGCGGCGCGACGGTCCGCCGCAAACCACACCAGGCGCGTGACACTCCACAACGTCGACACCGCCAGCACGATCAAGCGGGTCCGGCTGTAGCGCCTGGCCGTCGCCAGATCGAGACCCGGAATTTCGATGCGCTCAGGTTTTCGCGATGCCATTTGAGATTGTCCCTGCTGATCTCAGCCCGCCGGCGTCGCCACCGCGCTACCAAGATCGAGCGGCACGTAAGGCGCGTAACCGGTCAGCTCGACGTAGCCAAAGCCGCCGACCGGCTGGCCGCCGCGGGTGGCCGCGACGAGCACCTCGCCTTCCCAGTAGATCACGCCGGTAGTCGGCCGCGTATCGAGCTCCTGATCGGGCATCGTGGGTATCACGCGCATCACCAATTCGGCTTCGGGGATTTCGAGTATCCAGCCGGATGGATATGTCGTGCCCGTCTCCACGCTCGTCCATTCGCCCGTCGCCGTCACCGCGAAATCACCGTCGTCCAGAATCGTGACCTCCCCGTCTGCGGCCACGATCGTACCGTCGACCCGCAGCGCCGTCCCATCGGCATCCCGAATCAGATAGAGCATGACGTCGGCGCCATCGTCGAGCTGAAGCGCGAACCAATCCCACCCGCCGCCGGCGAAGGTCGCGAAGTCGCCCCATTGATGATCCATCCATGCTTCACCGGTAACGGGGACAGAGCCGGCGCCAAGATCGAGACTGCCGGTGACGTCCATCCGCGTCCAGGAATAGTAATAGGACGCGGTTCCATTGCCGTAGTCGATATAGCCGTCGCCATCGTGCAACGCGGCCGGCTTGGTGGCCGCGACGTCAAGCGTCAGTGCATATCCGGGCATTGCCGCTGCCAGGGCGAACTGACCGTCGCCACCCTGCATGGTCCAACCATTGAGATTCAGATCGAGCGGCGCGCCTTCGCCGGCGACACCGGGCGCGCCCTGAATACGCTGATCGTAAGCAAATTGACCTTGCGCGTTGTCGGTCAGGGCGAGGTGCGACACGTACCCCTCCAGATCCCCATTGCGGGCACGGAAGATGACGTACTCGAAGCCGTAGCGGTCATCCGCCTGCGTGAACAGATGGCCGGTGAAATACCACCACTCGATCGTCGAATCGTGCGGTCCGTCGTCGCGCGGAAACTCGACCGGGATCGGCGCATCGGTGGCGTCCGGCGTTCCCTGCGCCGCCGCCGCGGGGATGGCGAGTAGCAGGATCAACATCCACCCCAGCGCCACGTTCCGGGCACCGCGGTGGACGAACGCGCGTCGCAACGTCATACAGTCTCCTCAGCGAGTACCCGCGCCGGCAGCAGCCGCTGCAATGGCGCCGGCAGCCACCAGTTCCAATCTCCCACCAGGCGCATCGTGGCCGGCACCAGCAGCGCCCGCACCACCGTTGCATCCAGGAATACCGCCAGCGCGATCCCGAAACCGAGCGCCTTGATCAGCACCACATCGGCGGAGACGAACGAAACCGTGACCGCCACCACCAGCAGTGCAGCGGAGGTAATGATCCGCCCCGAGCGCTGCATCCCGATCGCCACGGCCCGCGTGTTGTCTCCGGTCCGCTCCCACTCTTCACGAATCCGGGAGAGGAGAAAGACCTCGTAATCCATGCTGAGTCCGAACAGCACGCAGAACATGATGACCGGCAGCGAGGCTTCGACAAAACCGAGCGGCGTAAACCCGAGGTACTGGCTCAGATGGCCATCCTGAAACACCCAGACCAACGCCCCGTAGGACGCCACGATCGACAGCGCGTTCATGAGAATCGCTTTCAACGGCAACAGCACCGAACGAAACAGTACGAGCAACACGAGATAGGTCGCGGCAACGACGAGCGCAATCGCCTTCGGAAAATCGGCATACATCTCGTTCACCACGTCGACGATCTCGGCGGTGCCGCCATCGACCAGCACCGTCAACCCTGGCGGTTGCAACGCGCGCAACTCGGTGAGCAGGGTCTTGCTCTGTTCGTCATTCGGCAAGGAGTTCGCATACGCCAGGATGACCGCCGCGTTGCCGTTCGCGAGACGGTTGGCCCCGGTCTCGAAGCCGAGCCGCTGTAATCCCGGTTGCAACGCGGCAACGCCAATCGCCTGATCCCGGGGAAGTCCGGGCGGGACGATCGATTGCACCCGTGTGACGCGCGGGTCGCTCGCCAGCCGGGCGCCAACGTCGTAGATCGACCCGAGGTGCTCGGGCGTGAAGATATCGCCATTCGCCTCGAGCACGATCAGGAACGGCGAGATTTCGCCAGCGCCGTATTCGGCAACGAGGAGATCGAACGCCTGCCGGGACGGCAGGTCCGGCGGCAGAATCGTCGCATCGGGTGACGAGATGTTGGCCCGCAGGAACGGCGTGCCGAGCAGCAACAGCAAGGCCAAGGTCGGGATCAGCACCGCCAGTGGCCGGGCCATGACGCCCTCCGAAAGCCGGACCCAGAATCCGGCCTCCGTCCGAGCTCCGGACGAGCGCCGCCAAATCGTCAGGCGCTCGACGTTCGCGCCGACGATAGACAGCAGTGCGGGCAGCAGGGTGAGCGCGGCCAGGGTCGACCAGGCGACCACGATTACCCCCGAGATACCCACCGAGCGCAGAAACATGAACTCGAACAGCGACAGTCCCATCAGCCCGATCAGCACCGTCAGCCCGGAGAAAAAGACGGCGCGGCCGGCGGTCGCCGTCGCCCGCTCGACCGCCGCGGGGACCGCGCCCGGTAGAGCAGCCAACTCCTCTCGGTAG
>JACCXM010000052.1 GCA_013697005.1 Chloroflexia bacterium | reverse complement strand
GGTCGAGGGCAAGCCCGCGGCCGAGCAATCCGCGTCACCGGCAATGGAATAGCACGGGTAGCGACCATCGACGCGAAGTCAGGGACGAATCGCACGCTCTCGATGCTGGCAATCCGCGTAGCGGCGGGTCTGCTCCTTGTCGCGCTTACCAGCGCGGGGCTGTTCGGCGGGGTGGGTGAGCTGGCTCGTCCCGCCGGAGATTCATCCCCCGCTCGCCCGTCCGCGAGTCCAGCCGCGAACGGAACGGATGACGGCTTTCGTGTCGGATTCTTGCCACTTCTCGAAGATGCCGCGGCGAATGCGCGCGTGCTGGTGGCAACCGGCGAAGCCCGCGACCGCAACCTGCTCCGCGTACGATCTCAGCAAGAGGCGATGTGGGGCAGTCTGGACGCGGCCGATGCCTGGCTCGATGCCAACCCGGCCCCGGACCGCTTCATCTCCGCGGAGGCCGCCTACCGCGAGGGCGCCACCGCGATCCGGACCGCGATGGACGACGCCCAGGCCGCATTCTTGCGTCTTGACTTCGCGCGGGTGGCGCGCGCGATCAAGACGCTGGAACGCGGCGAAGCGGCGATCACATCTGCCATTGCGCTCATAACCGCGCCGGGATGACCGCGCTGCTACAGTCGTTCTGGCGCCAACGCGGCAACCACGATCGGGATGAACTTATGGGTAATGAGATCGGTCTGATCTCGGTCAATGTCGGGCAGCCTCAAGTGATCGGGAACACACGATTTGGGAAACCGGTGCGCAGCGGCATCGTCAAACAACCGGTGCCCGCCGAGACGCTATATCTCGATACCCTCAATCTGGAGGGGGACCGCCAGGCCGATCTCACCGTCCACGGCGGTCCTGACAAGGCGGTCTACGCCTATCCCTCTGAACACCTTCCCCATTGGAACGAGGAGCTCGGAACCACGTTCGGCATCGGCACCTTCGGCGAGAATCTCACCACTTCAGGCTCACTGGAAGACGAGGTGCGCATCGGAGATATCTGGGCCTGGGGCAACGCGCGGCTCCAGGTCTCCCAGCCACGTTCCCCCTGTTACAAACTGGCGACCGTGACCGGCCGCCCCGATCTGCTCAAACGCTTCGTCCGCGGTGGGCGCACCGGATGGTATCTGCGGGTATTGGAACCGGGTCAGGTGCCGGTGGCCGGTCAGATCCGGGTCATCGCCCGCGACCCCGCGGGGATTACCGTGCTCGATGCCCACCGCGCGATGACATCTGACGTGGACGAGGACGAGTTGGCGGCGGTCGCCAGCGTACCGGCACTCGCCGCCGCCTGGCGGGAACCGTTGCACGAGCGATTGGCGCGACTGGAGCTCGGTACGCGCTACTGAATGGCGGGGTGGATCACTGGCAAGCCGGACGAAAAACGAGGGGTATCAGGTGGAATTCAGTAATCAACGGCGGACGGCGCTGGCCGCGCCAGCGCTCATCATTTTGGCACTCTGCCTGCTCTTTGCGGCGAGCGTTTCCGGCAATCGCGGTGGCCGCTCGCTCGCGCAGGAAGGCGTGGCCACCCCTGCTATCGCCGCCACCCCGGCCACCCCCATCGCCATCGAATTCGGGCAGCTCGTCGCGCAGCGTCCAGTGGAGATTCACGCCGGCCCGTGTGCGGAACCGGGCGAGACGATCGCCTCCCTCACCCCGCTGGAGACTCCCGAGGGAGAAGCCCAGGGACAGGGTACGGCCATCGAGGCCGAGCGCTCCTACAGCAGCGTACCGGTCGCCATCGAATCGTTGCTCGCGGGGCAGACCAGCGTGAGCGTGCTCCTCTCCCCGGAGGAGTTGGAAACAGAGATCGCCTGCGGCGAGATTGGCGGGGTTTCCGACGAGGGGGGATCGCTCGTGGTGAAGCTTTCCCCGCGCAACGGCTCCGGGTTCAGCGGGATCGCCTTCCTCTCCCCGGAGGATGTGGGTTCCACCGGGGCCTCGGTCTTTCTCGCCGGCGAGCGCACGGTCGCGGAGACGCGCGATCTCGCCGCTACCACCCCGGACGCGGAACTCGAACCATTGGTCGCGCCGACCCCCACCGCCGAGCCAGTGCAGATCGTCGATCTCGTGCTCCTGGAATGGATGATCGACATGCCGGCAGAGACTCGCGCCGGGCAGGTGAACTTCGTCATCACCAACGAGGGGGCGGAGGCGCACAGCGTGGTCATCGAAAGTGGCGGCGTGGTCGTTGCCGAGCTGGATAATCCGCTCGATCCCGGCGAATCGAGCGTCCTGTCCGCCGTGCTCGCGGAAGGGGAGTACGTCGTCTACTGCCCGGTCAACGAGGGGGAGCACCGGGACGAGGGAATGGAGGCAACGCTGGTGGTTGTTCCATAGAAGGGTGTGGGATGGACCTGCTCGATCGCCTATTGGAGCACGATCGCTGGGCCACGGAACAACTCCTGGACCTGAGCCGCGGTCTGACCGACGCGGAACTCGATCAGCCGTTTGATATTGGGCACCGGACGCTGCGCGCAACATTCGAGCACGTGATCTTCAACGTCGCGTTCTGGACCGCGTTGATGACCGAACAACCAGTCGATGCCCAGCGAGACGACCGCTCATTGGCCGCGCTCATCGACCGCCACGAGCGCTCCTTTGTGGCCTTCGCAATCCTTTCGCGCCAGTTTCGTGACGAGCAACGTCTGGAAGACACCTACGTCGACCACTACGCCGCGCGCAAGACGTTCGGCGGCACAATCCTCCAAGTCATCCTCCACAACGCGGAGCACCGCACCGAGGCGCTGCATATCCTGGAACGCCTCGGCGTATCCGATCTGCCCGAAATCGATCATGGATTATGGGATTATGAGACGCTCGCGACGAGTGAATCAGGCCAGTCGCGCCCTGAGGAAGGCTAGGGTCCAGTCCCAGGCCAACTGCGCCGCCGCGGTGTCGTGGACAAGCGGCTGGTTGGCGAGCCGCTCATGCCTCGAGCGGAATGCCGAGTTGCCGCGAAATCGCCTCCAGGTCGGCCCAGACGGTGGGGTGCAGCGCGATGCCGTGGGCTTCGTTGGCGCGTGTCGCGGCAAGCTCAGGATCGCCAGGCGCGAGCACACCGGTCACGTCGTCACCGGGCGCGGGCGGGCAGGCCCGCAGCTCGTCCAGCAACTGTCGCACATCGTGGGCAAACTCATCTGGATCACGGAAGGCATCGATTCGCCAAGCCATGAAGGCGTGGCCAAGCCCAGCGCGATTGCCAATGCGTTGCACACTGGCGAGATGCGTTCCCCAGAGACCGCTGGCCAGAGGACCACAGAGGATATCGACCAGCACCGCGAGCCCATACCCCTTGTACCCGCTGGTCGCCTGCTCGCCGCCGAGCGGCAGTAACGAGCGCGCCATGTGCGGATCGGTCGTCGCAAACCCGTGCTCATCGAGGGCCAGCCCCAGGGCCAGCGGTTTGTTGGCACGGCGCGCGTTTTCGATCTTGCCGTAGGCCACGGCGCTGGATGCCATGTCAAACACGAAGGGCGGGCGATCCGGGCCGGTGGGGACCGCGAACGCGATGGGGTTGGTGCCCAGCATGGGTGTCCGCCCTCCGGTCGGCGCCACGAGAGGTCCGGCATTGGTCATCGCGATGGCGCCCAGACCGCGCCGCGCCGCCTGGATGGCGTAGGACCCGGCGATCCCGAAATGGGTGCTGTTGCCGACCGTGACCATCCCGATCCCGGTTGCCAGGGCCTTGTCAATGCAGTGGTCCATCGCTTCCGGCGCCAGCGCCAGCGCCAGCCCATCGTCCGCGTCGTAGACGCCCGTGGCGGGGGTCTCGCGGATGGTGGTCAATGTGGCGCGAGGATCGATGGCGCCGGTCTGGATTTGAGCGACGTACATGCCGAGCCGCGCCACCCCATGTGAGGTGATACCGCGCAGATCGGCGATCACCAGGGAGTCCGCGGCCCGCGCCGCGTTCACCGCGGAGACGCCCAGGTGCGCGAATACCGCGGCAATGAACTGGTGCAGCCGCGCGGCCGGAATGCGCCGCTCGCTATCGACAGCCCGCCGCTCGTCCGCTGCGATGCCTGATGCTGATATCGTTGCTTCCTCAGTTGCGCCCGTCACTCGTTCCCCATGCTCTTTCTTTGCACTTCTGGCGTCTGATGTCCCCGCTGATAGTGTCGCGGGCGTTACCCCCGGTCGAAAAGCTCGATCACCGCGCCGAACTTCTCCAGGCTGCCCGGCGTGCGCGGGTCGGTCGAGATCACGTGATGACGCGATCCCAGCTCGGCGAACCGGACCATGGTGGCGGCCATCTCCGCCGGAGTGCCGTGAAAAGCGGGCCAGGGTTCTCCGGTGTCCTCCGCCATCGCGTAGCGGCAACTGCTGGTGCGCACGAGTGAGGAGGGTTCCCGGCCCACGCTCCGACACGCGTCGTCCAGATCGGCCATCATCGGGGTAAAGAGTTCCGGGTCCAGGAGCCAGTCCGCGTTCCAGGCATCGGCGTAGAGGGCGGTGAGCTGCATCATGCGCGGCTGCTTCGCACCGAGCAGGATGGGCGGCCCGCCCTCCCGCCAGCGCGGGCCACGCGGGAAGTTCACCGCATCGCGCGCCTGATAGTAGGCGCCATCGAAGGAGGCGCACCCGGTGCGCGTCAGCGAGGCGATGATCGGTAATGCCTCGGCAAAGCGGTCGACACGATGATCGAAAGGAAATCCAAACATGTCGTATTCGGGTTTGTGCCAGCCGCAGCCGAGGCCAAGCACGAGATTACCCTGACTGATGGCATCCACCGATTCCGCCATCTTGGCGATCGAGCCGGGGTTGTGAAACCCGGTGCAGGCGACCATGGTGCCGATAGGCACGCCCGGCAGCGCCGCCGCGAGTCCCGCCAGCGTTGTCCAACAATCCCAGATACCGCGAATGACGCCAGGATCAGAGTCCAGATCGATCACCATGTGATCGGGCAGCCAGAGCATGTCGAAGCCGACGGCGAGCGCCAACTTCGCCTTCGCGACGATGTCCCAGAAACCCTCTCCGTTCGACCAGCCGTTCTCTCCCTGTCCAAGCTGGTCTTTCGCCCGCGGATGGTTCTGTGGCAGCTGCAGCCCGAGCGTCATTGACCGCTTGCTCGGGAACTTCAGCCAGCGCCCTTCGTGAATCGCCGGCTGAGTGGTGGCGGTATTTGGTTTTTCGCTGCTCATCGACCAGATTCCCTTTTCATCATGGTGGATCCCGCTGGCGGCAAGCGCCTCATCCAAACATCGAGAACGTAATCTCTTTGGCGGTAATGAACTCCAGCAACGCAGGTGTCCCCTCCTGTGTCTGCTGGATCGCGCGCTGGATGGCGGGAACGATCTGTCCCGGCTCCGTGATGCGTTCCCCGTATCCGCCCAGGGCCCGGGCAAACGCGGCATAGTCGCCACTGATGTCAGTGGAGCGGTATTTTTCGGTCGCCTGCTGCATGATCGGCAGCTCGATGGCCATCGAAAAGTTGTTGAGCAAGATCGACAGGATCGGCAGCCGCTCGCGCACCGCGGTCTCGAAATCCATACCGGTGAATCCGATGGCGGCATCCCCCCAGACGTTGATACAGAGCTTGTCCGGTTTCGCCAGCTTGGCGCCCATGGTGAGACCCAATCCATAGCCGAGTTGCGTCGTCTTGCCCCAGCCCAGGTAGGACAGGGGCTCGACGCTGACCCAGAACGGCGAGAGCTGGTCGCGCGGGGAGCCCGCGTCGTGGGTGATGATCGTGTTGGCGACGTCGACCGTCGCGAGCAGGTCGCGGATCACGCGGTAGGGGGAGAGCGGGACCTCGTCGGAGGTCAATTTCGGTTGCCAGCTCTCGAGCCAGGTTGCTCTTACCGCGGCAATCTCGCCGGCCACGGCGTCGAACCGTCCCCGGCCGGTTTCACCAGCACCAACCCGCTCCCGGACCTCGGCGAGCAGCGCTTCGAGGGTGAGTGCGGCATCCCCAACGAGCGCGTAGTCGACGGGCACCGTGTGATTGAGGTCGGCCGCATCGAGCGTGGCGTGGACGATCGTCTTGCCAGGGGGAATCGTCACCCCATAGGTGGTGGCGGCAAAGCTGCAGCCGATCCCGAAGATCACGTCGGCGCGGGCGAGGAAATGATGCACCGGTTTCGGGATCGCCCGGCCGCCGGAGCCAAGGGCGAGCGGGTGATTCTCCGGGAAGGCGCTTTTCCCTTGTAGGCTGGTGGTGACCGGCGCCTCCAGGAGTTCGGCGAGGGTCCGCAACTGCGGCCAGGCCTGGGCGTAGTGGACACCTTGCCCGGCATAGATGACCGGCCGCTCGGCCTCCAGCAGCACGCGTGCGACCTCGCCGATCTGCTCGGGATCGGGACCCGAGCGCACTCGCGGCGCCGGCTGGTAGGCGAGTGGACCCGGCAGCTCTTCGTCGAAGATGTCTTTGGGGATCTCGACGAGGACGGGCCGCGGGCGGCCGTTTCTGACCTGCGTGAACGCGCGGCGCAGGGCATCGGGCAGCGCCGTGGCAACGGTCACCTGCTCGGCGGATTTGGTGATGTGCTGAAAGTTGAGGTAGGCGCTGAAGTTGGGCGGAACCGCGGCCAACGCCCGGGGATAGCCGCCAGGCAGCACGACGATCGGCACCGATTCACCATAGGCCTGGGCAACCCCGCCGAAGGCGTTCTCCGTCCCTGGGCCGAACTGCATGGCGAAGACCCCGATGCGTTCGCCGGAGGTGACGCGGCTGACCGCATCGGCCATGTGCAACCCGGTCCGCTCCTGACGGACGATGATGGTCCGGATATCGGCCGCCGCAGCCGCTTCGATGATCGGGTTCACCGGGTACCCGATCAAAAAGTCGACCCCCTCGCGCTTGAGGATCTCTGCCACCGCCGCGGCGACCATCATGACCTTTGCTCCTTTCAACAGAACCGGTATCGCAGTATCTCATCACTGATATGCTCCTGCTTCATCAAGATCACGATCGGCAAGGAGCCGTAATGATGGCGCGCGTGGCGCTAACCACGTTCACCCTCCCACCCGGCGACGTCTATCCCGGTACGCCGCATGTTTATCAGGTCTATGTCCCCACCACGAATGATCACGCGCAACCGGCGCCGTTCATGATCTTCCTCGATGGGCCGTGGATTTTCGTCGATCGGATGCAGACACCGGCGATCCTCGATCGGCTCATTGCCGCCGGTGATTTACCGCCATTGATCGGCATCTTCGTCGATCCCGGGGTGCTGCCCGTCCTGTCCGAAGCGACCCAGCAGCCGCGGATCAACCGGCATGTCGAATACGACTCGATTACCGACCGCTTCGCCCGGTTTCTGCTCGACGAGCTGATTCCGGCGGTGGGGCAAGACTACCCGCTGTCCGCGGACCCGAATGACCGCGGTCTCGCCGGGATCAGCAGCGGAGCCGTGGCCGCGTTCGTGGCGGCTCGGGAGCGCCCGGATCAGTTTCGACGCGTGCTGAGCTGCATTGGCACGTTCGTGGATATGCGCGGGGCCAACGTCGTGCCCTCCTGGATCCGGAAAACGGAGCCGAAGACGCTGCGCGTCTTCCTGCAGGAAACCGTCGACGACCACGACATCGTGTATGGGAGCTGGCCGCTGGGCAACCAGTCGATGGCCGCCACGCTGGCCTTCGCGCAGTACGACCACACGCTGATTGTCGGCCCTGGCGGTCATGATCTGGAGCATGCGACGTCGATCTTGCCGGACGCTTTACGCTGGCTGTGGCGCGACTATCCGGCCTCGATCGCGGCGGCAACGTCCGGGCCGATCTTCGCGCACCTCCTCTACCCCGATCAACCGTGGCAGCAGGTTGGCGGCTCGTACGCGTCGGCCGTCCATCCGGCGGCCAACAAGGCCGGCGACGTCTTCTTCGCCGATCCCGTGCATAACCGCATCTCCATGACAACCGCTGACGGCTCGGTCGCGGTCTTCACCGAGAGCGCCGGCGGCGTCTCGGCGGTGACGTTCGGACCGGACGATCGACTGTACGCGGTCCAGCCGGCACGCCGCCGCATCGTCTCGTACGGCGCGGCGGGAGACGAAGCGACGGTCGCCGTGGACATCGACGCGTACGATCTCGTCGTGACGGCTGCAGGGGTGATCTACGCGACCGATCCGGTGCGGAGAGCGATTGTCGCGATCGACGCGGAGGGGCGGCAACGGACCGTCTATGACGGGGGGGAGATCGCCGCGCCAACCGCGCTGGCGCTGTCGCCCGATCAGGCATTTCTCACCGTGCTGGACGCCCAGCATACGATTGGATGGTCGTTCCCGCTCGCGCGCGACGGCTCGCTCGGCAACGGGCAACCCTTCTTCCGGATGGAATGGTCCGACCAGGGAAACCTCGGCGGCGTGGAGGGGATGGCCGTCGATACGCTCGGCGAGCTGTACATTCCGACCGCGTTGGGGATTACGGTGTCGACCCAGTCCGGGCGCAGCCGGGAGATCATCGCGAGTCCCGAGCCAGGACCAGAACCCGTCTCGGCGGTTGCCTTCGGTGGCCCGGCCCGCGATTGGCTCTACGCGACGCAAAACGGGACGCTGTTCCGCCGGCGCATCAAACGCCAGGGTGCGGTCCCCTGGGAGCCAGTGAAGCCACCCATGCCGCAGCTCTAGCATGCGCTGCGGGAGAGAGGCACGGCGGATGGTATGCCTGGATGTGATTTACTACTATGTAGTACATTTGCAGTACTCTGGCCGGAGGCGCGATGCCAAGGAAGCTCCGTCAGTTGGAGTCCGAACTCCGAAAAGCCGGATTTTACGAACGGACGGACCTCGGTAAGGGGAGCCACACCCGGTGGTTTCACCCGGCGGCCCCCGAGATCACCGTCACCCTGTCCGGGGCGGCCAGCGACGACGCCCACCACTATCAGGAGACGGCGGTTCGCCGCGCGATAGGCGCGGCGCGACGTGCAGTGGGCGAGGAGGCGAACGGTGGATAGGCGATATGGGGAATTGGAAGTAACGGATGCGGACCGGGCAGCGGCAAGCCGGTACGCGGCGGTGATCGAGTGGTCAGATCTCGACGGCGTGTACGTGGTGACGGTGCCCGACATTCCGAATCTGCACACCCACGGCGCCACCCGCGAAGCCGCGAGCGCGGCGGCGAATGAGGTCATCGCGCTCTGGATCGCCGGGGCGCGCGAAACAGAGCTTCCCGTGCCGCCTCCGCGCTTCAGCGCGCTGTTGGCGGCGGATTTCGACGCGGCGCGGATCGCGGCGCTGCGCAAGCGGTTCAACTTAACCCAGCACGAGTTCGCGCGGCTGCTCAACGTGAGCGTGGGCGCGGTGCGGGGCTGGGAACAGGGCAGCCGGTCACCTGACGGCGCCTCGCACCGGTTGCTCGGCATTGCCGAGCGCGACCCCGACGTGCTGCTCCGGGATGCAGGTCCCGTGTGGCGCGCTGGATAGCGGCTGGCACAGATGCACCAAACGGCGCCCTACTCCTCGTTCAGCTCCAATGCGAGCATCGCGGCGTTGACGATCTGGTCGGCGTCGATCCCCGCGTACTCATACAAATCCGCGCGGGAGCCGGATTGGCCCCACTGGTCCATGCCGAGGGGAACGGTGGGGGCGCCGTAGATGCTGCCGAGGAAGGCCAGCCCGTGCGAGGCGCCGTCCTGGACGGTGACGATTGGGGCGCGACGCTCGTCGGCGGGGATGAGGGTGGCGAGGTGGGCGAGATCGGAGTCGCGGCGGGCGTCGGCGAGGAGCTGACCGCGCGCCTCGCGCAGGGTGCGGTAAAGGCGGCGGGCACTGGTGAGGTTGATGACGTTGGCGGCGACACCCTCCTCATGCAAGCGGCACGCGGCGTCGATCGCCTCGGGGACCATGATGCCGCCGGCGGCGATCTGCACCGTGTCGCGGGCGGGGAGTTCGGGCGCGGAGACCCGGCGATCGACGATGCGATAGCCGCCGAGGAGCGTCTGCCGGTGCAGCTCTTCTTCACCAAGCCGGGTGATGGCCTCGTCCATCAGTTTCTGGTCGATCGGTTTAGTCGAGAGGCGGAAGTAGGTCGAGAGTCCATGCTCGCGGTCGCAGCACTGCCGCAGCGCCTCCAGCAGCATCCACTCGACCTCACGGGCGAAGGCCGGCTCGTAGAAATCGAGACCCGGTAGCTCGATCCCGAGTGAAGGGGTCACGGTGCTCTGATGGGCGCCACCCTCCGGCGAGAGGGAAACACCCGAAGGGGTGCCGGCGAAGATCATCTTCGCCCCGGCATAAAGCCCGTAGATGAGCGCGTCCAGCCCACGGCAGACGAAGGGGTCGTAGACGGTGCCGATGGGGAGGAGATGCTGACCGGTCAGCTCGTAGGAGAGCCCGAACTGCCCCAGCGCCATGAAGAGGTTCATCTCGGAGATACCGAGCTCGATGTGCCGTCCCTCCGGTCCCGGCAGCCAGCGCAGCATCCGTTGCGCGCCCTCCTCGAAATCGGCCGAGACCTCGGGGGCGAAGACTCCCACCTTGTTGATCCAACCGGCCAGGTGGGTCGAGGTCGCCACGTCGGGGGAGAGGGTGATCACCCGCTCGCCTACTTCGGGCGTCTCCGCGAGGCGGACGAGGACCCGCCCCATCGCCTCCTGGGTCGAAGTTACCGCCGGATGGGTGGCGCCGAGCCGCTCCGGAATGGCGGAGACCGGCAGCGGCGGCGCAACCACGGTTGGCGGTGCGGAGAACGCTGCGCCGCGCTCGGCACACCACAGCCCTTCCGCGGAATCGGGCGGGAACGCCGCCCAGACGTCGTCCTCGGCGGCGCCTAGGTGGGCACGCAGTTCATCCATCTGGTTCTGAGAAAGGAGCATCGAGTGGTTCAATGGGTCACCGGCCAGCGGCAGACCGAACCCCTTGATGGTGTAGGCGAAAACGACGACGGGCGCGTCCGCGACGGCGTCAGCCTCCGCCAGCACTTCGACCAGACGCGGCAGGTCGTGTCCGGCGAGATTGGAAACGACGCGGGCCAGCTCTTCGTCCGGCACCCCCGCGACGGAGAGCTGAATATCGCTGGCGCCGGCGGCGTCGGGAACATCGGCCAGGCGGCGGCGGAGCGCCGCGGGATCGCGCTGGCGGATAAGCGCCTGATACTCCTCATTGCTCATCTCGTCGATGCGCCGCCGCAGGGCGTCTCCCCCCGGGCCGCGCATCGCCGCCTCGAGGCGTGAGCCGTATTTGGCCTCGAAAACCCGCCAGCCGGCGCTGGCGAAGAGCGATTTCAGTCGTCCCGCGCGCACGCCGGGAATCACCCGGTCGAGACTTTGCCGGTTGAGATCGATGATCCAGATGACATTGCCCAGCCCCTGGATCGACTCCTCGGCGACCGCCTCCCAGACATTGCCTTCGTCCAGCTCGGCATCGCCGATGAGCGCGACGAAGCGATCCGACGAGACCGCGCCGAAGTGCGACTGGGCATAGCGGGCGGCCTGGGCGGCGAAGACCGGCGCAACCGCTCCCAGCCCGACGGAACCGGTTGAAAAATCGACTTGGTCGGGGTCTTTGGTGCGCGAGGGATAGGCCTGCAACCCGCCGTATTCGCGCAGCGTCGTCAAGTAGGAGCGGTCGAGACGGCCCAACAGATATTGGGCGGCATGAAAAACCGGCGAGGCGTGCGGTTTGATCGAGACGCGGTCACCGGGACGCAGAAACGAGAAGTAGAGCGCGGTCAGAATCGTCGCCACCGAGGCCGACGAAGCCTGATGCCCGCCGACCTTGCCCTTCTCCAGATTCGGACGGACATTGTTGGCGTAGTGGATCACCTGAGTCGCAAGCCACAGCAAACGCCGCTCGATCGATTCCAGGATCGCCAGCGTCTCCGGCGAAAGCCCACCCCCATCCGGCGGGGCGGCCACGCTCGCGCCGCCGGGCGGACGCTCGATCGTTGCGCTCATGGAGAGACTCCTTCGGTCTCGGGGCGGAGGCGGTGTACTGGTGTCATGGTAACAGCGGTATTGGGTGATGGGGTGATTGGAACGACCTCACTCCAGCGGAACGCTCTCGTCGATGAGCCAACGGCCACCCGCCGGGTCATTCTCGAAAACGAGGTAATCCCGGAAGACGCGGCTGCCGGTCTCTGTTACCACGACCGCGCCAACCCGGCCATCCGGCAGGGTGACGACGCCGGCGATAGCAACGATGGCAAGGCGGCGCGCCCGAGGCACCGGTCGCGCGCCCTCCGTCATGACGCGGCGCAGCTCGGGGTCGATCGTCGCTGGGCCACCATACAGGGCCACGATCATGTCCTGAGTGAACAGGGTATAGGCGCGCAGCAGCTCCCCCGCGTTGCGGCAGGCAAGCGACTCCCGCACCGTGGCGGTCACGGCGGCGATCGTCTCGGTGTCGGCGGCGTCTCCCACTGGTAGGGTGAACGGCGGCGCAGGAGGAGTAGCGAGGGGCGCCGGGGTGGCCGCGGCACGTTGGCCGATTCCCGCCGGGAAAAGCGGAAACTCGCGCGGCGCGACCTGGCACTCCTCTGGCGCGGGGACATCCCGCGCGGCTGCCATAGGGGTCGCCTGGGCATGGGCGTCTGTGGCGTTGGAAACGATGAAAGCACCAAAGAGCACGAGCGGAAGAGCGCATCGCCACTGGGACCATGTCATTCTGAGGAACGAAGAATCTCGGCCGCAGGCCGCGTCTGTTCGTGAACGACGAGATTCTCCGCCTTCGGGTTCAGAATGACACCTTCTCCAATTCCGGCGGCACCTTAGAACCCCGTTCATACGATCCCTTCCGCGGTGCGTTACACTCCCGCCGTCCGTTCAACCGTGGCTGACGTGGCGAGTGTGCCCGACCCTTCTCGCATTCCGCAAGGGCAAGGGTTGCCGCAGACTGTGCCGCGACTGCAGGCAGACGATGGGCAGCAGATCGGCCTGGGGAGCAAGGTGAGCATCGTCACGGGTGACGTCATTCTCGAAGCGACGGATGTCAGCCGCAGCTTCCGCGGCTTGCAGGCGCTGGCGGACTACAACCTCCAGCTCCGGACTGGCGAAATCCTGGGGGTCATCGGTCCCAACGGCGCCGGCAAGACGACGCTGTTCAACGTGATGACCGGGTTTCTGCCCCCGACGTCGGGGTCGATCCGGCTGCGCGGTCAGGACATCACCGGCAAGGCGCCGGACCAGGTCACCGCGCTCGGCATCGCCCGCACCTTTCAGAATATCCGCCTCTTCGCGCGGATGACCGTGCTCGACAATGTCAAGACGGCCCAGCAACTGCACGGCAAGGCCGGGTTCTGGGAAACCGTCCTCTCCACCCCAGGTTTTCTCCGCAAAGAACGGGCACTGGAAGAGCGCGCCTACGCCCATCTCGAATCGCTGGGCTTGGCTCGCTTCGCATCAACCCACGCATCGGCGCTCCCCTACGGCTTTCAACGCAAGCTGGAGATCGCCCGCGCCCTGGCCACCGAGCCTGCCGTGCTGCTGCTCGACGAACCGGCAGCCGGCATGAACGCGCAGGAGACGGCGGAGATCACCGGATTTATCCGTACCATCCACGAGCGCTTCGGGCTGACCATCATCGTCGTCGAGCACGATATGTCCCTCATCATGCCTCTTTCCCATCGCATTCAGGTGCTCAACTACGGCCGTGTCATCGCCGCGGGGACCCCCGGCGAGGTCCGCGGTGACCCGCGGGTGATCGAGGCGTATCTCGGGGTGGATGAACCGGTCGCCGCGGTGGGCGCCTGACCATGCTCGTGCTGCATGACGTGCGGGTTTTCTATGGCGCGATTCAAGCCGTCAAGGGGGTTTCCCTGGAGGTCCGGGAGCACGAGTTGGTCACCATCGTCGGGGCCAACGGCGCAGGCAAGACGACGACCCTGCGCACCATCTCCGGTATCTACCGGCCGCAAACCGGCAGCATCACCTTCGAGGGCAAGAATCTCGCCGCGCTCGCCTCCCACGAGATCGTCTCGCTCGGGATCTCCCAGGCGCCGGAAGGGCGCCAGATTTTCGGCTCCCTCTCCGTGCGCGACAATCTCGCCCTTGGCGCCACGCGCCGCCGCGACCGCGCGGGTATCGCACAAGATCTGGAGTATGTCTATTCCCTGTTTCCGGTGCTGGGGGAGCGCCTCAACCAGTCCGGGGGCACCCTCTCCGGCGGCGAGCAGCAGATGCTGGCCATCGCCCGCGCCCTGATGGCCAAACCGCGATTGCTTCTGCTCGACGAACCCTCGCTCGGGCTGGCCCCGATGTTGGTCAACCGCATCTTCGCGGTGATCTCCCGACTCAAGGAGACGGGCGTCACCATCCTCCTCGTCGAGCAAAACGCGCGCAAGGCGCTGGAGATTGCCGACCGCGCCTATGTCATGGAAACAGGCCGCGTCATCCTCACAGGGGACGCTCGCGATCTGGCGGCGAACCCCGAGATCGAAAAAGCGTATTTGGGAGGGTGATAGGGTGATGGGTGATGGGGTGATAGGACGGCGCGCATGAGTGGCGCCGAATTCGGTCAGCAGTTCATCAACGCGCTCAGCCTGGGCAGCATCTACGCGCTGGTTGCCATCGGCCTGGCGATGGTCTTCTCGATCCTGCGGCTGATCAACTTCGCGCATGGCGAGGCGCTGATGATCGGCGCGGTCTTCGCCGTGCTGTTCGCCGAGCGCGGGCTGCCATGGCCGGTGTGGACGCTGCTTGCGGTGGCGGTGACGGTGCTGGGCGGGTTGATCGTCGAGCGGGTCGCCTACCGGCCGTTGCGCGGCGCGCCCGATGTGACCCTCCTGTTGACCTCGCTCGGGGTTTCGATCGGGTTGCAGAATGGCGCCTTGCTCACGTTCGGTTCCCAACCGCGCGCCTTCCCTACGCCAGAGCCCCTGCTCGGTCAGATTCTGCTTCCCGGCGCGGTCCAGATCAGCCGGGTCAACTTGGTCACGGTGCTGACCGCGATATCGCTCATGGTCGTACTGACCTGGTTCGTGACGAGAACCCAGACCGGCATTGCCATGCGCGCCACCGCCGAGAACGCGATGGCGGCGCGCTTGATGGGAATCAACATCAACACTGTGATCGTCGTCGCGTTCCTCCTCGGCGCGGCACTGGCTGGGGTCGCGGCCCTGCTCTGGGGGGCGCGGGTGGGCCGGGTCGAATACAGCATGGGCTTCATCCCGGTGCTGAAAGCGTTTGTCGCCACGGTCATCGGCGGGTTCGGCTCGATTCCGGGCGCGGTGCTGGGCGCCTACATTCTCGGTTTCGGCGAAATCTTTCTGGTTGCACTGTTGCCGGACAGTTTGACCTCCTATCGCGACGCGTTCATTTTCTCGGCCTTGATTCTGATCCTCCTCTTCCGGCCGCAGGGCATCCTGGGCTCGACCGAACCGGAGAAGATCTAGGATGGCCGCCGTCGTTGCACGCCAGCGTCCGGTCCGCGCGCGCGGTCATGACCGGCGCCAGATCGTGCTCGCCATCGTGGTGTTGGTGCTGGGCGCGCTCGGCGCCTGGTACGCGGACGCGAACCTCAACGGCTACCGCCAGCAGCTCTTCATCCTCTGCGCCATCTACGCCGTGGTCGCCGTCGCGTTGGCATTGACCTCCGGATTCACCGGGGTCTTCTCGCTGGGGCAGATTGGATTTCTGGCGATCGGCGCCTATGTCTCGGCGCTGCTCTCCATGCCGCCGGCCGGGAAACAGCCGATGTTGCTGCCGGGGCTGCCGGAATGGCTGGCCACGTTCGATAGCAGCGGTTGGCATCCCCAGGCCGCGCTCCTCTTTGCCTCCCTCGTCGGCGGTCTCGCCGCGGCCCTGATCGGCGCGCTCGTCGGCGCCCCGCTGATGCGTCTCTCGGGCAACTACGTGGCAGTCGCCACAATGGGATTTCTGATCATCGTCCACTCGGTCGCGGTGAACTGGGACGACGTGACCCGCGGCGCCCGCGGGCTCAGTCAAATCCCGACCTCGACCAATCCCTGGGCGGCTTACGTCTGGGCGGCCATTGCCGTCTATGTCGCCTTGCGGCTGCGCAATTCACCCTATGGCCGGGCGATGATCGCCTCGCGCGAAAATATCATCGCCTCGCGCAGTGTCGGGGTCAACGTGCTGCGCACGCGGCTGCTCGCGTTCGTCGTCAGCGCCTTTTTGACGGGTGTTGCCGGGTCGCTGCTGGCGCACCAGATCGGTACCGTCGCCCCCAGCGGGTTTTACTTCGCGACGACCTTCACCGTGGTCATCATGGTCGTCCTGGGCGGGATGGGAAGCATCTCCGGCGCCGTGGTGGGGGCGATCATCATGACGCTCACCCCCGAGCTGCTGCGTCCGATCGAGGATGGCGTCAGTCTTGGCCCCCTCGAGTTCGGCGCGCTCTACGGTCTCTCCAACATCATCATCGCCATTGGCTTCATTCTGGTCATGATCTTCCGGCCGCAGGGGCTGCTGGGCGACCGCGAGCTGGGACTGGCGTTGCTCGGCCGGCGCACGCCACAACAGGATGCGAGCGGCGAGGATATCGCCATCACCCCCGAGCTGGTATCCGCGGCCGATGCGGCGAATCCGGACTCCCGAGGCTAAGTTTTAAGGCCAACCGTTAGTCAATGCACGAATGGTGCCAATACCGGGTCCGAACGGATACCACGTGCACCCTCAAAACCATACATAATCAATGAACTCGTAGCGAATTAGGAATGCCGTGCCACGTGCGCGGAACGAGTAACGGGCTCGCAAGGGGATTGACCGTCTTGGCGCCTTTCGCCCTTCACTGGTCCTGCCCGCGAACTCTGTGTTCACGCCCCAGGAGGGCGCCTGATGATCTCGATCAACGCGCCGCCAAAGCCCCGTACAAATATCCGTATGTCGTACTGATGCGGCGGCGAGCCCCCCAGCGCACGATACCGCCAGTGCCAGAAGATCGTCCCGGCCGAGTTCGAGTCACATTCCTGACCGTGTAGGAAGGACAGCGCCAATGACGCATTGGATCGTTGGAACGAGTTTGAAGCTGCGGCTGCTTGTCGTGGCTCTTGTCGTGGGGGTGATGGTCGCCGGTGTCGCGCAGTTGCGCCAGATGCCGGTCGATGTGCTCCCCGAGTTCACGCCGCCGACGGTGGAGGTCCAGACCGAAGCGCTCGGCTTGTCCGCGGCCGAAGTCGAACAGCTCATCACCGTTCCCATCGAGCAGGACTTGCTCAACGGGGTGGCCTGGCTCGATGACATCCGCTCCGAGTCGGTTGCCGGACTCTCGCGCATTCAACTGATTTTCGAGCCCGGCACCGACATCATGCGGGCTCGCCAGGTTGTCCAGGAGCGGCTCACGCAGGCGCACGCGCTACCGAACGTGTCGAAGCCGCCGTTGATGATCGAGCCGCCGTCGTCGGCGGGCCGGGTCATGATGGCGCGGCTGTCGTCTGAAGAGCTCACCTCCATCGAAATGTCCGTGCTCGCGCGCTGGACCGTGAAGCCCCGCTTGCTGGGCGTGCCCGGTGTTTCGAACGTGGCGATCTGGGGTCAGCGGGAGCGACAACTGCAAGTCCAGGTCGATCCCAAACAGCTTCAAGCGATGGGTGTCACCCTGCTTGATGTGATCGAGACCGCCGGTAACGCGTTGTGGGTTTCGCCGCTTTCGTTCCTGGAAGCCTCAACCCCTGGCACCGGCGGCTTCATCGACACGCCAAACCAGCGGCTGAGCATTCAGCACATGTTGCCCATCAAGACCGCCGAAGACCTAGCGCAAGTCCCGATGGACACGGCGGACAGCGACAACACGGTCGCCGGTGCAGCAGCAACGCTCCGTCTTGGCGACGTGGCCACGGTGGTCGAAGATCACCAGCCGCTCATCGGCGATGCCATCGCGACTGACGGCGCGAATGATCTGCTCTTCGTCATCGAGAAGATTCCCGGCGCCAACACCATCGACGTGACGCAAGGCGTCGAAGAGGCGCTGGCAGCCCTGGCGCCGGGTCTCACCGGCATCACCATTGACACCACCGTCTACCGGCCCGCCTCGTTCATCGAGACGGCCATGGGCAATCTCGCTCCCCTCCTGGCGGCCAGCGCCATTCTGGCGGTGCTCGTCATCGGCGCTGTGTTCTTCGATTGGCGGAGCGCGGTGATCGGCGCCGTGACAATCCCGCTCTCCGTGGTCGCGGCCGCGTTCGTGCTCTACCTGCGCGGAACGACGTTCAACACGGTGATTCTGGCAGGGCTGGTGGTCGCCCTCGGCACGATCATCGACGACGTCGTCGTCGACGTCGCTGCCATCAGGCGGCGCCTGCAAGCAAATCGGCAGGACGGCAACGAGCTGTCGACCTCCCAGGTCATCCTCGAAGCGGCACAGGAGACGAGAGGTCTCAGCATGTACGGGACGTTGATCGTCCTGCTCGCGCTGGCCCCTGTCTTCTATGTCGGTTTCTCCGGTGGCTTGCCAGAGGCATTCTTCGGGCCGCTGGCCATCTCCTATGCCCTGGCGTTGGTGGCCTCCATGGTGGTCGCCCTGACGGTGACACCGGTCCTGGCGCTGCTCCTCTACGCCAACACCCCGGTTAACAGGGCGGAGTCGCCGGTCGTGCGGCGGCTGCAGGGCGGATACGAACGCAGTCTGGCGCCGCTGGTCCGCCGCCCGCGCTGGGGGTTCGCCATTGCCGGAGCGCTGCTGGCGGCCGGTCTTATGGTGATCCCGTCGCTTGGACAAACGATGCTGCCGGCGTTCCAGGATCGCGATCTGATGATCCATTGGGAAGGCGCCCCTGGCACCTCGCTTCCGGAAATGAACCGGATCACGACCCTGGTGAGCCAGGAATTGAAGTCGCTTCCCGGCGTGCGCAGTGTCGGCGCTCACGTCGGCCGCGCGATTACCTCGGATCAGTCGGCCAGCGTCAACGGTGGTGAGATCTGGGTCAGTCTCGACCCAGCAGCCAATTACACCGCGACTGTTGCGGCCGTTCAGGACGTGGTCGATGGGTATCCCGGTCTGCAGCACGAGGTCATGACCTATCCCGAGCAGAGGATTCGAGAGGTTCTTTCCGGTGAACGCGACGCCGTCGTCACCCGCCTCTATGGAAGCGACTTTGACGTACTCGCCACAGAAGCCGAAAAGATCCGCGAGCGCATCGCCGGGATCGACGGCGTCGTCAACCCGCACCTGACCGTGCCGGTTGACGAGCCAACCCTGGAGATCGAGGTCGATCTGGCCAAGGCCCAGGAATTCGGCGTCAATCCGGGCGATGTCCGCCGCTCCGCATCCGCGTTGCTGTCGGGCATTGAAGTCGGCAACCTCTTTGACGAGCAGAAGGTTTTCGAAGTCGTGGTCTGGGGTGCGCCGGAGACGCGCCACAGCCTGACCAGCATCAACGAGCTGTTGATCGATACCCCCGATGGTAACCATATCCGCCTCGGCGACGTGGCCAAGGTTGGCTTGGTGCCGAGTCCGGCCAATATCGAACACGACGCGGTTTCGCGGTATGTCGATATCGGCGCCGGCGTGCAAAACCGCGACGTCAATGCCGTCGCCGCTGATATTCATCAGGCACTGGCCGGAATCGACTTGCCGCTCGAGTACCACACCGAGCTGCTCGGCGGGTACGCGGCTCGTCAGGCAACCGAGCAGCAGATCCTCGGCTTCGCCATCGCGGCGGTCGTCGGTATCTACCTGCTGCTGCAAGCCGCGTTCGGCAGCTGGAAGCTGGCGGGGTTGGCCTTCGTGTCGCTGCCGCTAGCTCTCGTCGGCGGGCTTCTCGCGGCCGTCGCCACTGGCG
>JACCXM010000028.1 GCA_013697005.1 Chloroflexia bacterium | reverse complement strand
CGCCCGCCGCCCGGAGGCGCGGACTCTCCGCGCCGTCTCTTCGGCGCCAGCGGCGTCGGTCCAGTAATTGATCGCGACGTCGGCCCCCGCCGCGGCGAGCGCTTCGGCAATGCTGCGGCCGATACCGCTGCTGGCGCCGGTGACGAGGGCGGTCTGGCCATCGAGGCGAATCTCCACGGGGGTCTGCGTCTCCTTTCAGGCCGGGGCCGAGGCAGGGTCGATAGTACCGAACTTGGCAAACTTGGCAAACATTTCGGGTGTCGGGAGGTAGGAACGTATGCCCTCACCCCAACCCCTCTCCCTGCAAGTGTGCGCAGGGAGAGGGGTTCTGCACCGAACCGCGTGGCCTCCACGCGGCATACCTCCCCCTGTCATTGTGCCCAGGGAGAGGGGCTCTGCGAGGTGTAGATTCAGTCCGCGGCGGCGGGAAGCGGGGTGTTGTCCCCGATCCGGTCCGGCGCCGGGGAGGGCGCCGGGCGACGGCCGGGATTGCGCATCAGGAACGAGAATCCGAGTGCAATCAGGCAGACGAAGGCGCCTACGTAAAACGTCTCGTGCATGCTGAGGACAAAGACCTGCTTTACGGTGGCGGAGATCAGAGGGAGCTGGTCCTGCATCATGGGCGGGATGACCGATGGGATGACCTCCATGCGTCCATCGCGCACTAGCCCGGCAATGTCGTCACGCAACGCGCGATCGCCGATTGCAAGCGACCCGAACTGATTGATGGCGTGAAAGCCGAGACGCGATTGCAGCACCGAGCCGAGGACGGCGATCCCCAGCAATTGTCCGATGTTGCGGGAGGTATTGAGGATGCCAGAGGCGCTGCCGGAGATGCGCGGCGGCACCTGGGACATGGCCGCCGCGGTCATCGGGGCAAAGGTCATGCCCATGCCGATGCCGGTCACTAGCAGCGCTGGCAGCAGCGACCGCCAGTTCGTGGATGTCGATATCTGACTGGTGATCAGGACGATGCCCACGGTGACCATGGTGAGTCCGGTGATGAGAATCCAGCGCGCGCCGATGCGGTCCGAAAGGCGCCCGGAAATCGGGGCGACGACCATCAGCATCAGCGACATCGGCATCGTGGTGAGACCGGCCTCGAGCGGCGTCATGCCGAGCGCGCCCTGGAGGAAGATGGTCAAGGGGAAGAAGATGCCGAACAACCCGAACGGGATAGCCATGCCGATGACGTTGGCGACCCAGAAGTTCCGGATGCCGAACAGCTCGAGTTTCACCATGGCATCGGGGACGCGCCGCTCCCACCAGACAAAGATGACGAAGATCGCGGCGCTGAGCGCGAGCAGACCGAGCGTTTGGGGACTGGTCCAGCCGAACTTGGGTCCCTCAATCAAGGCGTAGACGAGGGCGAAGATGGCGGTGGCGGAAAAGATGACACCGCCGAAGTCGAGCTTGCCGGAGGCGAGCGGATCACGCGACTCGGGCACGATGGATAGGGTGGCCAGGATGGCCACGATACCGACCGGAATATTGAGCAAAAAGACCCATTCCCAGGGATAGCTGGTGACGATGTAGCCGCCAATGAGGGGACCGAGCACCGCGCCCATGGCCACGACCGATCCCCAGACACCCATGGCCGCGCCTCGCTTGTGGGGGGGGAAGGCAACCATGATGAGGGAGAGTGTTTGCGGCATCATCAGTGCGCCGCCGATGCCTTGCAACACGCGGGCGACGATCAACGCGGTGGCGCCGGGGATGCCGATCAGATCGGCGATCCAGCCGGAGATACCGCATAACCCGGAGGCGGCGGTAAAGATTGCCATACCCACGACGAACATTTTCTTGCGGCCGAAGACGTCCCCCAGGCGGCCAAAGGAGAGCATTAGTACCGCGAAGGCCAGGATGTACGAGTCGAGGATCCACTGGATCTGGGAGAGGTCGGCGTTGAGACCTTCCTTGATCTTCTGCTGGGCGACATTGACGATCGTGGTATCGAGCAGGAGCATGAAGATCGCGCCGCAGAGAACGAGCAGGATGAGCCAGGGATTGCGCTCCCGGTCTGGCGCGGCATCGGCCGTTGGCGTTGTGGGCGCGGTCATACGTTGTTCCCTCGTGCGGATTGGCTCAGTGACATCTCGGAGAGCGCGTCGGTTGCTATTCCACCGTGGGTGAGCCCCGCCACCAGTGCTTCCAGCGATCTGATGAAGACTGGGCGTTCGTGCGGCGCGAGCTGGTCCAACGCGTAGCGAATCTGGGCTTCCCGGAGCTCTCGCAGACGGGCACTGATACGCGCCGATTCGGGTGTGGCGTGGATGAGAACCCGCCGCCGGTCGGAGGGATCGGTTGTGCGTACGAGATGCCCCGCGTCGACGAGGCGATCGACGAGCTCGGATGCGGCGGGCATCGAACAGGCCAGGGCGGCGCCGATCTCGCCGACCGCCATCTGGTGGCGGGTGCCAAGCTGGAGCAAGACCTTCACCTGGGCCGGCGTCAACCCAAGGACGTGTCCAATCTGGGAGATTGCGGAAAACAGCGATTTCGCGATCATTGGCAAGAGAGCGACGCCGGCGTCGATCGGGTCCGCGTCTGCGGGTTGCGATGGTGAAGATTCAGTATCCGAATAGTTCATAATCCGAATTATATAGGAGGGAGAATTCGGTGTCAAGACGCGGCGGCGAACCCTCACCCCCCTGCCCCACTCTCCCTGAGAAACCCTCACCCCAACCCCTCTCCCTGTGCGCAGGGAGAGGGGCTCTGTGCTGCGCCGAGTGGTCTCCACGCGGCTACCTGCCCCGGTCAGCCGTCGAGCTGGGAGAGGGGGAACGGCCGATGGCGAGAATGTGTCGGAAGGAGCGTTGATGAGGATCTCGTTTCAGATGGGCAGGAGTCCTTCGACCTTGAAGAGCTCGGCGTTGAGGATCGAGGCGCCAGCGGCGCCGCGGATAGTGTTGTGGCCAAGGAGGACGAACTTGGCGCCGAGCAGCGGGCATTCCCGGACGCGGCCGACGGTGGTGGCCATGCCGTTCTCGGCGTCACGGTCGAGGATTGGTTGAGGGCGGTTGGGTTCGGTGCGGACGATAACCGGGTGTCTGGGGGCGCTGGGTAGGTTCAGTTCCTGCGGTTTCGCCCGGAAGGCGGCCATCGCATGCGCGGCGTCTTCGGGGGTGGCCGGGGTGCGGAAGCGGATCGAGACGCACTCGGTGTGGCCGTCACGCACCGAAACGCGGTTGCAGTGGGCGGTCATCGTCATGCAGGCCGGTTGGAACTCGCCGTCGAATCCGCCGAGAAGTTTTTTCGTTTCCTCGGTCATCTTTTCCTCTTCGGTGTTGATGAAGGGGACGACGTTGTCGATCATGTCGAGCGAGGGCACGCCGGGGTAGCCGGCGCCCGATACCGCCTGCATGGTGACGACAGAGAGGGCATCGATGCCGAAGGCATCGTGCAGGGGTTTCAGCGCCAGCACGAGGTGGATGGCGGAGCAGTTGGGATTGGTGACGATGAAGCCACTCCACCCCCGGTTCTGGCGCTGAACGGCGAGCGCGGCGACATGCTCGGGATTCACTTCCGGGATGAGGAGCGGGACGTCGGGCGCCATGCGGTGGGTGGAGGTGTTGGAGAAGAGGGCACGGCCTTCGCGAGCCATGCGCTGTTCGATCTCCGCGGCGATATCACCCGGTAACGCGGAGAAGACGACAGGGCTTTCGAGGGCAGCATCGTAGTCCTTGACGCAGAGTGCGCGGGCGTCCTCCGGCATTTCCGCGCTCAATCGCCAGTCGGTGGCCTCGGAATAGGGCCGACCCACGGAACGGTCCGAGGCGACGACCTCGGCCAGACGGAACCAGGGATGCCCGGCCAGGAGCTGTACGAAGCGCTGACCGACGCTACCGGTGGCGCCGAGTACGGCAACGGGGATTTTCTGATTCTTGCTTGTATCAGCGGTGTTCACGCGCTGCCTCCTCGTCCAGGCGATGATACGAATTCTGGATGGTAGTTCGACCTCGCGGCCTCAGCCCTCACCCCCCTGCCCCCCTCTCCCGTCGAGCCGGGAGAGGGGGAGGAAAGGGGCTTCACCCAACCCGCAGGCTCTCGGCGAGCATGTGGGAACGGCGGGGGCGGCGGCCGCGGGAGCTTGCTGGTTGCGGGCGGACAAAAGCGTCGTGCAAGGCGAGCACGGCGCGGGCGGCGTCCTTGCCCGCGACCGCGACCGTGAGCGCCACGTTGGAGTGCTGCTGATTGGTGAAGAGCACCGGAATCTCGGCCCGGCCCAGGATCGCGAGCAATTGCGACAGGGTCTGGGGCGCGGCCGCCACGCCTTCGCCAACGGCGGCAACCAGCGCGACGTCCTCCCGGCAGCCGACCTCGGCGTCGACGCCGGCGGCATCGAGGGCCGCGCTCATGCGCTGCCCGACGCGGGTGCAACCACCATGGCCGGTGGCATCCACGACATAGATCATGCGGCGGCGGGAGGACGCCTGCGACGCGGCGATGACCTCGATCCGGTCGTCATGTAACGCCCCGAAAACGGCCGCCGAGGCTGACGCCAGGTCTTCCAGCTCGGGAACATCGATCGTCAGCAGCAGGAGATTGGTGAGCGCGGTGACGGCTTTGACGCTGTCCGCAGGAGCTTCCCGCGTCACGAGTGTGCCTGGTTCGCCGGGCAAGAAGGTGGAGAGAATACGTACCGGGATGCCCAGCGAAACGGCGGGACGAATCGTGCGCGGATGCAGCACTTTGGCGCCGAAATGCGCGAGCTCCTGGGCTTCGTCATACGAGATGCCGGGAACAACGCGGGCATCCGGCACCTGGCGGGGGTCGGCGGAGAGCACGCCGGGCACGTCGGTCCAGATTTGCACTTCGTCGGCATCGAGCGCGGCCCCGAGCAGGGTGGCGCTGTAATCGGAGCCACCCCGCCCCAGCGTGGTCGTCGCGCCATCCGGAGCGCAGCCGATGAATCCGGTCATCACCACCGTCGAACCGGCGTCGAGATGTGGCTTCATTTCCAGAGCCGCCAGCTCGCGGGTGCGAGTACGGTCAGGGCGGGCGTTGCCGTGGCGATCGTCGGTGGCGATGACGCGGTCGGCCCAGATATGGACCGCGGCCGTGCCGCGTGCCCGGAGGGTGGCGGCGAGGAGGACACTCATTGCTTTTTCGCCGGTGGCGAGAATACGATCCGAGTTGCGCTGGCTGAGCTCGCCGGCCCGCGAGACGGCGGCGAGGGCGTCGTCGAGCGCGGCATGGAGCTGGTCGAGGGCGGCGACCGCGGCGGCGCGTTCATGGTCGCTGGCGATAGCGGCCGCGATGTCGTGATGGCGGACCCGAATCTGCGTCGTGAGCTTGGCGGAGAGGGCATCGCCGTCCACGGCGGAGGCGCGGGCGGCGTCGAGGAGGAGATTCGTCACTCCTGAGGCCGCCGAGACGACCGCGGCCCGGGGGGCGGGCTGGGTCTCGATGATGGCGGCGACCTGGTGCAAACGCGCCGCGTCGCCCACCGAGGTGCCCCCGAACTTCATGACGATCATCTGCCCCGTCCTTCGCTGCGCGTGTCGTTCGCGTTTGCACAAAAAGAGGCGGGAGCGTTATCCGCTCCCGCCTGCCGATCCGTTGCTGTGGAGTTCGCGACCTCAGTCGCACCCCCCGGACCGGCAGGCACGGTAATCGTGGTGGTCTCGGTAATCGAGATCACGCCGATGGTGCCGCTGGTCTTGGTGGTGCGCCCAGAATCACTCATGGCGCGCATGATACGGGAGGATGGAGTTATCCGCAAGTGTTTTGAGGGTAATGGGGTGATGGGGTGTTAGGGGGTCCGCTGTTCAAACCGGTCGGCCATGCCAAGTGGGTTGCTTGTGCCGAGTGGCTTGACTCCTATCACCCTATCACCCTCGTTGGAAGCGGTTGGCTTCCGGATCGTCCATGTCGAAGGGAATCGTGGCGATTTCTTCCCAGAGGGCGTCGGGGATCGGGGTGGTGAGGTAGGCCAGGGTATCGGTGATGCGGTCGGGGCGGCTCATGCCGACGATGGTGGCGGTGATGCGCGGGTCGCGCGTCGAAAACTGGAGGGCAGTCGCGGCGAGGGACACGCCGTAGCTCTCGGAGATGGCGGCGAAGCGGCGGACGCGGTCGATCATCTCCGCGGAGGCCTGCTGATAGGCGTAGCGGGGGTAGTCATCGGGACCCTTGACGAGCACGCCGCTGCCGTACGGCGCCGCGTTGAGCACGGCTATGCCGCGGGCGGATGCGGCTTCGATCAGCGGTTCCGCCGAGCGATTGAGCAAGGTGTAGCGGTTGTGGTGGATCACCGCGTCGAAGACACCGGTTTCGATGTACTGAATCTGGAGCGGGATCGGTCCGCCGGCGACACCGAGGTGACCGATCACGCCTTCATCGCGAAACTGCTGGAGCACCGCCATGGGGCCGCCGGGGGCGAATGCGTCGTCGAAGGTGGTCCACTCCTGGTCATGGAGGTAGACGACCTCGATGCGGTCGACCCCCAGGAGCTGCAGGGAACGCTCCATCCGCCGTTTGACGGTCTCCCCGGAGTAGTCGTTGTTCTGGGGATTGCGGCCCTGTTTCGTCTGGAGAAAGGCGTTCGCCGGCAGTCCACCACGCTCGCGCAGGGCGAGGCCGACGCGTCGCTCGCTTTCGCCGTCGCCGTAGAGCGCGGCAGTATCGATGTAGGGAATGGGACTGTCCAAGGCGGCGAAAATGGTGGCCAGCGCGTTCTCTTCCGTGACCCCGTAGCCAAATGCCTCAGGCATGTCACCGATCGGGGCGCACCCGACGGCGATGGGCGGAACCGCAAGCCCGGTCTGGCCGAACGGATTGCGGGCGGGCGGATCGGCGGCAGTAGTGGACATCGGTCGTTCCTCCCGGTACGGCGGATAGTGACCGGGGGATGCTATCCGAGCGGTCGGAACGCGGCAATGGTCAATGCGGCCCGGTACACTTGGGGGAAGACCTTGCCGGGGTGGTGAAATGGCAGACACGCCAGCCTTAGGAGCTGGTGGCCGCAAGGCCGTGCGGGTTCGAATCCCGCTCCCGGCACCAACCGCCAATATTGGGCTCTACCGCGCGAGTTCTCGGGCTGGGAAAGCCCGCTTTGTCACAATAGTGTCACGAGAGACTACGAAGCCGCTTCTGCCTTCCGATCCAATGCGGCGTCCAGCGCGTCCGCCCCCTCACGCTGCATGTCAAACCTCACGTGCGAGTAGCGGTCGAGGGTCATCGCAATATTCGCGTGCCCGAGCCGCTCCTGGACGATCTTCGGGTGCACGCCCTGGGCCAACAGAAGGGTCGCGCTCGTGTGCCGCAAGTCATGGAATCGAATCCGGGGCACTCCGTCTGCTGCGACAAGCTTGCCGTATCGCGCCACGAGGCTATTGACGTGGAGCGGACCGCCGACGTGATTGGTAAAGACGAATCCGTGGTCCTGCCAGATCGGACCGAGCGCGAGCCGCCGCTCCAGCTGTTGCACGCGATGCTGCTTCAAGCTCTCGACGACGGAGGGGGGAAGCGCAATCGAGCGGCGACCACTGGTGGTCTTGGGC
>JACCXM010000003.1 GCA_013697005.1 Chloroflexia bacterium | reverse complement strand
GTGACGGCCTGGTCCGGACGCAACAGTGGCACGGCCACCGGCAACGACGGCGCCACGGCGGGAAGAAGACGAAGATGCCGCGTCCGCGGCGTCTGAGGATCGCTGGTTCGGGCCATGGGGCCTCTCCTGCACGTGCAGCACGACCCGGCCGCTCGGGCAAAGGCAGAGCGCCGGTCACGGAACCCGGAGGGGCAACCACCGGGGGTGCGCTCTGGCGCTGGGAGGAACGAGTCGAGAGTCGGGAGTCGAGAGTCGACAGTAAGCAGTGCGGGCAATGGGATAGCGGGAAACGCTCGCATCGGCCCTTCTCGCCATTTCATTCCCGGTCAGCAACTCCTGACTGTCGACTCTCGACTCTCGACTCTCGACTCACGACTCACGACTCGCGAAATCGAGCGCGTGCTGGGCGCCGCAGCGGGGACAGACGGTCTGCACCGTGCCGTGCACGTGCCAGTAGCGGTCGCGGGCCTTGATATGGATGCGTCCCCGGGTGTCGTAGGTGGCAAGCAGCACCGGAGGCTGCCGGCAGCGGCACTCCCAGCGAACGAGGACGTTGGGAGAAGCCGGACCGATCTCCGATTGCGCGCCGTCGCCTCTGCCGGACATCGCCTGTCGCCTCCTTGCCGCCACATCACCATTCAAAATACGAACACATGTTCTAATTTGGGGAGTGTATGGAGCCGCGCCACTGCTGTCAAGGGCGAGTCCGCAACCGAAACCTGTGCGGGCGCTGCCGCGTCATGCACAATGGAGTCCGGCAACTCGCTGGGGTATCCGCCAGGGGTGCGACGGCCAGTGACGGTACGCGCGATGTTTACTCCACGGTCCGCCGTGCGCACGCCGCCAAGACTGAAGCCAATGGAGAAATGAGGTGACTGTGCTGCATACCAAGCGATCGCGCCGGGCACTGCTGGCGGAGATGGTGGCGCTTACCGCCGTGGCGCCGGTGGTGGGGCTACGGCCGGAGGCCGCTTCGGCCCAGGGCGGGGTGGTGACACCCGATGGGCGCCTCTATACCGCGTACGTGCCGGCGGAGACCAAAGCCGGACAGTTCTTTCTCTACACCTGCGAGTTCGATGCCTCGTGGGTGGTTCTGGCGACCTTCGGTCATGACGTGCCGTTCGACGAGCAACTGGCCATCGTCGGGCACGACACGTCGATCGAGCCCTATTATCAGGAGACTGCCGAGGGGTTCGTCATCTACGGCGGCGACATCACCAAGGCCTTTTCCGGCGACTACACCACCAACATGCTGGCCCGCACGACGGGAGCGGCGATGCTGCCGTTGTTCAAAGAGTACGGTCTCGAAGCGAAACAGGTCAAGACGCGGGCGGCGATCGAGGACACGCTGGATCAAGGTGGACTCGTCTGGATGAAGTCGACGGTCGATTTTCTGCCCTGGGCGGAAACGACCTGGATCACCCCGGAAGGCAAGGAGCTGCCGGGGGTACTCGGCAACGATCACGCCGTCGTCGTCATGGGCTACAACGACGTTGGCCCCGTGATCCGCGACGTGCTTGGCCCGACCGATACGAACTGGGCCCGCACCCAGGAGTACGACATCCCCTGGGAGACGTTCCTCAGCGTCTTCAAGGCGCAGGGTTCCGACGGCGTCGGCGTTTTCGACGAGGGTCATAGGGTCATAGGGTGATGGGGTGATAGGGAGGAACGATGGTCGGCTGCCGGGGCTTGTCCGAGCATCCGTCTCCTATCACCCTAACATCCCATCACCCCCAACTGTGACCCCTGGGTCTGTACGAACGAAACCGCGCACGCACGAAAGGCGTTAGTATCGGTAGGGATGGTGCGCCCGGCCGTGCGCCGGTGCGCCGGTGCGCCGTGTGCACGTTGGGTGCATGCGCATAAACACGTGCAAGGGCAAGTGAACAGCTCTGGCGCATGATGCGCTCGTCACCGCGGACGGGCGCAATCCTGTCCGGAAACCCGCAGGACGGCCCGCACCGTTTGCGGACAGGCGCAGGAGGGAAGGGAGCGATGCGTCGCCTCGCATTGCTATGCGTCAGCCTCATGCTGGCGTTGGGCACGTTTACGGTTTCCGGGTTCAGTCCGAGCGCGGTCGTCGCCGCGCAGGATGCCGGGTATGCCCCGGACGGCGAGGAGCTGGCGTTCGTCGATCTCCTCAACGGGTATCGCGGCGGATTGGGTCTCGGCCCGGTGACGCTCAATTACGAGCTTGGCGCCGCCGCCGATTATCACAGCGTCGATATGGGCACAAACAACTACTTCGATCATTACCTCTTCGATGGCACCGATCCGGGCACGAACATTCAGAACTTCGGCTACACCGGGTTTCCCTGGGGAGAGAACATCGCCGCCGGGATGGGGACCGCCCAGGAAGTACTGATCGCCTGGCAGAACAGCCCCGATCACGACGCCACGATGCGCAACCCCGAATACACCGAGATCGGCATCGGCCGCCACTACGTCGAGGGCTCCTATTACGGTTGGTACTGGACCGCGACCTACGGCGGCGGCGAAACACCGCAGACCGCGCCCGAGCCACTGCCGGTGCCGGTGATCGCACCGGAGACGACGATCGTCGCCATGGATGGTCAGACGCTGGATTCGGTGACCACGGTCATCGAGGAGCCGGCGGTGGTCACCAGTGATGGCGATGCGACCATGCTGGAGTTCCAGCAGAACGCGGTCGACGCCAATGGCGACCGCGCCGTCTCCACCGGGACCAATCCGGTTGCCGATGGCACCGGCGACGCGGTCATCTACGGTGACATCAATACCGGCGGCGTGATGGGCGAAACGATCGTCTACGAGGCGCCGTCGCTAACCGTCTCGGGTGAGACCACCGCGCTGGCGCCGGCCCCGGTGACGACGACCAGCGAGCCAGTACCGGTCACGACCACGGCCGCTACTGAGCCGGCCCCGGTGGCCGCCGCCCCGGTCTCCACCGATCCGACGCTCACCGAAACCACGATCACCAATATCGAGACCAACACCGGCAACGGCCGGGCGCTCGGCTAAACGTTCCGGACACGATTCGATTCGTCTGCGAGAGCGGCCACGATCGTGGCCGCTCTCGCTGTTCCCCTGCTCGCCGCGCCGCGACACTGAAAATGTGTCATTCTGAGGAACGAAGAATCTCGTTTGGGGCCGCATAGGTTCACGATCCACGAGATTCTTCGCTTGCGGGCTCAGAATGACAC
>JACCXM010000466.1 GCA_013697005.1 Chloroflexia bacterium | reverse complement strand
GCTTTACGAAGGACACGTCAACGCCCTGACCGTGATCCAGACATTTGGCACGCCGGATCAAGCGCGGCGGTTCGCGCACGACGCCGGCGCCGGCCACCGGCTGTTCGCGGTCTGGAACACGGAGGGCGCCGCCGGTGTGCGGCTGACCCTGCTTGGCGGGGACCGATTTCGCCTGGAAGGCGCCAAGACCTTTGCTTCCGGGGCCGGTCATGTCACCCGCCCGCTCCTGACCGCGGCGCTGCCCGATGGCGGTTGGCAGATGGTCGTGCCCGCCATGGAACATGCCAGCGCCACCATCGACGAGTCGTCATGGCGGCCGCTGGGTATGCACGCCTCAGCCAGCTATACCATCGATCTCACCGGGATCGAGATTGGCCGCGACGCGCTGATCGGCGGACCAGGTGACTATTACCAGCAACCCTGGTTTTCCGGCGGGGCGCTCCGCTTTGCCGCGGCGCAGCTCGGTGGGGCCATCGCGCTGCTCGATGCGGCGCGGGCGGAGCTGGTTTCGCTGGGCCGCACCGAGGATCCGTTTCAACGTTCACGGATGGGCGAGGCGGCCATCGCCATCCAGGGTGGTCTGCTCTGGTTGCGTGCCGCGGCCGCCCGCGCCGACCGTTCATCGCTGGGCGGGGCCGGCGCGGATGATGTGCCGCCCGCGCAGATGGCTGCCTTCGCCAACATGGTCCGCACCACCATCGAACGCATCTGTCTCGACGTGCTGGAGATCGCCGAGCGCTCGATCGGGGCGCGGGCCTTGCTGAAACCGCATCCAATCGAGCGGATCGGACGCGACTTGACGTTGTACCTGCGCCAACCGGCGCCTGACGCGACGCAGACCCAGGTCGGCCAGCACGTTCTGGGGTCGTCGCGATCGGCACTCGATTTGTGGACATTGGATTGGGCGGCTGGTCCGGAGTCCGGGTGATGCGTGCGCAGGGCGAGGGGGAGCGCCCGCCCGCTATTGCGTCATCGCTACCGGCGCGCTATTTCGAGGATGTCTACCGCGCCAACGCCGACCCATGGGACTTCGCCTCAAGCCCGTACGAGGCGGCGAAGTACGAGGCGACGCTCGCCTCACTGCCGCGGGATCGTTATACCAATGCCTTCGAGATCGGTTGCTCCATTGGGGTGCTGACGGAACGGCTCGCGCCGCGCTGCGACCGTCTGCTCGCCGTCGACGTCGTCCCCGGTGTGCTCGCCCAGGCGCGGCAGCGGTGCGCGCGTTTCCCCCAGGTACGGTTTGCCGAGATGTCGGTGCCGGCGACATTTCCCGGCGAGCAATTCGATCTCATCGTGCTCTCCGAGATTGGCTACTACTGGTCCGCCACCGATCTCGCTACGGCGAAGCAGTCCATCGCCAATGCGCTCACCCCGGCGGGCCACCTTGTGCTCGTCCACTGGACGCCGTTCGTCCATGACTACCCGCTGACGGGTGACCAGGTACACGAGGCGTTTCTCAGGCAGGACGCCCGGTCGCCGCTCAGCCACCTCAACGGGCGCCGGGAAGAGCGCTACCGGCTGGACGTGCTCGAACGACGGAAGGAGTGTAACGTGGGTAACGTGCCATAATGTTCCATAACGTGCCATTCTGAGGCACGAAGAATCTCGGCGCTTCTCCGCGCACGTTCGCGGTAGACGAGATTCTTCAAGTTCGCCCGCGGTCTCAGAATGACACCATTTGCGATGGTCGATCGAGCGTCCGGCACTCACAGCACGGGAACGCGCCGGCACCGGCGCAGCACCGCCAGTCGCAGCCGCAACATCGCGATCGCCGTGGTGATCTCCGCCAGTGGTTCTAGTCCCCTTGCGTCCTCACCAGCGCCACCGTGCGCGAGCACGCGTTCCACGAAGATGCCGAAAGTTTGGGACCGCAGAACTTCCAGTGCCAGCCATCGCCGGTCGAGTTGCAGACTCCTGGCGACCGCCGGTAGCGCGTCAGCCCCCGGCATGCCATCCGCGCGGGCGTAATACCACAGCTCGCGCAAGGCGCGGCGCCTACGCACCCGGTGTTCGGCCGCCGCCGGCGACTCCACCAGCGGCAGTCGCCCCGCTCGTGCCAGCGCGTCCCACTCGCCTAGCTGCGTCGACAACCCAACCGCCACCCGCCCCATCCGCCGCGCCGAGGTGATGACCCGCACCGAAGGGCTGTGCCGGATGCGGGCGTCGATCCGGCGCAGGGCGTCGTGAAGCGCCATGTCCTCGAGCTCGGGCACGGCGGGGAGTCCACCGGCACGTTCATAGGTCTCCGCCGTCACCGCCAGATTGGCGCCGAAATGCTGATGATGGCGCGGCCAGGGATCGGCCGGGTCGGGATCGAGCAGACTCTCCAGCTCGGCGATGAGGTGACCGTAGGCGACGTCGCGCAGATGATAGAGGCGAGACGACGGTTCCGCGTTTTCGTCGTCGCCACGCTCCTCGCGCGCGATGATGCGGCCCCCAACGACGTCGGCGCCGCGCCGCATCTCCGCCTCGATTGCCGCCAGCCAGGTCGGGGCCACGATGGTGTCGGCGTCGGTCGAGGCGATGATGCCACGCCGCCGCCCCCGTTCCAGCAACCGCCGGCAGGCCTCGTCCATCAGCAAGCGGCGGACGGCGCCGATCGTGGCCACGGCCTCGGGCAGCGCACGCTCCACAACATGCAGATGCAGCGTGGGATGGGACCGGGAAAATGCACGGGCGATGTCCGCGGTGGCATCGCGGCAGTTATTCGCCAGGACGATTATTTCGTAGCGTTTCCGATCGCATGGCCGGCCATCGAGCGCGACTTGCTCATGCAGCGCCTGCAAGGTGGCGGTTATCGAGACCGCTTCGTCCCGCGCGGGAACGATGACACAGGTGGTGCACCTGGCGGCAGGCGCGGCGGAAATCAGCGGCGGCTGAGCGTTGCCCCACGGCGCCAACCCCGATTTGTGCCGCTCGATCTCGATCCCCACCCGAAACCGCCCGCCCCCGCCGCGAAACCCGCGATCGTTCGCGCCGGTCATGCCGTCCCAGGCAACGCACAGGCAATGCCAGCCGTTCACCGTGGCACGGGAGAGGCGACCGGCGTGGCCCGCGGCCAGGATGCCGGATCGCGCACGGCGTCGACCACCGCGCGCACGGCGTCGATGACGAGCTGCGGCTGCTGAAGCTGGATGTAATGCTCGCTTTCGGTGGCGATCACCTGCCGCGCATCCGGCAACAATACCGCGAGTTCGTCTTGGGCGCTCTGCCACGCGTCCTCCAGCATCGCCCCAGTCAGCCCGCCCGGCAGATCATCCGGCATCGCCATAGCCTGTCCTCGCGAAAGGACGACCAGTGGCAGCGGCCGCAATGGCGACGCGGCGGCGGCGTCCCGCATCTGGTCCGTGCTGGCGTCGAGATCGGTGAATTCGAGATCGCCGTAATCCGCGAGCGCCGGTGGCACTGGCTGAAAGATCTCGTCGTACGCCGCCCACTGCTGGGCGGTCATTTCGTCCTCCAGCGCCTCTGAAAAGGCGTCGACCAGCACCATCCCGATAATCTCATCGGGATACGTCGCGGCGTACAGCCGCACGAAAAGCCCGCCGAACGAGTGCCCGACGAGTACATACGGCCCGGGGATCCCGGCCGCTGCGAGCAGCGCGTGAAGGTCGTTGACAGCATCGTGTGCGGTGCGCGGCATGGGCGCGGGATCGCTGCGGCTCCGCTGCAACGCACCGTCGCGGCCCGTCGCGGTTCCTGGCCGATCGTACGCGCAGACACGCGTGAACTCGGCGACACCTGGCAAGACCATGGTACGCGGCGCATCTGGTTGGATCAGATCGTCCGTCCAGACATCGGCGCGGGTGCGAAAACCGGCCTCCAGGATGACCGTCGGGCTGCCGGAACCCAGGCACTCGAAATAGAGACTCCGCCCGCCAATGTCGGCCATACCGGCGAGGAAACCGTTCGCGCCCGGTGTGGCAATCGCTTGGGCATGGGCCCCCGAGGTGAGCCACGGCGCAGCGGCCATCACCCACAAAAGCAAACCGGTCGTCGCGATCAAACGATGTACAGCGGCCTCCTACGATCCAAGCGGCGGTCTGGCCGAGAAGCGATACGCGCTGTCCGGGTCCGTGTTGGCCGAAAAACCGCGCCGGTTCCTATCATTAGCAAGTGCGACAACAGACGCCTGCTGGTGCGTGCTGCTGGCTCGCCATTTTTGCACGAACACCATTCACACGACCCGGCTCGACGCCGGCCCGAGGATACCCATGACCGACGCTCCGCCTACCGCCGTCGCCGATCCCGCTCCCGTGACGCGGGAGACCGCCACACCGCCCTCTAATGGCAGCGGCGGGGGCGGGATCATCGCGCGCGGCGAGCGTGAGGCGGCCGCGGCCCTCGCTTCGGCGCTGGCAGATCTGGGATTCGCCCCCCGCCGGATCGATCTGCGGCCCCTGCCCTTCGAAGGAACGTGGGGTTTGGCGACGTCCGCTGCCTATGGCCTCGCCAACGAGGCGGTCATGGGGGATCTGCAAGCGAGCGGACAACTCGAGGGGCTGTCCAAAAAGGAAGCCAAAGCCCTCGCCGCGGGCGCGGTGCGGGAGCGCATCCCGGCCCTGGCCGAGCAGATCGCCAGCCGGGTCGCCGCGGGGCAGAACCCCCTCTTCGGCTCGGTCGAGGCGGTCAACGGCTACGTCAATATCGCGTTCGATGGCAATGCGGTCGCCGCGGCCCTGATCGGTGAGGTGCTGCAACGCGGTCCGGCCTACGGGCAGGGCGCCGCGTTGACTGAATCGGTCATGGTCGAGCACTCCCAGCCGAATACCCACAAGGCGTTTCACATCGGCCACCTGCGCAACTCGGTGCTCGGCGTGGCCGTCAGCAATATCCTGCGCGCCGCCGGGTACGATGTGCGGGACGCCAACTACATCGGCGATATCGGCATGCACGTGGTCAAGTGCCTGTGGTGCTACGAGCGTTTTCACCGCGAC
>JACCXM010000425.1 GCA_013697005.1 Chloroflexia bacterium | reverse complement strand
TGTCGTGCCCTCTGTTGACGGGTGAGAGGTCACGTAATCGGCTCGCAACCAATCCCATCGCCGTCGTGATCCAACGCCTGTGGATCTGGAGCGCGCACGACGAATAACCGCTCCGGGGTCACCGCACATCCCTGGTCAAATGGTGGTCCCGGCGGGATGCAGGTCCGCTCTTCCGGGTACGCCGGATCGCACTCCGCACGCTCAGGTTCGCGTCGAGGCTCCGGCTCGCGCGGTGCCGTGACCGTGGGCAGCGTCGCGATCTTCAGACCCGGGTCGAGGGACGGCAGCGTGGCCGCGGAATAGCCGGCACGCGGCGCCGCCTCCGCCGGCGGACCGTTCGCGTTGCGCGGAAATGCAATCGCGTGCCATTTCGCGATGGAGCGATGGAGTGCGGTCTCGAAATCGGCCTCAGAGTGGGCGGCTGGCGGGGTTTGTATCGCCGCCTCGATCTGCTCAGGCGCTGACAATTCGCTCACCGTTTTTCCGAACACGGCGTACCCGGCTATCGCAAGCGCAACAAAGAAAATGCGGGCTTTCACGGATCGTTCCTTCGCGGGTCACTCACATAGTTAACGTACCGCGCGACTACGCATGAACCGCGCCACCACCTAACGAATCGTCGACGGCAGAATGTGCATCTGGCTGCGGTACTTCGCCACCGTGCGCCGCGCGATGCGAATCCCATGGTCCAGCAGCCGGTCGCTGATCTGGGCATCGCTCAGCGTCCCGCCGGTGACACTTTCATCGGTGATGATCTGCTGAATGACGTGCTTGATGCTGAGCGATGCGGCGAACAGGTCGCTCATCGGAATGACCTTGCGCGAAGGCAGCATGATGAATTTCCCGGCTACCGCCCGGCTACACGTCGATTCGTGCACCCCCAGAGCATTCGCGACCTCACTGCGGGTCAGCGGCCGCAGCCCGCGCGCATCGCCCCGAATGTACGCTTCCTGATAGGCGCACACATACTCCGCCACCCGCAGCAGGGTCTGCTTGCGTTGGCGCACGGCCCAGATGAATTGCTGCGCCCGCGCCACATGGATTTTGACATGGGCCACGGTGTCCTGGTCCGGTTGGTTCGCCGGGGCCGCGCTCGCCGCGGCCTTCTCGGCCGTATCGGGTTTGGCAATCGAGCGGTAAAACGAATCGGTATGCAGCCGGTCATAAATGGCGTTTGGCACTTCGATCCAGAGTTGCGCGCGCTCGATGGTCACGACCACGTCGGGTACCACGTGCCCGCCGCTGGAAGGGGCGGTCCAGGTCGCGGACTGTTGCGATTGCAGCGGATGCGGCGTGAGCTGATCCTTGATGAATGCTTGCGCCGCTTCGATCTCCTCCACCGGAACGTCCAGGGCACGGGCGATGCGGGTCGTCCGCTTGCCCCCCAGGTCTTCGAGATGGTCTTCGATCACCGCGGTGACAACGGCGGGGATGTCGCATCCTTCGGCTCGAAGATAGGCGACCTGCAACAGCAGCGATTCACCGAGCGTGCGCGCGCCGACCCCAGGCGGGGCAAGCTCCTGCACCGTCCGCAAGACATCTTCCACCAGATCGCCGTCAGCGCCGGTGGCGTCGGCAATGTCCTCGATTGAGAGTGTAAGAAATCCGCGTTCGTCGATGGCGTCGATCAGCACCACTGCGATTGCCTGCGCGCTCCAGTCAGTCAGACTCGCCATCGCCGACTCGACGATTTGCTCCCGGACGTCGGTTGCTCTGGCGATGAAGCTCATGGGATCGAAATCGGAATCGGCGGTGCTCGGGGCGCGATACTCGGTTTCAATACGCGGCCGCACGTCGTCTGGAGGCGCGGCAAGCTGGGGTTCTGGAGGCGCCAAGCGACAGGTCGTACACGCCTGGCCACCGGTGCGACGGCCGCACACGGGGCATGTGGCAACTTCTTCCAGTTCGAGGGCGGGGTTCTCGTCGATGGCGTCGTTGATCGCCGCTTCCAGTTCTGTTTGGGAGAGGCTGAGGATGTGGTTGGCCTGCATCAGCAGCGGCGAAAAGCTCTGCTGCATGTCGACCGATTGTTCCATGTGGGCACTTATGGTCTGCATCATCGTTCGCTCATGACTGGCCTCGTTGCGCTCAGAGAAGCGCTCCTTGATGACGCACGGAACGCCATCGCGCCATGGAAACCAATCGCCGCCACCACCACACGGTCACGCCTCACGTCAAAAATGAGACGAGAAGCGGGAGGAGCAGGTCGCCGGAACTGGAGTGTACCACTCGCCTCGTAAGCAAGAAACGTGCCAAGCCGAGCGCCGGTTCGTGTCCCCAAGGATTTGTCCCCCGAAGCGCATGTCTCATGCCAGTCCAGATGCGGGCGGAATACGCGCCACAAAGACGGTCGACTGAGAGTGGTGGTAGAGTCGGGTCAGGCAGTGACAACTTGCCGCTACTTTGGTCTCTGCCCGTGGAGGGATCGTGGCCCAGAACATTCTGATCGCGGACGATACCGCGGCGATTCGCGAAGTGCTGCGGGAAGCCCTCACTGATGAAGGCTATGAGGTTGCCGAAGCCTCCACCGGCGAAGAGGTTCTCGCCGCGTTCAATGGTAGCGACGAGGTCAGACCTGACCTTGTCCTGATGGATATCAGGATGCCCAGCAAAGATGGGTTGGAGGTACTCCGCGCCTTGCGCTCCGCCGGTGACAGCGATCTGCCGATCATTGTCATGACGGCGTTCGGGTCTGCCTCCACCGCGATCGAAGCGATGAAGCTCGGCGCGTTTGATTACATCGCCAAGCCTTTTGAGCTCGAAGAAGTAACCGTCGCCATCGAACGCTTCTTCGAACGACGCGATTTGAGTGACCGGGTCGTCCGCCTGATTGCCGAAAGCACCCGCGACGAGATCCTGATCGGCGACAGCCCGGCGATGCAGGAGATCTACAAGATCGTCGGCCGGGTGGCGCGCTCCGATGCGACCGTCCTGGTTTCGGGCGAGACCGGCACTGGCAAGGAACTGGTCGCTACCGTGCTGCACCGTAACTCGACATACGCGGCCGGTCCGCTGATCAAGGTGAACTGCGCCGCGTTACCGGAGACATTGCTCGAAAGCGAACTGTTCGGCCATGAAAAGGGGGCGTTCACGGGAGCCGTCGCCCAGCGCAAAGGCCGCTTCGAGCTGGCCAACAAGGGCACCATTTTTCTGGACGAAGTGGGGGAGTTGACCCTCTCGACGCAGAAAAAACTGCTCCGCGTGCTTCAGGAGCGGGAGTTCGAACGCGTTGGCGGCACAACTACGATCAAGGTCGATACCAGAGTGGTCGCGGCCACCAACAAGGACCTGCCGCGGGAGATCGAAGCTGGGAATTTCCGCGAAGACCTCTATTACCGTCTCAACGTGATCGCGATGGAATTGCCACCCTTGCGGGAGCGGCACACGGACATTCCGCTACTGGTCGAGCACTTTCTTCACAAACATCGTTACGGCCGCACCTCGGCGCCGGCGCGGATCAGCCAGGAAGCAATGAGCCGCCTGCTCACCCACGATTGGCCCGGCAACGTGCGCGAGCTCGAGAACACCATCGAACGCGCGGTGGTCATGGCGCGGGGCGGCATCATTGCTGAAGACAACATCACCTTCCCGGGACAGGAAGCGCGGCGTTCGGTGGATGTCACGCAGGCTATCGGCGATGGGACGACGTTGGCCGACTTTCTCGAGGACATGGAATCGCGGCTATTGCGTGAAGCACTGCGCCAGGCAGGCGGTAATCAGGCCGTCGCCGCTGGACTGATCAATATCGATCCCGCGGATTTCCGGGCGCGCCTGAAACGTACCGAAGCCGATGATTCCGGGGTCTGAAATCATTCATTGATTGCTCTATCTTGGGGAACTGGGACTGTTGGCAATGTGCATGGCAATGCTCCTGGCCATGACTGGCACGCCGCGTGCTTGACAACGGGCGGGTAAACATGCCCACGCGCCCGGCCAGCGTTTCATATGCCCATGCACCACAAGCCGATTGTCGAAAGTCAGGTCATGAGTTCTATGGTTATGGTGATCGACGATGATGAAGGGGTGCGGTCCGTTATTGCTGCCGCGCTCGAAGACGAAGGGTGGCGGGTAACCACCGCCGCCAACGGCCGCATCGCATTGGACCTCCTGCACCAGACGCGTCCCGACGCCATCATCCTCGACTTGAGAATGCCGGTGATGGATGGCTTGGCATTCGCCAGACACTATCGTGAGTTCCCCGGGCCGCGCGCGCCGTTGATTCTGGTGTCGGCTACGGTGACGCATGCGGCGGTCGCGGCCAGCGGCGCGGTTGCCGGCCTCCGCAAACCGATCGATCTCGGTGTGCTGCTCGATGCGGTCAGAGAACACGCTGCGGCCGCCGAATCAGCCTGAATGTAACCAGCGCTGGGGAAAGAGAACGGAGGGCCGGCAATTGCCGGCCCTCCATTTTGCGAGCGACAAACGCTAGCCTGAAACCAGGGTGCGTGATCCCGGTATCCGGGTTCGCTCCTGATTCTGACCAACATATCCTCCCAGCGCCGCCGCACCGACGGCGAGGAGCATGGCAATCGCCGTGCCCCAAGCGCCCGGAGCAATGTTCTCGGATGCGACTTCCGCGGCCGCCGCACCCGGGTCATCGGGAATCGCCGCTTCGATCTCTTCCGTGACTTGCGTCAGGGCGACTTCTGGCTCGTCCGCGGCCGGAACCGCTTCCTCCACCGCCGCCGGGTCGACGGCATCCGTCACCGCTGGCGCCGCATTGCTGGCAACTCCGGCGATATCGGTAACCGTGCCCGCGAAGAAACCCAACGCCCCGGTAACCGCGGTGGTCGCCAACCAGAGCAGCAACAGCAAGATCGCGGCACCGGTCAGAAAGCCGTTGAGCAGGCCATTCGACTCGGGTGAAGGCGTGGCCGCACGCGCGGCGACCCAACCACCGACGAAGAACGCGACAAGCAACGTGATCGCGCCATAGATACCCGCCGTCGTACCCCAACTCGATGTGTCGTTATCGCCGCCCAGGGCGGAGAGCCCGAGCGCGATCCCGATCACCGTCAGGAAGAGCAGAATAGCGAAAGCCGTGACCACGCCCGCGATGATCGCACCCCATCGCACTCGGTCCTTCAACTCAATATCCGTGACCGTGACATCGACATCAGGCCGGGCCACCGGTATGGCTGTATCGGCCGTTCGACTTCGCACCGGGTCACTCACGTTTCAGCCTCCTCCTATCGGTTGTCAACCATCGTCGTGGCGACAACATACCGTCCCTCACGCGTTCGGGCCGCAACCTGCACACTTGGCATGCCTTCGACATGCACTGGCACTCGCTCGCATCCACACCGTCCGCGCCCTCCGCAATCTCGCGACCGGCGACGGATCCGGAGCGGCGTATCACATTGGTTAATGTGAGCGAGTGCTTCTCCCGGTTCCCAACCGGCGTGACCGACCATTGGGAAGCACACAGCGTGCCAGCCCGCATGGCGACGTGGTCGCTTGGCGTTACCGCCGCCGTGCTTTTCCGGCCCACTTGGTCAGTGTACATGAGTGTGAATTGATCCATATCGGTCACGGCATATGTGATTGAGCTGATGGCGTCAATAGAGCGTGGCCGGAGGATGCGCCACGCGTTTCCGATGGGGAGCCGTCGAAGAATCACGGCGACAACCTGTAAAGTAGACGCGGCCCGCGGGGGCACCTCCTCGCCCTTTCTGTTCGGAGGTGTCGATCCTCGCAGCGGAGAGTTGTATGCCCACTTCCACTTCGAAGGTGTGGGCTGGGGCGGACGGGAGGGGATGGACGGTAATGAGATGATCGTAACCATCAATAGCAATTGCCGCCACACCCCGGTTGAGGTCTTCGAAACCCGCTACCTGGCGTTTCTGATCGAGGAGTATCGACTTCTTCCCGACTCCGGGGGACCAGGCGAGTTTCGCGGCGGGCTCGGTGGCGGCAATGGAGCCTGAGGCGGCATCTGGGTCAAGTGCGCCGCGGACACGGAATGGCAGACGTTTGTCGAGGCGTTTGGCACCATGTCGCCGTCGAAGTATTCGAGAATCAGACTTCATCCTGGCGACCAGGTTCGCTTGACGATGCCGGGCGGTGGCGGGTATGGCAATCCCCAGCGCCGGGATCAGGCATCGCTGGCGCATGACATCGAGGAAGGGTTTGTGACCGCTGAACGGGCCCAAACCGAATACGGATACGGGCAGGGAGGGAAGTGAGCGAAATCGGAACCAGGTTTTGAACGTGTCGACGCCCCGGGCGGGGCCGGGGCGTCGCGGGATGGTGGTCCGGTGTGCGGACCGGATCGGCGACCGGGAGGGAAGGGGAACCGATCGACGATACGGTAATCATCGGTTGTGGTGTCAGGCGGGCACAGACCCGTTCGGTCCCACACGGGGGACCATTCGTACTCGGGCAAAACAGCAGAAAGGACGACGCCGATGGGAGTGTATGACCGCTTGGATGTGCGGCGCGTCATCAACGCCGATGCCACGCTCACCCGGCTGGGCGGGTCAGTGATGCCGCCCGAGGTTGTCGCCGCGATGCGTGATGCGGCGGGCAGCTTCGTCGACATGTACGAGCTGCAACGCGCCGTTGGTCATCGGCTCGCGGAGGTGACCCGTAACGAGGCGGCGTACGTCTCCAGTGGCGCCGCGGCCGGGATCGTACTCGCCACGCTGAGCGCGATGACCGGCGGCGATCTCTTGACCATCGCACGCTTTATCGCCACCGGCGAAGCGCCCCGCGACGAGGTGATCGCGCATCGGGTTCACCGCATCCCATACGATCCCGCGATCCGGCTCGCGGGAGCCCGCATCGTCGACATCGGCAATCGATTGCAGACCTTCTCCTGGGAGCTGGAAGCGGCGATCAGCTCCCGCACGGCGATGATCTTCTACGCCGCGGGTGACCATCTGGCGAGTGGGGCGCTCTCGCTCGCCGAGACAGTCGAGATCGCCCACGGGCATGGGATTCCGGTCGTGGTCGACGCCGCCGCGCAACTCCCGCCGGTAGAGAATCTCTGGCGCTTCACGCGGGACCTCGGAGCAGATCTCGCCATCTTCTCCGGCGGCAAGGATTTGCGCGGTCCCCAAGCTAGCGGGTTGATCGTCGGCGCCGCACCTCTGATCGCGGCGATCGCCGCCCACGGCGCACCCCACCAGCGTCTGGCCCGTCCGATGAAGGTCGGCAAAGAGGAGATGATCGGCTTGCTGACCGCCGTCGAACGGTACGTCGAGGATGACTGGCAAGGTCGGGTCTCTGGTTACGAAGCGACGGTTCAGACGTGGATCGCCCATTTTCGCGACCAGCCGGGGATGACTGCAATGCGGACATTTCCCAACGAGGCCGGCCAACCGACTCCCCGCTGCCGAATCGTGTTCGCCCCGGATACGGCCATGAGTGGCGCCGAAGCGGCGCGCTTGTTATGGGATGGCGATCCCCGCATCGCCGTCGCCATCGACGGTCCAGACAGTGTTTCGATCACGCCCGAGCTTCTCGGCGAAGGCGAAGAACAGATCCTGCTCAACCGTCTCTCCGCCATTGTCAAGTTTCCGGTCAGCGCACTTCACACCTGACCAACAACTGTCGACCCACGACTCACGACTCACGACTCCCGTCATACCGAGCCAGAATAAGACAAGCATTTTGACCGCCAAGACCAAACGCGTGCTTGGCGATGATATCGATGTCGGCGGGCCGTGGCGCACCATGGACGACGTCCAGCCCGATCGCTTCGTCTGGCGTCTGGTAGTTCAGCGTGGGCGGGATCACCTGATCGGAAATAGTCCTGACGGCGGCAATCGTCTCCAGCGCGCCGGAGGCGCCCATGCAATGACCGAGCGCGCCCTTCATCGAGGTGACGGGAATGGACGCCGCACGCTCTCCGTAGACGAGTCGAATCGCCGCCGATTCGGCGAGATCGCCCGCGGGGGTCGACGCCGCGTGGGCGTTGATGTGGTCGATATCACCCGCGCTGACACCGGCGTCATCGAGTGCCGTGTGCATGGCGCGGGCGCCGCCGGCGCCATCCGGCAGCGGAGCGATCGGGTGGTAGGCATCGTTGGACGTGCCGAAACCCAGGACTTCGGCGTAAATGCGAGCACCCCGATTCAGCGCGTGTTCCAGATCCTCGAGGATGAGCATTGCTGCCCCTTCGCCGAGCACGAATCCGGCGCGGGAGGCATCGAACGGCCGGCTGGCGGCGCTCGGATCATCGTTGCTATCGCTTACCAAAGCGCGCATCACCGCGAACCCTGCCGCATACATAGGATGCTGGGTCGATTCCGTCGCGCCGCCGATCATGATCGGCGCGTTGCCATCGCGCACTTCCTCAAACGCTTCACCGATCGCTTGCGCGCCCGTGGCACAAGCGGTGGTGAGCGTAAGACTGGGCCCCCCCATACCGAACCGGGACTGGATGCCATAGCCCGCGAGATTGTGGGGAAACGAGACATGGAGGTGAATCGGCACGCCGCGAACGCCACGCGTTTTGTACGACTCCCAGGCGTCGAGGAAATCGTCGTGAACCCCCGCCCCACAGGTCCCGATCACCGCGCCCGCGGGCGCCAACGACGTCGTCGCCTCGTAGGTTTGGCAGTCGAGGAGACCGGCGTCGATCAGCGCCTCGCCCGCGGCTTCGACGGCGAGACGAGCGAACCGTGAGGTATTCCGCAGCGACTTTCCATCCAGAAACCGGTTCGGAACAGTCTCGTCGTCGACGTCACCACGAACCGTGCAATTGATGATCGCCGGATCGAGATTGTCCGCGGTACGGATACCGCTTTCTCCCGCCAGCAGCCGGTCCCACAATGCATCCGCGCTTGGGCCGAGTGAGGAAATCGCGCCCATGCCAGTGACGACTACTCGGCGTTGCGGGCGGGGCCGCGTTCGTTCATAAATGGTCATCGCGTTCGTCTCTTCGCGGTCATTCTGTGAGCGGGAGTATCTGGGCACGCCGCATGAACTGGAGAGTATGGTCGATATCGACTTTCCCAGCGTCCGAACCGCGCCCGCCGGTGACGAGTCCGGCCGCCGCGGTCCCGAACCGGGCGCACGCGACGGGTTCCCAACCATGGAGAAGACCGGTGATGAATCCGGCAAAGTCGGCATTGCCACAGCCTCTGGAGTCTACAACCGGCGCGACAAACTTGGAATCCGGGTGACGGGCCGGCCGAGCACGAAACCCGTGGCTCCCTATCACCCTATCACCTCTATCACCCGCATCCGGCCAGACCCGCGTTGACGGTGGCAATGAAGCCTTCCACCGTCCACGCGGCGCGGCCAACGAAAAGCCCATCGATATCGGGAAGAGCCGTGAAAGACCCAGCATTGGTGGCATCGACGCTCCCGCCGTACAGAATCGGCACCTGGCACCCGGCTTCACCAAACAGTTCGTGCAGGACGCGCCGAATGGACCCGGCGACCGGAGCGACATCTTCCGGGCGGGCAGGGGTGCCACCGGCGCCGATCGACCAGACAGGTTCATAGGCAATCTGCAGCCGTGTTAGCTCATGTGGCGCCACCCCATGTAAACCGATCTTCAACTGCCGGGCGACCGTTTCCGCGCTGACGCCGAACGATCGTTCTTCCGCGGTCTCACCGACCGCCAGAAGCGCGCGCAATTCGTTGTCCAACACGGAGCGGACCTTCTTGTTGAGGTCGACGTCCGTTTCATGAAAGTCGCGGCGTCGCTCGGCATGTCCCAGCAATACCAGATCGACCTCGAGCGCGCGCAGCATCGTCGCCGAAATTTCGCCAGTGAAAGCGCCCGCTGATTCCCAATGCACGTTCTGCGCGCCCACCCAGATATCGCGCTCGTGTGGCTCCTTGTGCGCAACTGCCGCGACCGCGGCGAGTGAGGTAAATGGCGGGATGATGAACAGACGGACTCCGGGCGGCTGCACTACCGACCCGGCGAGCTGCTCGTAAAATGCCGCCGACTCCGCCGGGGTTTGATTCATCTTGAAATTCGTACCAAAGAGAAATAGAGGGGTCATCACTCTCCCTACCACGCGCTAGCCGGGTGCAGGCTGGTCGCGATGCGGTCGTCCGCGGCGTCGAACAGGAGCACCTGGTCGCGCGACAATGAACCTTCGTGTCGCGCGCCTACTCACCAAAGATCGCGCGGCCGATCCGAACCGACGTCGCGCCCTCAGCGATCGCCACATGGAAATCATTGCTCATACCCATCGATAACGTGGCGAGATCGAACTCGGGACACTGGCGCTGGAGTCTATCCCGGAGCAGCCGCAGACTGGCGAACACGGGTCGTACCTCCTCAGGATCGTCAACCAGCGGCGCCATCGTCATCAGTCCCCGTGGCAGCAGCCAGGGTGATTGCACCAGCCGATCCATCAACTGCGGCGCCTCGTCCGGATGGCAGCCGGCCTTTTGCACCTCGCGCGCGATGTTGACTTGAAGCAACACAGACAGCGGCGCGCCGCACGCGTGCGCGGCCTTCTCCAACGCCTCGATCAACGACGCACGATCGACCGATTCGATCGCGTCGAACACGGCGGCGGCGCTCTTCGCCTTGTTCGATTGCAGGTGACCGATCATATGCAGCGCCGAGCCGGGGGGGAGTGGCTCGACAAACTTGCGGCTGGCATCCTGCACCCGGTTTTCTCCGAAATGGCGCAGTCCGAGCGCCACCGCCGCGTCGACCGCCTCACGATCGACCGTCTTCGAGACCGCGACCACGGTCACATCCTCTGGGCACCGCCCGACCGAGCTCGCTGCCGTGGCGACCTGCGCCAGCACTCGATCGACACGGGAGGATAAGTCGCTCACCCTATCACTCCGTCACCCTCGATCGCGATCATCGCCCCGAAGCGGCCCGTGAGGGGTCCTTGTCCACGATGGGAAAACCAGCGATCGCCATCACAGCGAGTGCAGACCTCGCTCGCTTCCACATGCTCTGATCTCACGCCAGCTCTCGCCAGGAGGATCGTATTTGCCGATGTCAACGAAAACCGGGATTGACCGGCGGTCGAATCCAACGCGGCCGGGGCATCTGCCCCGGCGCGGTTTCGCCAGGCGCGGGCCACGTCATCTCCCACGGAGTAGCAACATGCCCCGATCGCCGGTCCCAGGGAGACACGCACATCTTCCACGCGCGTTCCAAACGACGCATGCATCGCGGCCAGAGTCACGCCGGCGACGTCCGCCACGGTCCCTCGCCAGCCGGCATGGGCAACGGCGACTCTGGGTCCCCGACGTCGCGTTCCGGGGTCGACGAAGAAAATCGGCTGGCAATCGGCATGCAACGTCATCAACACTGGTCCGGCGTGCTCGGTGGCGAGCGCATCGCCGAGCCCGATCTGACCCGATCCCGGCGCCGCGCCCGATCCCGCGTGGGCTACAGTGGCGATGTGGACCGTGGCGCCATGCACTTGGCCGAGTGTGACGAGCCGTTCGGGGACGAGAGAGCCCGCTGCACACCACGCCTGGCGCATTGCCCAGGCATCCGCCCGGTCGCGCGGCGCGCTGAAACCAATGTTCCCGTTCGCCCCTCCCATGCCCTCGACTCGCCGCGTGATCGCATGGGTGACACCGGGAAGTGAGGAGAGCAGGTCACTCGTCCATAATCGCGTGCGCCCATTCAGTTCGACGCTCATGGGCTGGTGAGCTCCCGCGCGGCATCGAGGATCATCTGGTCGATCACCAGCTCCACCGGCGCGCGGTCATCGGTGAACACCATGCCGCCGGGCGCGATGGCGCGGATGTTGCCGGAGGCGAGACTCCAGCCGGCAACTTCGCGCACTGGCGATGACTCAGGGAAAGCGGCCAGATTGGCCATCAACGCGTCGGTTGTCAGCGGATCTCGGCTGCCGACGAGTATCGTGTTCGTGTACCGCGCCACGTCGATCGCCGTGACATACGGAAAAACATCCCGCATCGTAGCCGCCAGCGCGGCCACCAGCCGGAAGTCCGTCGCCGTTCGTCCCGCGTTGACCACCGCGACCCCACCGGGTCGCAGGTGAGCGGAGACCTCCTGGAAAAACTCCCGAGACGTGAGCTGAAAGGGGATGTAGGGTTGGCGATAGGCGTCGACCCCGATCAGATCGTAGTCGCGATCGGATGTCTTCACCGCGTAACGGCCGTCGGCGACGACCACATCGAGATTGTCCAGTTCGTCCAGCGCGAAATACTCGCGGGCAACCTGATCGATCTCCGGATCGATCTCCACTCCCTCGATCGGAATTGGGCCGTACGCCGCCGTCAGTTGTCTCGCCACCGTGCCCCCCGCCAGTCCGATGATCAATGCATCGCGCGGTGTGGCGCCGGTTGTATCGGCGACGAGCAGCGGCGCCACCATGAAATAGTCCCACGGTCCCCCGGTGAGCAGCTCGTCCGGATCGTAGATGGAATGCACGGCGTGACCATCGTTGAGGATCAGCGAACGGCGCCCGTTTTCTGCCACGACCTGGATGTAGTTGTAGGCGGACTCGCGCTCGTGGAGCATCACCCCCCGGTCGGGAGGCCGGATGGCGGCGGGACTCGCCAGCGCGAGAACCGGAACGGTGAGCGCCACCATCGTTGCCGCGAGAGCGGCGCGGCGCGCGCGCGTGATCACGAGCCCGGCCACGGCTGGAACCAGCAGCACCACACTGAGCGCGACAAATGTCGCCGCCGTGCCAATCACCGGAATCAAGACCAGCACCGGCAAAAAGCTTCCGGCAATCGAGCCGGCGGTCGACAGCGCGTAAAGTGAGCCCGCGGTCGTTCCCGCCGCGGCGAGATCTGACAGGTGCAGCCGGATGGCGAACGGCGAGATGAATCCGAGTAGCGTCACCGGTGGCGCCAGCAAGAGCAAGGTTCCCGCCAGCGAGCCATAGAACGCTCCCGCGTCCAGACTCCGAAATGCTATGAGCGAGCCGCCCAGCAAGGGACGCGCAACAAGAGGGATCAGCCCGATAGCGATTGCGGCAACCGCCGCTAGCCCGTACAGCAGCGCAGGCTCCGGCCGCCGATCGGCCAGACGTCCCCCCACGAAATAGCCAAGAGCGAGGAAGGTCAGTGTCAATCCGATGAGCGATGCCCAGATGAACGTCGAGCTGCCGAAATAGGGCGCAATCAGCCGGCTCGCGGAGAGCTCGACGCCAATTGCCGTAAACCCGCCCGCGAAGACGAGCGCCCGCAGTACAAACAAATCCGACATGATCCTCATTGGTAACGGATTGTGGGTCGCCGAGCGACTCAGGCGGCGAGTATAGTTCTGCCGCTCCGCCGTGGTCGCGTTCGCGTGATTCGCTTGCGAGCGAAACCGACACCGCGAGCGATGCGTTGACTCAGATAACACCGCCGTTTTAGGACGTTGGTGGGTTGACATCGTCGCCGATGCGTGTAGGCTAGAACATGGCCGCATGCCGTGGGGGGCAGATGCGCGGCAGCGCAATGTGACCTCACGCGGGACGCCCGCTTCCGCACCGGCGGCGGGGCACATCGAGAGAGGGGAGGACGTATTCCTATGACGAGTAAGTTTGTGAGCGGTCTCGCTATCGCCGCAATCGCCTCGACGGCGTTTGTGGGCGTGGCCGCGGCCGACGATATCGCCAGTGGCGGCAATGGTGGAGTATCGACCTCCAATGCCAACGGTGGCCCGGTTTCGATCGGCAGCACCAACACCGGCGGCACCAGTGGCAGCATCGTGCAGGCCGCGCTTGACGAGGCGCTGGTGTCTGGCGATGACATCGCCGCGGCCGTAATCGCCGCCATCTTCGGAACGTCCGAAGAGTAAACAGCCGAAGGAAACTCAACAGCGAAACCGGTCCTTTGAGGACCGGTTTCGCTGTTATTGTGTGTTTTCTGCCACCCTGTCGACGAGTCTCGATCGTCGCCCCGCGCCCTGATCGTGGACTGGGTCATTTACGCCGTGTTTTTTGAACTTCGCATAATTACACTTATCCGCAATATTTGAGATCGAACATGAATCGGGTGTCCGCAGGGATATCCCCCGCCCGTAACCACGAATCCCACCCAAAGTTAGCCCCAACAAAATCCGAATGCTTGCCAGGGATTGGGGTACCGTGCCGCACCTGCGGTGACCACGACCATGGTTGCAATCGTGGGATGCGTTTCAGCCGGGATTGACTGTCCGTCCGCAATCAGGGTCTCCACGTATCCGGTGATTGCCTCGCGGGCGTTGCCAAGTGCGTCCTCTATCGATTCCCCGTAGGTCAGGCATCCAGACAGGGCTCGCGAACAAGCGCCGCGCAGTCGTAGCCGGCATGCGTTCAGGCCACGAATTTCCGCTTGTTCGCCACGTAGTCGACCAGGATGTATTCGCCCAACCGGTCGGGCGTGGCGACGAACACGCGTCCGGTGTTGATGCGCATCAGGTCGTTGATGAACTGCACCATGTACGGCGAGCGCTCGAGCATGAATGTATTGATCGTGATCCCGTCGCGGGTGCAGCGAATCACCTCGCGCAAGGTCTCCTGAAACGTACGCGGCGTCGGCGGATAGCTGAAACGCACGTGCCCGTTGTCGAAGTGCGCCGTCGGCTCGCCGTCGGTGATGACGATGATCTGCCGATTGGCCCCTTTTTCCCGGCCCAGAATCTGCCGCGCCAACTGGAACCCATGCTGCATATTGGTCCCATAGTTGTATTCGTTCCAATCGATCGACGGCAGATCGGCTGGTTTGATCTCCTGCGCCAGATACGAGAATCCGATAATGGTGAGGTGGTCGCGCGGGTACTTGCCGCGAATCAGCGAATCGAGCGCCAGAGCGACCCGTTTCGCAGCATTGAAGCAGCCGTTGTAAAGCATCGAGCGGCTCATGTCGACCATCAGCACCGTCGCCGTGCGCGTGGTGTACTCGGTGCGGTAGACCTCGAAGTCGCGCGGGATGAGGTGAACACCCGGACCGCCGGTTGATGGACTCTCGCCGCGTTGCACGGCATTCATGATCGTCTTCGGGATATCGAGCAGGAACGGATCGCCAAACTCGTACGCCTTGGTGACGTCGGTGCGGTCCCCGGCGCCGCCCTCGCGGCGCAGCTCGTGTTGTCCAGCCCGGTCCCGTTTCAGATCCGCGAAGATGTCCGTCAGCGCCTTTTCGCCGATCTTGCGCACTCCTTGCGGAGTCAGCTCGTAGCCACGGCGCGTGTGGCGGATGTAGCCCGCCTCCTCCAGCATGCGCGCGATCTGGCGCAACTGATCGAGGTGTTCCTCTTCTTCTTCGCCAAGGAGATCGCGGATTTTGGTATCGTCGAGTGCGGCCAGGTCGTTCCAATCGCGCACATCGCGAAACTGCGATTCCAAATCGTCGTATTCCCCGAGCCGGTCCATGAGCCGCATCGCTTGCTCGAGCGTGAGCGATTCATCCCCCGAGAACTCGTAGCCGCGCCGCCATTGCTCGGGTGGAATCAACCCGCCAAGGTTTTCGGCCAGCCGCGTCATCTGCTGGCGCAATCCTTCATCCTGCATTGCCGCCTGCATGAGACCCTGTAACTGGCCGCGCTGATCGGCGGTCATGCTCTGCATGAGCTGGCGCATGGCGCCCATCTGCTGCTGCATGCGTTCCATCAGCTCGTCGAGCGAATTGACGCCGGGACCAAAGAAATGCCCCCAGCGATGCATGAACTCCTGGAAACCGGGATCCTCACCACGCTGGCGAGCCTCCAGCATCTCGTTCAGCTCCTGCATCATTTGCCGCATCTCACCCAGATCGTCCGGCGTCATTTGGGAGAGCGCCTGTTGCATCCCCTGGAACATCTGCTGTGTCATTTGTTGCTGCAACATGTCCAGCAAATCCTGGAACTGCTGGCGCGCCTCCGGACTCATGAAGTCGTAATCGCTCAGGGCCCGGATGGCCGCAGCCGGGTCTTTCGGCAGGGCGTCGAGCTGCTGCCTGCGTCGCTCCGCCAACCCTTCCAGAAGTTTCCGCAGGTCGGGGTCCGCCGCGTCATCGGCCCCCCCGGACTGGCCTTCTCCCTCCCCTCCCCCGGCTAAGGACTCGCTGGTCTGTCCGCCCTGACTGGGCGGGGACGGCGCGCCTTGCTTGGCGTCGCCGCCTGCGCCTTGGGAACTCTCGAGCTCGCCTGGCTCACTCGCTTGCGCGGACGCGGAGTCGGATCCACTCTCGGCGCCGCTCGTCTCGTCGAGACGGCGCTGAATACCCTCGCGTTCGGTGGCGACGATCTGCTCGATCCTTTCGGCGATGTCGCTCAGCATCGATTGCAGGTTGTATTGCTCGAGCTGTTGCTGGCGGCGTTCCCGGAGCCGCTGCATGAGATCCTGCAATCCAGGGACATTTTCGCCATCGGGCCGCTGAAACCCCCAGCGAAACAGGCGTTGCAGCGCCCGGTTGACGTCGCCGTCCTGCATCAGATCGTCTGACATCGCGCGCATCAGGTCGTCTGCCGAAAGCGGTCCGATCTGCTGCGTGCCGTCCCAGCGCGAATAGCGGGAGCCAAAGCGGTACAAAGGCATGGTGTCCTCTATCGGTGATATCGCGCCGGTCCTGAGTACGTGCTTTCGTCTTTGTTAAGCCGCCGGTTGAGATGCAGACCCTCAAGGATGAATTCGACCGCCGAGGCGACCGCCGCCGGATTGCCGCCCACGTCCAGTTGCGCGACCGCGTCGGCGACCCCATCGAGATGGCTGAGCTGATGCACGTAATCGTGAGCCGGCATCATCTCCGAGGCCTCGACGGTCAGCCCGTTATCGAACGCCAGCACCAGCCGGTCGAAATCGCGCACCGAGAAATAGCGGTTGAAGACCGACGAGACGGCGCCCTGGATCAGCTTGTCGACGATCTGATCCTCCTGGATTTCGCCCAACCCCTCGATCTCGATCTTGCCCGTCGTCGACGCCATCACCCCGGCCAGGTCTGACACCCGAGGCGCCGTCTGTCGTTCACCGAGCCGAATCGCGCGCCGGGTGGCGTTGGAGACGATATTTTCGTAGTTCGCCACACTCATCCGCACCGAAACCCCGGAGCGCTGCGAGACATCCTGCGAGCGCCGGGCCAGATGGGTCAGCTCGGCGACGATCTCCTTCATGAACGCCGGCACCGCCACCTCGATACCTTCCGTCTCGTAGACGGATCGCTCCTGATCCATGATCTCGATTTCGAGCTCGACCGTTTCTGGGTAGTGCGTGCGGATTTGGGACCCGTAGCGGTCTTTCAGCGGGGTGATGATCCGGCCCCGGTTGGTGTAATCCTCCGGATTCGCCGAGGCCACGACCAGCACGTCGAGTGGCAGCCGAATCTTGTAACCCCGAATCTGAACGTCACGCTCCTCCATCACGTTGAGGAGACCGACCTGGATGCGCTCCGCCAGATCGGGAAGCTCGTTCAACACAAACACGCCCCGGTTCGTGCGCGGAATGAGCCCGTAAGAGATGGTGAGCTCGTCCGAGAGATAGCGGCCCTCGGCAACCTTGATCGGATCGACCTCGCCGATCAGGTCGGCGATCGTGGTGTCCGGGGTGGCGAGTTTCTCTCCGTACCGCCGATCGCGTCCGATCCATTCCAGGGGCGTGTTATCGCCGCGCTCCGCGATGACGTCGCGGGCATAGCGCGAAACCGGGTTGAACGGGTCGTCGTTGATCTCGGAGCCGGCAACAATGGGGATCGCCTCATCGAGCAAATTGACGAGGTTTCGGGCCA
>JACCXM010000161.1 GCA_013697005.1 Chloroflexia bacterium | reverse complement strand
GCCCGACGTCGTGCCCGTGGCTCGACTGAGTGAGATTCTGGCCCAGAGCGGAGAGCCCGCTGATCCGGCGCCAGCGCTGGACCCTACACTCCCCGCGGCACCCGGCTCCCCAGCGCCGGCTGAACCGGCGCCGGCGGAGAACGAAGCGCAAGTGGACCCCAGCCCGGCGCGGACCGCGCCCGATCTTTCCGCCGACGAGGCCGCGGCGGCGTGGGTCGCGCGCTGGAACGCGAGCGACTTTGCCGGTTTGTACGAACTGACCTCTGGTACCGTGCGCCGGTCGATACCGCAAGCGGAGTTCATCGAACGCTATCAGGGGATCGTGGACCGGGCGCAGCTTGGTCCGGTCGCGGCCGAGATCGTGGGAGAGGCGGGCGATACCCGGCGCGTCCCGATCCGCGTTGCCTATGCATCGGGTATCGCCGGAGGCTTCACTCAGGAAAACAGCATCCCGCTCGTCCGCGAAGACGCCGGCTGGCGAGTGGCCTGGACGCCATCGGTCATCTTCAACCAACTAGGCAATGACGAGTGCATCGACATCGATCTGTTGCCCACCGGGCGGGGCAAGATCGTCGATCGCCACGGCGAGCCGCTCGCCTATGACGGGCATGTGCAGCGCGTGGGTATCGTTCCTGGGCAACTGCCAGCCGCGGACGAGGATCGCATCCTGCGGGAATTGAGCGACCTCACGGGGTTGAAAGTCGCCGACATCGAGCGGCTCTACGCCGAGTCCGATCCGAGCTGGTTCGTCCCGGTCAAGGATTTTCCGCAAGAGGAGAGTGACCGCCTGCTCGACGTGATCTCGCGTCTGCCGGGAGTTTCGGTGAAGGCGGCGCTTGCCCGCGTTTACCCCCTCGGGGAGCGTGCGGCGCACATCACCGGCTATGTCTCGGAACCGACCGTCGAGCAGTTGGACGCCGATCCCACCCTCGTCGCGGGGCAGCGCATCGGTCAGGCCGGGATCGAGGCCGGCGCCAACGACATTTTGGCGGGCGTTCCCGGTGGCCGTCTGATCGTGGTCCACTGCGATTCGCGCGTCGAGCGAGACGTGATTGCCGCCAGAGAACCGGTGCCGCCGCGCGATGTCACCTTGACCATCGAGCGCACCTTCCAGACGGCGGTATTCGACGCGCTGCGGGCGCAGGGATCGCTGCAAGGGGCGGGGGTGATTCTGGACCCGCGCACGGGCGCGGTGCTCGCGCTGGCCAGCGTTCCCAGTTATGACCCGAACGGCTTCGTGCTCGGTTTTGGTCCCCAGGAACGGGCGATGATGCGTTCAGAGGCGCAGCGTCCACTGCTGTCGCGGGCGGCGGAGGGGATCTACCCGACGGGATCGGCCTTCAAGCCGATCACGTTTGCGGCGGCCATGGAAGGGCTGGGATACACGCCGGATACGGTGCTCGACTGCCCGTCGACCTTCCAACTCGAAGGCGCCAGTCAAGTCTGGGAAGACTGGACGGTTGCCTACGGTGTCGGCGCGCAGGGACCGCTCACCCTCCATCAGGCGCTGGTCAATTCATGCAACACGATCTTCTACGGGATCGGCCGCGATCTCGATGTGATGGACCCGGAATACTTGCCGCAGATGACGAAAGCGTTCGGGTTGGGCGCGCCAACGGGAATACCGTATTTGCCGGAAGCGGGTGGGGTCGTCCCCGATCCGGGGTGGAAGCTCGCCGCCTTTGGTGACTACTGGGCCACTGGTGACGCGGTGAATCTCGCGATCGGCCAGGGTTTTCTGGAGGCAACCCCGTTGCAGTTGGCGACCGCCTACGCGGCGATCGCCAACGGGGGCTACCTCTTGCAGCCATTCATCGTCTCCGCGATCGTGGATCAGAACGGGGTGGCGGAAGCGGCCGGGGAGCGCGTCGTGCGCGGGCGGCTGCCGATTTCCGGACCGACGTTGACCGCGCTGCAGGCGGCGTTGCGGGCCCAGACGAGTGACCCGAATGGCGCCGGGTCCTACCGGGTATTTGGCGACATGGTCTGGCCGATCGCCGGCAAAACCGGAACGGCCCAGCGCAATGCCAGCGCCACGGCGAAACCGCACTCCTGGTTTGCCGGATTCGGTCCCTATGGCGAGCAATCCGAGATCGCCTCGGCGGTGATGTTCGAAAGCGTTGGCGAAGGAGTGAGCTTTGCCGCCCCGGCCACCCGCCGCATTTATGACGCCTGGGTGCAGTCCGATCTGCGCGCGGAGCTGAGATGAGACGAGGGTGATGGGGTGATAGGGCTGGACGGACCAGCTTGGCCGGTACAGTCCAAGCGGTCGAGCGTCCGCACCGCGACTTGTCTACCGATCGCCGCATCGATCAGGCAGTCCGCTTCGACGAGATACCTCATGGCCGATCGAGTGGACGCGTGCCCTCCTCACGTCCGCGGTAGATGGTTTCTTTGATGCGCTCGCCCTCTTCCGGGGTGCGCATGCCGGCGACCATCTCAAGGCCGGCGCGCACCTTCTCCGGGACGTAGGTCGCCCACGGATCGTCCGGGTCGCGGGTGACGCGGAAGCGCGTCCCGCCCCGCACCAAGATGACCGGTTCGCCGCCGGTCTCGTCGAGGGCGCGCCCCAGATCGCTGTCGGGATCTATTGTGATGGTGAGGGGTTCGTTCGCCTTAGTCATCGCATCTCCTCTTTCGCCATCGTAGCAAAAAGAGACATAAACCAGCATTACACTGAGCGAGCGAGTTTTCGGGGTCTGAAGCGAGTCCGCGCAGGTACAACGCAGTGGCTGTGCTCATGTACATTCTCCCGGCGCGGAATCAGAGGTCGTGTTCTCGAGGAGACATCGCACCATGTACGGAGCACGGGGCCGGATCGGTCTGATCACCCTGGCCAGCGATACCAGTGTTCTGCCCGAGTACGCCCGGCTCATGCCGGATGGTGTCGCCGTCTACCCAGCGCCGATCGTGCTGCCCCGGGGAGAAGTAACCCCGCTTGCGTTATCGGAAATGCTGGCGGGAGACCAGCTCGAGCGCGCCGCCGCGCTGCTCGTCTGGGCTGGCGTCGATATCATCGTGTTTGCCTGTACGACGGGCAGTCTGGTCCACGGCATTGGCTGGGACCGGGAGCTGATCGCCCGCATCAGACGCGCGAGCGGTCGTCCGGCGACGACGACCACGACCGCCGTGCTGGAGGCGCTGAGCGCTATTGGGGCGACGTCGCTGGCCATCGCCACGCCCTACAGCGACGAGCTGAACGCGATCGAACGGAGATTCTTCGAGGCGAGTGGGTTCCGCGTGACCGGGATCGCCGGTCTTGGGTGCGCCACCGATGCCGAGATCGGCCGTCTCGAACCGGAGGACGCGGTTGCCCTGGTCGAGCGCGTCGATACCGTGGAGGCCGACGCGGTGTTCATCTCCTGCACGAACTTTCACGTTCTGCCGGCCGTCGCCGCACTCGAGCGCCGACTTGGCAAACCAGTGGTGACGAGCAATCTCGCCGGAGCCTGGGCCGCGCTGCGCGCGATTGGCGTCGCGGACGCGATACCGGACTATGGCCAGCTCCTTTCCTTTTCCCTACCGGTATTCAGGGAGGCTATTGCGCCATGACCATCGAGACCGCTACTGACGAGGCGTCATCGCCGCCCGCTTCGATGCGGCTGGGCGACCGCCAGTCGTATCTTGTGGGCGAAACCATCTACCTGCGCGGGCAGGAGCTCGGTGATGCCAAGTGGGCGACCGCGTGGCGGCCCGCGCCGTTCCCGATCTCCGCCCAGGAGGCCGAGGAACAGTTGAAGAAAAACGTCTCCGACGACGACGAGCGGCGCAAGTCGCTGCTTATCGCTTGCCGTCGCGACGACGACCGTCCCGTGGGATCGGCTCTCATTGATAGTTCGGACGGTACTGGAACATCTATCGCGCTGCATGCCGATCCGGCGCTGGGCGCCGCCGGCGCCGCGCTCCAGGCGGAAATGCTGGAGCTGCTCGTGGCGTGGCTCTCGGGAGAGCGCAACCGGCCGGTCGTGCTGTTGGCGACCGACGTCGATCTGGAGCCGGTCGTGGCGAAGGCGGAAGCGATCGGGATGCAACCCGCCGTCCGGTTGCGACAGGGTGTCTGGCGCGACGGCCAGTATCGCGACCGCATCTTCTACGAGTATCTTCATCCAGGGTGGGTCGCCCGGCTGGGCGATCCAGGACCAGGTATTGCCGAGGCCGGCGATCCGATCCGCACGCCAAAATCCCCCGCGCCGCGAAGGGATGGCAACGCTGTCCTCACGTTACCGCCGAATGCCCTGATCGGGAGCGAACGTCTGGCGCTGCGTCCGATGGAGATCGACGATGCACAAACGATCGCCACGCTGATCCGCGCCGAACCGGACGCCAGTTTCGGGCACCCCCGCTTCCCGTACAGTGCCCTCATGCTGGCCGATTGGTTCGGTGAGATGGCCAAGGACCATCCGCCGCAGCACCTCGAATTCGCGGTCGTGCTGCGCGATACGGGTGAGCTGATCGCCGAAACCGGTCTCTACGACATCGACTTGATAGCCGGCACCGCCGAGTCTGGCTACTGGATTTACCGCGCCGAGCAGCGGGGGATGGGCTATGGCACGGAGGCGAATCTGCTGTTGCTCGAATACGCCTTCGAGCGGTTGGGGCTGAATATGATCTGGGCCTGGGTGAGCGCCCGCAATCCGCGCTCCCAAGCGGCATTGCGCAAGCAGGGCTACCGCAACGCCGGCCGCTTCACCTGGAGCGGCTTCGGCGCCGACGGCTTCGAAAACGGGTTGATGTTCGACTTGCTCGCGTCCGAGTGGCGCGCGGCGCGGGACACGAGCGGGTGACGGGGTGATAGGGGGAGTGATCCGTCTCTCCCTATCACCCTTTCAGCCTATGACCCTATCACCCTACGTAATCGTCAGCTCCAGCTCCATGCCGTTCGCGCGGTGGGCGCCCTCGCCGACCGGACAGTAGACGACGTACGTTCCGGGCGGGAGGTCCGCGTTGAGACTCCCCGCTTGTCCGGGTTGGAGATTGTTCGCCAGCGTCTTGCGCAGGTCATCGCCCTCGATCACGAGATTGTGTGGCGCCGCGCCGTTGTTGACGATGCTGAAGCGGATTGGTCCCGCCGCCAGCTCGGTTGGCATGTCGATCGCGAAGTTGGTCAGGGTGACGTCGACGAGCTCCGGTGCGGCATCCGCCGCGGCGGGCGTCTCGGCGGTCTCCGTTTGCGCCCCGGCCGCGGGAGCGCCTTCGCCGCCGGGGAGAACCCGCGCGATCATCACCGAGACGCTGGTCGAGCCGTTGCCAGCGGGAACGAGATACGCGATCCCGGCGTACCCCGATCCGTCCAGCTCTTTCATGCCGACGATCAGCGCGCCGTCGGCGTCGACCGTGCCGCCAATGTCGCCACAGGCGAGATAGGTCTGGATCTGCTCCCGCGAGAGGTGGACCTTGAGCGCGTGATCCTCGGTTAGGAGCTCGTCCAGGGACCGCGGGATACTCGTGAATGCAGCCTCGGCGATGACCGCGTCGGCATTCCCCGAGACTTCGCCACCGGGAACCGTCAAGAAGGTCAATGGCTGGATGACCTCACCCAGCTCGTCGCAATCACCGGCGTGGATATGGGATGGCCGCGACGGCGACGCCTCCTGAGCCTGGCTCCCCGCGCTGCCCAGGAACGATCCACCCAGGGACGCCAGAACCAGCGCCAAAGCGGTGACGCCGATGGTGCTCGTCTTCACCGTAGAACTCCTCACCTGTCGACTCACGACTCTCGACTCGTTTACTGAACGACGATGGTCCCCGTCATATTCGGGTGGAACTCGCAGAAGTACGGAAACTCGCCCGCCTGGTCGAAGACCTGGCTGATGCTGGAGCCCGGTGCTATAGCGCCCGACTGCAGCACGTCGCGGTCTTCGGCAGTGGTCGTGTGCGGCACCTCGTCCTGATTCGTCCAGGTGATCGTATCGCCGCTGGCGATCTCGATCGGGTCCGGGCTGAAGGCGAAGTCGCGGATATCGACGGCCAGTTCCTGACCGGACGGCGCGGCGGCGGCGGGTTCGGCGGTCTCCTCGGCAGCCGGCGCTTCCGTTGCCTCCGCGGGGGCGGCAGGAGCCGTCGTCGTGGTGGGATCGGCGGGCGCCGTCGCGGCCTGCTCCGGCTCGGCGCCGGCTTCATTGTCGGCGAGGTAGACGGTGACATCCGTGTTAGGATCGGCGGTTTGAAGGATGGCAACCCCGTTGTAGCCGGAGCCGTCGATCTCTTGCAGACCGATGAGGAGCTCGCCGCCGACGACGCGGCCGCCGATGTCGCCGCAGGCGATATAGATCTGGATGGCCTCGGCGCTTTGGTGAATGTTGACCGCGTGCGGGGCGGCGAGGATGTCGCTCAGGGAAAGCTCGACCGTGGTCTCACTCTCCTTGACCAGAATGGCGTCCGCGGCGCCGAAGACCTCGCCCGCTGTCAGCTCGGCGACATTAGCCAGGGGAGCGACGATGTCGCCCAGATCGTCACAGGTTCCGGTATGAATATGCGCCGGGTGGGGCGGGGCGTCGTCCTGGGCCCAGGCGGAGCCGGCACTCATCGAGAGCGAAACGATCGCGAGTGCGATCACGCCCGTGATCGGTGCGCTCAGGGTGGTCCAACGTCGCGTGCGGGTCATGGCGGTTTGCGCTCCTCTCCAAGTTCGCGTGTTCGTGCCTCCCGATTCTATCAAGAACTCCGGCAGAAAAAAGCCCCTCTCCCCGCGCTTTGACACAGGTGCAGGGAGAGGGGTTGGCGTGCAGACTCGCGCGGGGAACTATCCCCCGACGAGCCCACCGATCTTCTCTTCGATCTCGTTCACCTCGGGGAAGCGATCGAGCGCGTGTTTGGAAAAGATCTTCCTGCGGTTGAGGAAAACTTCGAACGATCCGCTGTCCCCAGGGGCCACCGTCACCGCTCGCAACTGTCCGTGATAATCGTGTAACAGGTTCTCCGCCAGACCGGCGGCACGAGAGAGGTATCCTCAGGAGGTGCAGTATTCGATCCGCACCGCCGGCTTCTGTCCAGTCCGGTTATTGCCTTTTGCGCTGTTCACGTTTGCCATGTGGGCTCCTCCTCTCGACGCCGTTTTCCGTGCGCAACTACGGTCATAGTCGCAAGAAACACTCCAACGGCGAGTGTCGCATGATTTTCCACATCTGACGATAATGTGCGAAGCGCGGAGGTGGCGACAGAGGACGGATGGATCCGGGATGAAAAGTTCCTACCTCGAGGATCCAGGGGTGCACCTGAGCTACCATGATTTGCCCGGACAGGAGCCAGCCTACGTGTTCCTGCACGGGCTGGGCTCCGCATCCTCCGCTGACTTTCCGGAGATTGCCAGGCAGCCCGCGCTCGACCGCTACCGCGCCGTGCTTGTAGATCTGCTTGGATTTGGCTTCAGCGACCGCCCCGCGAACTTCTCGCATTCGTTGGCGGATCACGCCGCGGTGGTGGCCCGGCTGCTCGAGCACCTGCATCTGCGCGCCGTTTGTCTGGTCGGGCATAGCTTCGGGGGCTCGATTGCCATCGCGCTCGCTCACGCGCGGCCCGATCTGGTGGCGACGCTCGTCGTCGCCGAACCCAATCTCGCGCCAGAAGACGCGACGCTTAGCGGCATGATCGCCGCGCAGTCGGAAGAACGGTATTTGGCGCAAGGTCATGACGACCTGATTGCCGAAGCCGAAGGATGGGCCACTGAAAACCCCGCGTTCGGAGCCTATCCGGGAACATTGCGCGCCGCCGATTTGCTGGCGATGCATCGCGGCTCGGTGGCGCTGACCAATGCGCACTTGGAAGAGGACTTTCTCGGGCTGTCGATGCCACGGCTCTACGTCTTCGGTGAACAGACCTTGCCGCATTCCCATTACCAACTCTTGCAGGACACGGAGGTGCGCATCGTCGTGATCCCCGACGCCGGACATGCGATGGCCGGCGAAAACCCTGGGGATTTCGCCGCGGCCCTTGCCGGCGCGATCGCTTAGCGCGGCGGCCATGGGGCGGCGGTAGACTTTCTCCCTTGTTGCTCTGTCGTCGGGAGAAACGCTCCGGCAATGCGCCCATTAAACGATTCAACAGGCCTGCGTCACGTAGGGGGTCTGACCCGCCGCCAGGCGCTGGCCGGCGTGGCGAGTCTGGGATTGCTCGCGGCGGCGCCGGTGACCCGAGTGCAGACGGCAGCCCGGCAGGATGTGACCCTGATGCAACCGTCTGGACCGACCGCGCCCGGCGCGCCCCGCTCCGGTGGCCGGTTGGTGGCGGGGACGCCGCGCGAGCCAGATTCCCTGCATCCCTGGCTGGCGACTACCGTCGCCGCCTTCGATCTGCTCGAAGGGGTGATGGATGGGCTGCTGCGTTATACAGCCGAGGGCAGATTGCGCCCCGCACTCGCCGAGGGGTTCTCGATCAGCGACGATGGTCTGACCTACACCTTCGCCTTGCGCCGGGGTGTGCTCTTCCACAACGGCGAGCCTTTTTCCGGGGAGGATTTCATCGCCGCCTGGGAGCTGGCGCAGACCCGCGAATTCGAGGCGCTCAGTACCCTCGGCTGGCAGAAAGTGGAACGCGTCGATCTGCCCGACGCCGCGACGCTCGTCGTCACGACCACCGAGCCCTACGCGCCGTTTCTTTCGACCGTGGCCACCACATATCTTTGTCCGCGGGCGGCACTGGCCGAAGGTATCGACACGTTCCGTGCGACCTTCGATCGTGCGCCGGTGGGCACCGGACCCTTCCGCGTCGGCAGCTGGGAACCGGGTGACCGGGTCGCGCTGGTGCGATGGGACGGCTACTGGGGCGAGCCGGCGCTGCTGGAGGAGATCAGCTACCGCTTCCTGCCCGACGAGGACGCGCTCCTGGCGGCACTGGCGGCTGGCGACATCGATCTCGCTGGTGGCGCGGGCGCGGTGCCGCCGCAGCGCGTCGACGAGGCGGCCACGATCCCGGGGCTGACGCTGTTCCGCCACGGGACGATGAACTGGCAGCACATCGACCTCAAGCAGATGGGGTTCCTGCGCGAGACCGCGGTCCGGCAGGCGCTCGACTTCGCCACGCCGCGGGAGCGCATCATCGCGGAGGTCCTGGGTGGCCGCGCCATCCCGGCCTTCGCCGATCAGTCCCCGGCATCGTGGGCCTACCGCGAGACGTTGCAATCCCGCTCGTTCGATCCGGAGCGCGCCGCGGGTCTGCTCGCGGACGCGGGGTTGCGCGCGGGCGACGACGGGGTGCTGGCTCGTGATGGAACGCGCTTCGAGATCGATCTCTGGGGCGTGCGCGACGACGGCCAGGCGCGGGCGATTCTGGAATTCATCGCCGCGGAATGGAACGCCATCGGCGTCTCGACCCTTCCCCAGTACGCGCCGCCGGACGAGCTGTGGGGACCGCTCGGTTACCAATTCTCCGACCGCATGACCGGCTGTCTCTACACTTGGACGAACGCCAACGACCCGGACGATCTCTTCTACTGGCACTCCTCGCAGATTCCTGTCAGTCCCGGCGCCTCGGGCGGCAATCTGCCGGCGTTTTTCTATCCTTACGCGTTCCAGGAGGAGATCGACGCCTTGACCGAGGAAGCGGCCTCGACGCTCGATTTCGCCGTTCGCCAGTCGCTCTACGGCGACATCCAGACGTTGCTGTTGGAGGAAGCACCGGTGCTCTTTCTCTCGTGGGAAGAGGCGTTCCCGGCCGTGCGGCACGAGGTCGGCGGATTCTGGCCCAGCGCCTGGACACCGCTGCTCTGGAACGCCGCGGAGTGGTATCTGGCTCAGCCGGGCGCGGCGGCGACACCGGCGCCATGAGTTCATTGGAGGGGGTCAAGCGTGAATGAATGGAAATCGGGGTTTGTTGAAGCGAACGGTATTCGCCTGCATTACACGCGAACCGGAGGCGATGCGCCCCCATTGGTGCTCGCCCATGGCGTCACCGACGCCGGTCTTTGCTGGTCGCCGGTCGCGGCGGCGCTGGCCCAGGAGTTCGATGTGATCATGGTCGACGCCCGCGGTCACGGAAAATCGGACGCCCCGGAGCGCGGGTACGGTCCGGTGGAGCAGGCGGACGATCTGGCGGGGGCGATCGCGGCGCTGGGTTTGGAGCGTCCCGCGGTGCTCGGTCATTCGATGGGCGCGGCGACCGCGCTCGTGCTCGCTGGCGCCCACCCCGAGGCGCCGGGCGCCATCCTGCTGGAGGATCCACCAGCGTGGTGGACGGGGGTGGCGGACGCGACGGCGCACCAGGAGCGGCGGCGGGAGATGCGTGAGCGCGCCGCCGCCTACCAGCGCCGATCGCGCGCGGAGTTGATCGCCGACAAGGACGCGGAACAATCGGGGTGGTCAGCGGACGAGCTGGGACCCTGGGCGGACGCCAAGCTGCAATTCAGCCCGAATGTGCTCAGTGTCTACGAGAGTGAGAATGCCGCGGAAGTCGATTGGACGGCGATTCTGCCGCGCATCACCTGCCCGGTGCTGCTGATTATGTCCGACCCCGAGCGGGGTGGGATCGTCACCGACGAGACCGCCGCGGCGCTGCGGGAGCTGATACCGCAGCTCGAGGTGGTGCACATCCCCGAGGCGGGTCACAACATCCGCCGCGACCAATTCGATCGCTACATGGAGGTGGTGCGGGGATTTTTGGGGGCATATGAGGGAGTTTCGGCGACGTAATGTTGAGGCCGGGCGATCGTTTTGTGTCGTGGCGGTAACCCCTCACCCCCCCCTACCCCCCTCTCCCGTCGAGCCGGGAGAGGGGGAACGCGAGAGTGGTTGCCCGATTCGAGGCAATTGTTATGCGGAATCGGTCTTGGAGGGGCTATCAGCAGACCTTGCCATCGGAAGCGGCGGTCGCTTTCAGTAGTCGTGCGACGGCCGCGAGATCGACCTTTTCCGGCTTGGTATACCGTATACACCCCTTGCCGACGTTGGCGCTGGTAAGCTCGGCGCGGTGCGCTTCCAGCGCGTCCGATTTGAGCGCGTAGATCGAGATGTAGTTCTTCTGACTGGCGAAACCGACCTCGGTGACGCCATCTTTGGCATACGACGGCATGCCGCACTCCATGCTCTCGACATAGCCGGGTAGGTTATCGCGGCACAGTTGGCGGATGGCGGTGAGGACGGGACGACGCTCGGGC
>JACCXM010000376.1 GCA_013697005.1 Chloroflexia bacterium | reverse complement strand
TCTGCGCGGCGCCGCGCCAGCTGGGAAGGAATTGAGGAGCGAGACGTGACCGACACGGACACCATCGCCCTGCAGCTGTACACACTTCGCCACCAAGGCGCCGCCGATTTTGTCGGCATGCTGGAAGAGGTGGCGGCCGCGGGCTATGGCGCCGTGGAGTTTGCTGGCTATGGCAGGCTGAAGAGCCAGGACCTGCGTACGTCAATTGACCGGCTGGGTCTGCGCGCGATCAGTTCGCATGTCCCGTACCATCGCTTCGACCAGGATCTTCCGGCCGTCATCGCCGAGCTGCAGGCGCTCGGGTGCCGGTATGCCGTCGTTCCCGGGATCCCGCCCGAGCTGCGCGGAATCGAGTCCGTCCCCACGTTGACCGAGAATTTCAATGCCTGGGGCGCACGATGTAGAAAGGCTGGGCTCCGGTTTGGCTACCACAACCACGGCTGGGAGTTGGAGCCGCTGGCTGGCGCGACAATGCTGGATCTGCTCGCCGCTGGTACCGATCCTTCACTGGTCGATTTTCAGATCGACGTCTACTGGGCGCTAGTCGCGGGCGTGGATCCCGCGTCGCTGATCGCGCGGAACTCGGGACGGATGCCAACCCTCCACGCCAAAGAGCTGGCGTCCGGTGAAACGTCAACCGACACCACGGTCGGCGATGGCGTAACTCCCTGGCCGGGTGTGCTGGCGGCCGCCGCGGAGGCTGGAGTCGAGTGGCTCATCATCGAGCAGGAAGACGACCCGGACAACGCGTACCGGGACATTCGCCGGAGCCTGACGAATCTGCGCCGGCTTTCGTCGCGCTGCTGATCCGGCTGGAATATGATGACGACCGCGCCACGGGTGCCGCCGGTCCGGGAGCGGGCGAAACGACGTCTCGCCCGCGTTGCCGTCGCCTGAACCCAGACAAGTCCCGCCGGTAGAGAAGCGGTGAATGTCCGCGGCGTGGGAGGCACAACGATGAATCCGATTGGCGTGAACGCCTGGGTCTGGGTCTCACCGCCGACCGACGCCGCGATTGCCGCGCTGGCGCCGCGCGTCAAAGCGATGGGCTTCGATCTCCTGGAACTCGGTCTGGAAAACCCCGGTGATTGGGACCCCGCCCGCATGGCCGAGGTCTTCGCCGCCAACGGCCTCGGGGCGACGGTCTGCGCCGCCATGGGTCCCGGCCGCGACCTCACCGATCCCGCGCTGGTGGCCTCCACCCAGGACTACGTGCGTACCTGCATCGACGTCGTGGCCGCCCTCGGCGGAAACGTCGTCGCCGGTCCGCTCTACACCCCGGTCGGCAAGACCTGGCAGATGGACGACGCCGCGCGGGCAGCGACGACCGACCGGCTCATCGCGGGACTGACACCACTCGCCGCCTATGCCGGAGAGCACGGCGTCCGTCTCGCCATCGAGCCGCTCAACCGCTTCGAGACCAGTTTCCTCAACACCGCCGCGCAGACGATGGAGGTCATCGACCGGCTCGATTCCCCCGCGGCCGGGGTGCTGTTGGACACCTTCCACATGAACATCGAGGAGAAGGACCAGGCGGCCGCCATCCGCCTCGTCGGCGACAAACTATTTCACTTCCACGCCTGCGGTAGCGACCGCGGCGCGCCCGGCGCCGATCACATCGCCTGGGACACGATCGCCCCCGCCCTGCGCGACATCGGCTACGACGGCCCGCTCGTCATCGAATCCTTCACCCCTGACAACCAGACCATCGCCCCCGCCGCCGCCATCTGGCGCTCCCTGGCGGAAACCCAGGACGCCCTGGCCGAGGACGGGTTGGCATTTCTGCGGCGCGCGTTTGCCACGACGGCGGAACCCGCCTGATCGATCCTGCGCCAAAAGCCGCGTCGCGCCGTGGAGCGATCGCAGGAGCGGGCGCCTTCCTCGTTCCGCTATGCGCTCAGGCGCCGGAAATCCGCGATAAGCGTGGTGACATTTCCCGCCTTTGGCCGTCCGGGGTGGACGCGGACAATCCGATGCAGTTCGTCGCGATCGATGCCAACCAGAGCCGCGATATCGAGGGCGTCGGCGAGCTCGGGGTGTTGCTCGATCGCATATGACAGAACGTGCTCGATCTGGAAACCGACAACAGTATTCGTGTCTGGGGTCACGCGTAAGTACAGGTAGTCCCGATCACCGCGATCGAGCGGGATGCTCGTGGCCGGGCGCGCCTCACCGTGAAAATCGACGAACAGCGTCTCTGTCGGCCGATCGTAGGTGAATCGCATCTCATTCGTGGCCAGCGATGACGGTTTCGGCCACGTCGGTTTGGCCATCTCGGTGTTCGCGATTCGCTCGATCATGGCCACTGCCGCACCTCGCCCCGAGCCATTGTTCCGGTCGGGTAAGCGGTTATCACATCGCCGATGGAAGCGGACCCAATCCGACGAAAGCTCACCACAACCTTCAAATAGAGTCGATCATAGGGTGGAGGGAGCGCTCCGAAGCGATAGTCGTTTAGAGCGCCGTGCTTAAGTTGTGTCATGGGATGGACAAGGGAAACCGGCGTCGGCGAAGAAGGCGCGGGCATCAGCGGCGGTGACCGTGGGGAGCACCTCGCCCACCGCCGCGGCGACGGACTCCCAGGAGCGGGGCCCGATCCGACGCAGGGCCTGCTTGGTCTTGGCGAAGGCCTGCTCGATGGGGTTGCAATCGGGTGAATAACTTGGCAGGAAGACCACATGACAGCCGGCCGCTTCGATGCGCGCGCGGGCATCGGCGCTCTTGTGGACACTGAGGTTGTCCCAGACCACGATCTGCCCGGGACGCAAGCTGGGCACCAAGACCTCCGCGACGAAGCGTTCGAAGACGTGGCCATCGACGGCACCTTGGACGACCAGACTC
>JACCXM010000370.1 GCA_013697005.1 Chloroflexia bacterium | reverse complement strand
TAGTCTTCATCTCCACCGCGGACACCAACGCTGGACGATTTTCGATCTCAGGGGGCACGTGGCAAACGGATGAGGCGGGATGAGGATGATCCAGACGCAGTCCGCCGGTGGCATGACGGTATCTCCGTCTTTGACGACTTCGTGCGTGCGTGCGAGCTCGCTTCCGGTTTCGGGTTCGGCTGGATCGCGACGATCGCTCTCGAGGATGCGGCTGGCTATGAAGTCAGCCAGTTCGGCAGGGACCGGCACCATTACACTATCTTCGGCGAACCGGAGCAGTTGATGGCGCGTGTGTCAGAAGTCCGCCCCGTTCCGAGAGCGCCAGGGGAGTAAAGGCACGAACCCATGCTTCCAGTTGTGGGACATCACCACGGGAAATCTGGTCACCGAATTTGACTCCGAAGATGAGGCGATCGAGGCCCTGAGCGGCGTTCAGGCAGACGACGGAGATGATCCTCTGCTAGAGCTCGCGCTCTTCCGTTTCCAGGACGGTCGTCCGACCCTCGTTGCCAAGGCGAGCGATCTTGTGCTTTATGTCGCGGCCCGGCGTGAAGACAACCAGGGTGTTCTCGGAGGAGCGAGATCCCCGCACTGAAACACCACGCGCTTGCTGCGGCGCTGAGCGAGGTCGGAGATCGGACGTGAGTCGTGAGTTGTCCTCCCCCTTCCCCCCTGAGCGCAGCTGGCCTACGCGGCCTCGTTTGTTGCTGGTGAGGAGACTGGCTTGGGGCGGGTTTCCGCGACGACCACCCCGCCTGCGACGGCGAGCAGCGCGAGCGCCGCGACCGCCTTGGGCACCCGGATGCCGAGGGCGCGATCGAGCGAGAAGGCTCCCGGTCCGGCCAGCGTCAAGGCCAGGGCCGCGGCCATGTAGGTGATCGGCAGTTCCGCGCCGCCCTCCGTGACCCAGACCGGCTTGCCGCCGTGGACGTCGATAGTGGCGATCGTCATCGCCCCCAGGGTTGAGATCGGCCCGAGCGGATGCAACAGACCAAGCGCGGTCAGCGCGCCGCCGCCAAACTCGGACAACCCGGCCAGCATGGCCCACTCCCTGCCTGGCCGGTAACCGATCGATTCCAGGAAGCCACCCATGCCCTCCAAACCGTGCCCGCCGAACCAGCCGAACAACTTTTGGCCTCCGTGCCCGGCCAGCAGACCGCCCACCGCCAGCCGCAGGGTGAGCAGACCGAGATCGGCGGCCCCCACGGTGTCCTTGCTGTCGCCGGTGTCCTTGGCCTTGATGGCCTTGGTGTCGCGTTTCTTCCCCGGCATTGCCATCCCCTTCACTGAGCCGCAATCAGTTCCGCTTGAACGGCGAAGAGAACGGCAGCGTTGCCGATCACGCCAGCTCACACGAGTATGCCACCGGGGCGCGTCAACATTCCCCCTCGCCCTGCGCCCAGGGAGAGGGGGCAGGGGGTGAGGGTTCTCCGCCGCAGTCAGCCGGCATCGATGGGAGCGAACAGCGAAACCCCAATCTCGTCGGGATCGAGCACGATCGCGTAGCGCTGACCCCATTCGGCATCCCAGGGGAGTTTGTACCCCTCGTAGCCGAGGGCCACCAGCTCGTCGTAACTGCGATCGACCGCGGCCGGGGTCTCCAGCAGGAAGGCCAGACCCATACGATCACCGCCGGTTGGTGGCGTCCAGTCCGGATCGAAGGAGCGGATGGTCTCTTCGGTGTCCCAGGCCAGGCGCAGACCGCCCGGCAGTGCGAGTTCAACATGGTCCTCGCCATCGGCGGCGGAAGGAATGTCCAACCCCAGGTGACGGTAAAACGCGAGTGACCGGGCCATATCCTTGACGACCACGCCGATCAAGTCCAATCGTGCCGGCATTATCGATCCCCCTTGTGCTACGGGAATCCCGTAAATCAGTCTCTGACGGGTGCGATTAGTCCGCGTCCGGCGTTGGCAAGTGTATGACCCGCGGTGTCGGCGATGGAAGCGGACCTGTCGTGGCCGTGGGTTTCGCGGGAACCGCCGTCGGCGCCGCGGGTGCGATTGCGACCGAGATCATAGTCGGAGGCGGTGGCTCCGTCGGGATCGCGGTGGGGATGGGGATCGCCGTGGGCGCCGGGACGAAGGTTGGCGTCGGCGCCGGGGTCGCGGTCGGGAGCGGAAGCGGGGTGGCCGTGGGCAAAGGAGCCACGGTCGGGGCCGCGTCGAGCGCGTAGGGTGTGGCAGTCGGAACCGCCGCCACCGGACCCGGAGCAGTTCCTTGCCCCTGCCCGGGCAGTGCGACCAGCGCTGCCGCGATCTGCTCGACGTCGGAGCGGGGATCGCCCACGGGCGCCACCCCGGTAATGGCGAACAGCAGCGGGCCGCTACTCACGTAGCGCGTGTACTCGGCGCCATTGACCGCGGGACCGGCCAGCGCCGCATCGTTGGCGCCGAGCGGGATGACCTTTACCGGTTGCAGGTCCATTCCGCGCGCTCGGGTATCGGCGAACATGGAAACCGCTTCGGCGGCGGCGGCGGGATCGCGGAAGCGATGGACGCTCAGATCGATCCAGCCGGCGCGGCCCGCGGGCGGATCGCAGGTGAACTGCCGAAACGCGCCGCCCGCCCAACCAAGCTCCTCCAACGCGGCCGCGAGATCGGGTCCGGTGGCCAGGCGTTCCGCCACGGTCTCCATGTCGAGCGCGCCTTCGCCGGCAACGCGAAAGCACGCCGCGTTGTCCAGCGGCAGCGTCTCGGAACTGAAGAGGACGAACTCCGCCTGGGGTCCGGCGGTGACAGGTGGCGATTGACCGGCAGCGCGCTGGATGATGCCAAGCGCGATTTGCTCGGGTGCGGCGTGGAGGGCGCCGGCGCGCGCGGTCGCGCTGATCCGGGTCAGGAGCGGACCCGAACGCACGTAGAGCGTGGTGTCGGCGCCGCCCTCGACATCGCCGGTGACCATCCGCATCTCGTCGCCGACCGGCTGCTGGTTCTGGGTCTGATTCTGGTTCAGGGTCTGCACCTCGCGTTGACCGAGCGATGCCACGCGGTCTTGCAGAAAGTAGGGCAGCGCCGTGGCCGCGCCCTCGGTGCTGGCGAAGCGGGTGAGACTGATGTCGATGGTGGCGATGGGCGCCCCGGCGGGAGTCAGCGCCGTGCTTTGAAAGACCTTGAACGCGTTGTCCTGCCAGACCCAATCGGCGAGCAAGCGCGCCGCCTCGTCGGGATTGGCGAATCCCGTCGCTTGCTCGGCCAGGGTGC
>JACCXM010000355.1 GCA_013697005.1 Chloroflexia bacterium | reverse complement strand
CGCCGCCAGGACGATGCGCGCCTTGCCCCCGTCCACCACGTACTGGTCATGGTAGCCCAACGCCGTCCCGGAGCCGTTCCGCATTGGGGTCGCGTCCGGGTCGGTCGTGCTCACCCGGAAGTCGGTCGTGCGCCGGTAGCTGCCGACCGCCGGCCGGTTCGGGTCGAGGCGCCGCTCTTCGAGTAGCTTCCAAGGCGTGACCGCGACGGGTGGCCCCTGGGGCGCTGATTCACGTGGCAGCCGGACGACCCCAGGAGGCAAGTCGTCCGTCGCTCGTTCCGGCCCAGTCTCACCAGGGATGGTGAAGGCATCGTCCGCGAAGAGATCGGCAAGGTGGGTCTTCGCCTCGTACTAGAAGCGCGGCACCAACGCATCGAGATCAGCGTTGGCCTCCACCTTCGTCGCGTCGAAGTAGAGCTCCCTCCCCAGACCAAGCCCGCCTCCTGACACAGGTCGACGATCTGCTCGAAGAAGCGCTGGATGCCGCGCAGAGTACACTGCTGCCGGCAACCGTCAATACGATTGATTCCTTCCCGCCTGCTGCCTCCCTCCTCACGGTACGCCCTGCGCGACCCGATCGCGCCCGTCCCAACCGCCTCGCGTCACCACCAGCGCCGCGCTTATGCAGCAAGGTCGGATAGCCCATAGTGCGGAATCCCGAACCGGTCTTTGCACCACGCTCTAGGAAAGGGTGCAGAAGAGGATTTATGAAACCGGTTCTAGGAACCGGTTTCATACACAGCATGTGTGGAGTCTCCCGTTATCCTGATCGCTCGGGCTCACCGTGGTTCCTTGACGTGGAGCCCATTCGCGGTAGAGTGCGGTCTGGAACTGTCCCTGGTACACACTTGAGCCCGCGCGGCACCCGACCGGGAGTCCCAGTCCATGACCTCGCCAGCCGTCCTTCCTAGTCGGACTGCCCTCGTCACCGGCGCCGGCAGTGGGATAGGGGCCGCGATCGCCGAAGAACTGGCACGAGTGGACACCTACGTCCTCGTCCAGGATGTGCGTCCAGATGCGGCTAGTGCGGTCGTGGAACGTATTCGAGCCGCGAGGGGAGCAGCTGACGCGATTGGCGGCGACATCAGCGACCCGGACGATGTGCGAACCATCGTTGACGCGTTGATTGGGTCACACGATCAGATCGATATTCTTATCAACAACGCCGGCGTCCAGCACGTGGCACCGCTCGAAAGCTTTCCATTGGCGCAATGGCATCGGCTCCTCGGGGTGCTCCTGACCGGGCCGTTCCTGTTGACCCAAGCCGTGTTGCAGCCGATGCGCCGCCATCACTGGGGCCGCATCATCAACATTGCCTCGGTCAACGGCAAGCGCGGCGATCCGGGCAAGGTCGCCTACTGCTCGGCCAAACATGGATTGATCGGCCTGACGCGCGTTGCTGCGTTGGAGACGGCCACGGATGGGATTACCGTCAATGCTATCTGCCCTGGTCTCGTCTATACACCGTTGATCGAGAAGCAGTTGGACGACCTCGCGGCGATGCATGGCTTGACGCGAGATGACACCCTCGCTCAGGTCTATCTCTCGTCAATTCCGCAGAAGCGGATGCTCGATCCGCAAGAGATCGCGGCGATGGCCCGCTACCTGGCCTCGGATGAGGCGCGTGGGATCACGGGCCAAGCCATTAATGTCTCGGCCGGTTTCATCATGCATTGAGCCGCGGCGCCGGCGTGCAGTGCGGGCAGGGAGTACCAGAGGATGACACGCCCCAGGCCGCTAGGATTGTGGGATCTGCTGACCGATCGCCAGCGCCTCTGGGGTCTCCAACCACTGGGAAGCACAGACCCTCGTCGATTCTGCTCGATCCTGATTAGGCAAGCGTGACCGAGAAGATGAGCAGATCGTCGTCGCTGACGATGCGAGTCGTATGCCCTTCGCCGGTCGTGTCTTCCAGGAGCAGCATGGATCCTACTGGGAAGCGGTGGGCCATGCCGTCGCTGGCGGTCACCTCGTATGCGCCGCGCAGGGTGCAGAACAGCTGGCGACGTGGAGCCGGATGCGGAATGCTCCCGTCCCAGTCCGGAGGCCCGGACACCAACCCACACGACATCGCCGGAAAGAGCGCGGCGATGTGGAGCGGTGCAGCCGGTGGGGCAAAATCAGCCGTTTCCAGATCGACCACGATCTCCTCGAAGTGCGACTCCCCCCGCTCGTCCGCGAACAGCCGCACATAGTGGGCTCAGTGCATCGGCATCCTCCATCAGCACTTCCGCGGCCCAGGTGGGCGCCCAGCGCTGGCCGAGGCGCGGCTACTGGATTGCCGTCGCCTGGGACCAGATGTTCCGCCAGTCTCCAAATCGTTTTTCGTAGAGATCGGTGTGCCAGTAGTGCCGGAGAGGAGTCGCTTCCCCGCCGACGACGATCTCAATACGCGCGAGATACCGAATCACCGCCGCCTCGCCGTACAGGCGGACAT
>JACCXM010000305.1 GCA_013697005.1 Chloroflexia bacterium | reverse complement strand
TTCTCCACTGTACTTCCCTCCCTGTATCACGGTGGACCGCGAAGCCCTGCGAGCCGTTCGCGGCGCCATCCAGACTGCACCCGGATGGCAACGCCTTGGACGTCACCCGTGTCCGATGTCGTTCCAGGCGCGGGTGACGCCCCGCTGCACCCTGTCCGTGCCGACCATCAATGCCATCCCAGCAAAGGATCGCCACGCATCCGCCAATGTTACTTCTGATTCGCCGACACGTTGTAATTGCCACCACTCGCGTCGGAGATGGCCGTGCCCTCATCCTCACCGAACGAGGCCTCGTTGCTCTCGACCGAGACACCGCCGAACGCGCTGCCACCGCCGCTGCTCCCCGTCGCGATGCTGGAAACCGCGCTCGCGACCGCATCGGCGATGCTGCCGCCGATGTCGATCGTGCCGCCGGAATTCTGCTGCGCGAACGCTTGCTGCGCAGGAGCGACACCCAGGAGGGCGACCGCCAACGCGATTGCAGGCACAACCACGCGTCGATTATTCATAGCGCTGAATTACCCTCCCTGCTACGCCCCTAAAACCGCGCACAAGTGCTGGCGGTGTGCGGAGCCACCCGGACTCAACCCGGATGGCAATGCCTCGGGCGTCCCCCACGCCACGCTATCATCCGATCCTGCCGGTGTCAACCGTGGACGGACATCGCGCATGAGCCAGTCAGCGAACCATATCGGTCGCAAGTGACGCCTGATCTCTCAAACGCCGAACGTTGGTCAGCCGTTTCATCCGCTTCTGCGCGGCCGGACGCGCCGGCCCCGCACCCGAGGCGCGCCCGGGAAGGAAAAGCCCCGCATGGCGAACGCGGCGGTTTCCGCCCTCACCCCCGACCAGACGTCGCAGGTCGACCGGATCATGAGCGGCGAGCTGGGGATCGAGACCCGGCAGTTGATGGAATTGGCCGGTCAGGCCGTCGCCGTTTGGGCGAGAGCCCAGCTCTTGGGCGGCGATGCGCGGGGCAAGCGCGTGCTCGTTCTGGCCGGGAGCGGCGGCAACGGCGGCGACGGGATGGTGGCCGCGCGGCGGCTGCACGCGTGGGGCGCCCGGCCGGCGATCTGGCTGAGTCATGAGGCGAGCGGGCTGCACGTGCGCGGCCACCATCCCGTCGCCGCCGTTGCCGCCAATAACCATGCCGCGCCGATGGCGGCTGCGCGATCGGCAGGAAGCTGAGGTGTGGGCCCTGCTCCACGAGATAGTTCTCAACTGATTGGGCAATGCGGCGGCCATCGATTGGCGTCGCGCGAGCTTGGACCGTCTGAGCATGCGGCTGCTCGGCTGTCGGCACCTTAGCGGCCGATACTGAACGCTGCCCGCAGGAAGTCAGCGGTCTGCCAGAGGGCGTAGTCTGCCGAGGAGACGGTAGCCGCAAACCCGAGAAAGCCGTGGGTAGCGTCGAGGTAGCGCGTCGCTTGGACCGGCACGCCGGCCCGCTGGAGCCGGGCGGCGTAAGCCTCGCCGTCGTCGCGGAGCGGATCCCACTGGGCAGTCACGACCAGCGCCGGGGGGAGGCCGGCCAAGTCCGGCACCCGCAGCGGCGAGGCGTACGGCTCCTCCCCGTCCTCCGGTCGCGCCAGGTACCGATCCCAGAACGCGATCATCGCGTCGCGGGTCAGGCCGTACCCGTCGGCGTTCTGGTGGTAGGAGGCCGTATCGAAGTTGTGGTTGGTCGCCGGGACCAAGAGCACTTCGGCGGCGAGCGGGGGGCTACCCCGGTCGCGCGCTACGAGCGCCGTGGCGGCGGCAAGGTTGCCCCCGGAGCTGCGCCCGGAGACGGCCAAGCGGGCGCTATCGCCGCCGACCTCGGCCGCGTGCTCAGCGAGCCATTGCAGCGCCGCGAAGCCGTCGTCCACCGCGGCCGGGTAGGGGTGCGAGGGGGCTAACCGGAACGCCACCGAGGCGACGAGGGCCCCAGAGCGATGGGCTAGGGACCGGCAGAGGTCGTCCTCGTTGTCGAGGCCGCCGCCGACCCAGCCGCCGCCGTGGAAGTGGAGGACGACCGGAAACGGCCCCCTCCCGTGAGGGGTGTAGATGCGGAGGAGCAGCTCGCCGCCCGGGCCG
>JACCXM010000278.1 GCA_013697005.1 Chloroflexia bacterium | reverse complement strand
GCGTTTCGCCGAGGGGCGAATCGACCCAGGTTTTTTCATTCGCCGTCGCCGTCCCATGATTGCGCTCCCAGTGACATCGCAATCTGGCGTGGTAGGCTTTTGGCGTCGGTCGGGGCTGATACCCGCCAGCCATCCCGGCCACGATTCCCAATCCAGGGGAGCGATCACGTCCGCCGTGCAACGACCTGTAACGAACATGCGACGCTCAGCGTGGCCGGGTCTCATCTGGGGCTTGGCGCTGTTGGGTCTCTTCCTCCTTCCCACGCAGTACCGGGCTGGAGCGGAAACGGCTCATGCGCATTCGCTGGCGCAACTGTGGGTCGATGCCGGCGACGGATCGGTCCATCACCACGACTTCGTGCCGTCTCATCACGAGTCTGGTCCATCGCATGCGGGTGGTGGTGCAGCGAGCTGGTTCGATCCGGTGGTTGGCGCCGGCTCAGCTGGCGAGCATCGCGAACACGGACTAGCGAGCCTCGACGTTGGTGAGCAACACGACGCGGCTCCCACCGCGAGCGACGTGCATTTCCTGGCCGGCGCCATGACGACGGTCGTTATCGCGGCGGCGAGCCGCGCGCCAATAGGGTTCGCGAGCCGGATACCTCAGAGTCTATACCAGCGCGTTCTCCTCCCTCCTCCCCGGCGAATCGCGGCCACGGCGTAAGCCGCGAGCCGCGGGAACCATTCCGATCGCGGCAACGATTAACGAGGAGAGAGGACTGATTCAATGCGCAAACGTGCCAAAAATACGTCGCCACGCGTGGCGAGCGGAACTGTCCGGGCGGCCGGAATCTGGCTGAGCGCGGCCGCGTTGTGCTTCGGCGCGAGTCCGACGCTGGCGCACGCGGAGCATGGCCACCCGGCCAGAATCCACGAAGGAACGTGCGAGCAATTGGGCGGGGTGGCAGTCCGCCTCAATGGCGTCGGCGGTAGCGTCGATCTCGATAATGCGCCGGTGGCGACGCCGACCGCGGTCAACCCGGATGCGGCCTATCAGATGATGGTCAGTGAGACGCCGATCGACGGCACGCTCGACGATGTGGTGACCGCCCCGCACGCGGTGATGGTTTACGAGAGCGATGAGGCCATGGAGGCGATTGCCTGTGGCGACGTCGGCGGGGCGATGGCGGGCGACACGCTGATTACCGGTCTCGCCGAGAGTGGAGCGCCAGGATATGTCGGGTTCGCCATGTTTTCGGCGGAGGGCGACGGAACCCTGGTAACGGTCATCATTGGGCACGCCCTGGCGCCAGTTTCTGCCGCAAGCGGTATTGCCGAGCCGAGTGACGCGGGCGCTGATGAGGCCGAACACGAACATGCCGAGGGCGAAGATGCCGAGCACGAGCACGCCGAGGAGGACGGACATGACGCGGCGGCGACACCAGAGCTGTAGGACTGGCACGTGTCCGGCAGCTCTCCGCGGGCGTTTGCTGGCGATCGCCTTGGCGGGAGTCGCTGGCGCGATGTTGACCACGGCAGACCGCGCGCTCGCCCACGTCGATATCGAAGTGGGCGAGGGGCGATATGTCATGGAGATCGGATTTCGTGACGAGCCCGCCTATCTCGGACAGCCGAACGCGCTCTATCTCAGCGTGGAGGAGTACGCCACCGGCGGCACGGAGCCGGTCGCAGGGCTGGCGGCGACCCTGAACGCGGAGGTGAGCAGGGACGGACAAACCAAAGAGCTGGCATTGGCGCCGGTGGAAGACGGCGCGTACGAGGCGGTATTCGTGCCCACCGCGAGTGGGGATTACACGTTCCGTATCTTCGGAACGATCGGCGAGGCGACGGTCGACGAAAGCGTTACCTCGGGCCCAACGACGTTCAACAGTGTCGAGCCGCTGACCGCGATCGAGTTTCCCGTGACGCGACCCGACCTGGCGCTGCTCCAAGCCGAAACGGCGAACGCGCAGGCTTCGGCGGAGACGGCGCGCGCGCTGGGCATCGCGGGTATCGTGGCCGGGGTGCTGGGCGTCATTGTCGCTGCGGTGGCTTTGACTCGCTCGCGCCGGCCAACGTCCTTAGGGGCGATGCCTGCAAGTGCGTCGCCCGCATCGCCAGCGGCTCTCCCGCTTGAGAGCGAACCCTCGGGAAAGCTGATACGGTGACGGATTGGACGTGAGCCGGTGATTCGCGTCTCATGGTGAGCCGAGCCCGCGCTCGAGCGCGCCTGCGCGGAGCCATGCTGATCATCCTGTGGATGACGGCATGGTTCGGCATGTCCACGACGCCAGCAACGGCGCACGCGTTTCTCGAGAGCAGCGATCCCGCGGCCAGCGCGGTGCTGCCAATCCCGCCGCGCGTCGTCACCTTGCGCTTCACCGAACCGCTCGAGCCGTCGTATTCCCTGGTGGAGCTGTTCGACCAAACAGGAACGGAAATCTCGGGCGCGGTCAGCACGATCGGTGCAGAACCGCGGACGATGACCGTCACGATGCCGCCCGATCTCGCCAACGGCACCTATTCGCTGTTGTGGCGCACCCTCTCGACCGTGGATGGTCACACGGCCCAGGGGTACGTGCCGTTCACGGTCGGCACGCAAGCCGATGTGCGCGCGGTGGCCGAGCCAGCTCCGGAGACGGCGGCGGGCGCGGTTCCGGAATGGATGCTGCCGGTCGCGCGCTGGTTGGCGTTGCTCGGTCTGGCCGCGGTCGCCGCCATCTGGCCGGTCTGGCTTTTCGTCGTCCGGCCCGCGATTTCGCCGGCGTGGCAGTTGGGACCGAAACTGACGCGGCGGGTGCGCGGTTATGCGATCGGCGCGTTCGCCTTCTCGCTGATCGCCAATGCCATCGCCCTGGTCGTGCAGGCGATGGCGATCTCGGGTCCGGGAGATTTGCTCAATGGGTTGACGATCACCCTCGGCCAGACCCGGTACGGTACGTGGTGGCTGGTGCGGGTGGGCGTTCTGCTCGTTTTCGCCGCGGTACTGCTGGGCGCGGCGTGGTGGTGGCCGTGGCGGCGGCGCGTCCCAACGCTGTTGGCGGTGCTCGCCAGTGCGGCGCTGCCGTTCCCGTTCTCGATGATCTCGCACGCCGGCGCGGAGCCGGCGGGCCAGGCGACCGCGGTCGCCTTCGACTACATCCACCTCCTCGGCGCGGCGCTCTGGGCGGGAGGATTGCTCTTCCTGGTGGCCGCGTTGACGCCGGCGGTGCGCGATCTCACCGCCACGGGGCGGCGCGTCGTGTTGGGGCGCGCGATCCCGCGATTTTCGCTGCTGGCGTTGATCGCGTGGGGGGTGATGGGGTTCACGGGGCTCTACTCCGCGTGGCTCCAGGTCGGGAATCTGCCCGCGCTGACGGGTACTCCCTACGGTCAGACACTGCTCCTGAAGCTGATTCTGATCGTGCCGCTGCTCCTGCTTGGCGCATTCAATCTCGCCGTCATTACGCGCAAGCTGCGCGGAGCGGTGACGGAGGAGGGCGCGGAAGGGTGGAGCAATCATTTCGTGACGGCGCTGCTGGCGGAAGCGGTGGTGGTCACACTCCTGCTCGGGGTCGTCGGCATGCTGATCGGGACGCCACCGGCACGGCAGGTCATCGCGCGGGATGCCGCCAGTGTCAGGATTCCCCTGGATGCCGGCGGACAATCCGGGGCGCTGATCATCTCTCCGGGCGGTGTCGGTCAGAATCGCTACCGGTTGGAGCTGGGGAGCGGGCATGACGCCCATCTGCGCAACCCCGCGATCACGGATGCCACCCTCCGCGTGGAGCTGCCGGAGCGGCAAACCGGGCAGATCGACATTCCGCTGACCAGCGCTCCCGCGGGGGGATATGAGGCGCAGGGCTCGGAGCTGGCCTTCCCCGGCGATTGGCGGATGCAGGTGACGGTGCGGATGCCGGGTCAACCGGACTGGGTGCCGACGGCGACCTCTTCGATCGCGGCGGATGCCGCGCCGGTCCAGATTCCGCCGCCGCCACCGCTGTTCGGTCCGTCCGGAATCGCCGCGCTGGTGATGCTGGTGCTCGGGATCGCCGGTATCGGCTTTGCGCTGGCCGGTGGCACACCGGTATTTCGCAAGGAGGCCGCTGGGCTCGGCTCAGCGGCGATCGTGGCCGGGCTGGTGCTGTTGTTCCAGGCGCGTCTTTCCACCGAGGCGATTGCCGCGATCGAATCGCCGGTTGCGGTCAGCATGGCCGCGGCGGATCCGGCAGCGGTCGTGCGCGGGGAGCCGCTTTTCGCCCAGAATTGTGTGCTCTGTCATGGCGCCGGTGGCCGCGGCGACGGGCCGGGGGCGGCGTCGCTGTCCAGACCGCCGGCCGACCTCACCTCGGGTCATGCCCTGCCGCACTCGGACGACGACTACGCCTACTGGATCGAGAATGGTATCGACGGTACCGAGATGCCCGGTTTCGGTGAAGAACTGGACAGCGGTCAGGTGCGAGACGTCATCGCCTACGTGCGAGGTTTGCAGCAGACCGCGTTGCTGGCGCGTGATGCTCCCGGACCCGAGGATTGCGTGGTGGAACCGCGCACGCTGGAAGAGATCGGGGCGCTGGCGGGGGGACCGGCCGTGGATGAGCCACCGAACGCCACCGAGAGCGGCGGTGTCGCGGCGGACGAGGCAACGCGCCTCGCGGTCACAGCGACGGCGCGGGAGCTGGTCGCCTGTTCGAACGCCGGTGACATCCTGCGGCGGCTGGCGCTGTACAGCGACGATCGCCTCCGCTACGCCTATCCGGATGGGTCGACGCGAGCGCTGGAGACGATGGCGAAGACTCCGCTTCCCCTGACACTGGCGGAACGGGTAGCCTTGCTGGGGGTCGAAGACGTGCGGCGGTTGGAGGACGGCCGGGTTAGTGCGCGGGTGCTGGTCGACAACCCGGCCAATCATTCCCACGATCCCAATGCGCCCGTGAATCCCTCCCAGCAGGAGGCGGCACGGCTTATCTTTGTTCAGGACGACGATGGTTGGCGGGTCGATGAGACCCGAAGAGAGGATGTCGCAAACGATGCCACCCCAATCGCAGGACCAGCCGGGTCCTGATCCAGGACGCGCTGGTAGGGCGGAGCGCCGTAGCTCTGGCCGCGCCCAACGCAAGATCGCCGAGGAGCAGGCGGTCCGGCGCAAGCAGCTCACGCTCCTTGGCGGCGCGATTGCGGCGGCGGTCATCGTGGCCCTCGTCCTGATCCTGGTCAACCGGCCGCAGGACGCGGGGGCGCCGGTGTTGGTGGCCGAGGCGATGCCCCCCGAGATACCGGTGGACGGCATGGCGATGGGTGCTGCCGACGCTCCGGTCACGGTTGTCGAGTGGGGAGACTACACCTGACCCGGCTGCCGTGAGTTCACCCGTGCGGTGAAACCCCTGATTGTTGCCGAGTACGTGGAATCGGGCGCGGTCCGGTTCGAGTATCGCGACTATGCGTTCCGCGGCCCCCAGGCCGTGCGCGCCGCGGAAGCCGCGGCCTGCGCCGCCGACCAGAACGGATACTGGCGCTATCATGACACGTTGTTTCTCAATCAAGGCGGCGCCAACAGCTTCACCGATCCGCGCCTGAAGCAGATGGCCGAGACGTTGGGACTCGATACCGGCGCATTCAACAGTTGCCTCGACGGAGGTGAAAAACTGGAACAGGTCCAACAGTCGATCGCCGCGGCGCAAGCGGCGGGGATCGACAGCACGCCAACGCTGTTCGTCGGCAGTGATGAGGTCGATGCGTGGCAAGACTGGAACGCCGTCAAACAGGCAATCGATGATGCGCTGGCGCAGGCTTAGATGACCATCCAGCGACCACGTTCTCCGCTCTGGATTGCCGCGACCACCGTCGTGGTGGCGGGCGTCATCCTGTCCGCCTATCTGACGTGGACCCATTTCGATGCGGGCGCGCTCGTTTGCGGGCTCGGCGACTGCCACACGGTGCAGGCGAGCGAGTTCGCGACCGTGGGTCCGGTGCCGGTGGCGCTGCTCGGTCTGGCGATGTACGGGACCGTGCTGGCCGGCAACGTCGTGGCGCGGGTGCGCCCATCACTCGCGTTCGCCGCGCTGAGTATTGCTTTCGCTGCCGCGCTGGGAGGGACGGTGTTCGCTTCGTATCTGACCTGGCTCGAGGTGGCCGTCATCGGCGCGATCTGCCAGTGGTGTGTGGTCTCGGCGATCCTGACCGTGTTGCTCACGATCAGTCAAGGCGGGGTGGTGTGGCAGGCGCTGGCGATGTCGCCCGTGGCTGAGAGCGAAACGATTGCCGCCGATGCGGCGTCATTGAAGGCAGACTCCCCCGGAAGGGGACCACTGGGGCTTGGCGGCAACGGACCGCGAACGGTATCATAACGACATAATGTGCGCGAGCCCTGTGCTCGCGTTTGTTCTGTCCGGGATCCGCGACGGACGCAACTGGGAGTACGACGCGTGACGAGGAAACTGACCCAACAGATTGTGCTCGCCGCGTTCGCGGCGGTGCTGGTGTTCGCTCCGGTGACGAGTCTGGCCCCAAGTGCAACGCTTGCGCTCCAGGGCTCGGGCGGATTCCATTGGGCGCGCCAGCAAACGCCGTTCACGCTGCAGGTTGGCGACAATGTCGATGGCGGCTGGAACAGCATACTGAGCGCCGTCGTCGCCGACTGGAACCGGGGTGACACGGTCAGCTTCCAGATCGTTGGCGGGGCGACGACCCCCCAGGAATGCCGGTCCAAACCGGGCACGGTCCAGATGTGCAACGGGCAGTACGGGCAGCCAGTGGGCTGGTTGGGACTGACGCGGCTCTATTTCGACCGGAGTGGTCACATCGATGCCGCGACGGTGCAGATGAACGACTCGTTCTTCAACGCGAACAACGGCCAGTACAACAGCGATGCCGCCCGCCGACACACGATGTGCCATGAGCTGGGTCACACTCCCGGTCTCGACCATGTCAACACGGAATCTTGTATGAACGATAGCACCGCGGCGATATTCAACAACCTGGAGCCGATCAACAAGGACTTCCAGCAGTTGGCACGCATCTATCAGCATAGTGACTCAACGAACACGATCGCCGGATCACCGAAAAAGAAAAAGAAGAAGAAAAAAGGCAAAGGCAAAGGCAGCAAGAACACGAAAAAGACGACGCGCGGCGCCAGTACCCCGACACGGACCCAGAACGGAGCCGCAAGCACCGAGAACTTCTTCGACCCGGCGGTGATGCCCGGCGCGCTGAGCGCGTTGGATGGATCGGAGACGGTCAGTGTGGAACGGCTCGATGATGGAACTCAGGTCGTGACGTTCATCACCTGGGCGGAGAAGTAGCCGGCCGAGATTCCTCGCGCGCACGGCATGACACTGCTGCCTGGACGCGGTTCTCCAGAAAGGCACGACCTTGGGTTGCGGCTCATGCGCCGACTACGTTTTCCCGTGTCACCTCTGAGTACCAGCGTCCACTGCGTTTGACGATCCGTTCCTGGGTTGCAAAATCGACGAAAATCAGCCCGAACCGCGCGCTGTATCCCCAGGCCCATTCGAAATTGTCGAGGAGGGACCAGGCGAAATAGCCGGCCACCGGCACGCTCGCCTGGACGGCCCGGTATACCTGCAGGAGGTGTTCGTGCAGAAAGTCCTCCCGTGCGGGATCGTCGACCACTCCCTCATCGAGCACATCGTTCAGCGCGGCGCCGTTTTCGGTGACGAGGAGGCGGCCGGGGGCATAGTCGTCGTGGACCCGTTGCAGGACGTCGTACAACCCTGACGGGAAGATTTCCCAGCCCATCGCCGTGACGCGGGCACTGGGAGGCGTGACGCGCCGGGTGTGCAGGGGCATGGCGGCGGGGTCGTAGGCAACCACTGATCGCGAGTAATAGTTGACCCCAAGCACGTCGGTCGGGCGCGAGATGAGGTCCATGTCACCGGCGGCGATCTCCGGCATCGCGTCGCCGTAGAGGCGGACCATGTCGTCGGGATAGACGCCGCGATAGAGGGCATCGAGGAACCAGCGGTTGACGAACCCATCCATGCGGTGGGCGGCTTCCAGATCGGCGTTGCTGTCGTCCGCGGGTTCGCTCGGCGCGAGGTTGAGCACGATACCGGCCTCGTCCCCCGGCCGCATCTCGGAGCGCAGGGCGGCCATCCCTTCGCCATGGGCGAGCAGGAGATTGTGCGCCGCCAATAGAGCCAGACGAAAATCGCGTGCCCCAGGGGCGTGGTCGCCGGTCCAGTGACCGAGAAACGCGGCGACCCATGGCTCATTGATGGTGAACCAGTGCTGTACCCCCGCGCCGAGGGCGGCCGCCACGGTCTGGACGTACTCTCCGAAGCGATGTGCGGTATCGCGGTTGCCCCACCCGCCGCGGTCTTGCAGCGGCTGTGGCAAATCCCAGTGATAGAGGGTGACATAGGGGGTGATGCCGGCGGTGTGCAGCTCGTCGATCAGCCGGCGATAAAAGTCGATACCCTCGGTATTGGGGCGTCCCGATCCGGTGGGGAAGATGCGCGGCCAGGCGATGGAGAAGCGATAGCCGCCGAGACCGAGCTCGCGCATGAGCGCGATGTCGTCGGGGTAGCGGTGGAAATGGTCGCAAGCGATGTCGCCGGTGTCGCCATTGACGATCTTGCCCGGGGTGTGGCTGAAGGTGTCCCAGATCGATTGTCCGCGGCCCCCGGCGCGGACCGCGCCTTCGATCTGGTAGGCGGCGGTCGCCGCGCCCCAGACCCAGTCATCGGGAAAGACCACGCTCGCGCTACTCATGACTTGCGCTGCTCATGCGGGAAGTATCTCAGACCGCTGACCTATGTTTTCGAGGTGGTTCGCCGCTTGGCGGCGGCGGTGTGCGCGAACTGGTTGACCGATTCGAGATCGACTTTGCCGATACCGATCAATGGCATGACCGCGATCTGGTGGAAATCGGCCGGGGCCGGAATGAAGAGCCGGGGGAGCCCGGCGGCAACCATCCCCGCGACAAGCTGCTCGATAGATTCTTCCAGCGCGGTATGGACGACGATCAACCGCTCCCCGGTGGCGTCGTCGGGCACGGCGGTGACGACGGCACGCGGCGCGCCATCCTCACTGCCCCCGGTCAGCGTGGCCAGGACCTCTTCGATAGCGGCAAATGGCACCTGCTCGCCGCCGATCTTGGCGAAGCGGCTCTGGCGGCCGACAATCGTGATGAAGCCGTCGTCGTCGATGGTCACTACGTCGCCGGTGTTGTACCAACCGTCCACGAGCACCTGATTGGTGAGCTCCGGCTGGTTCAGGTAGCCGAGCATCACGTGCGGTCCTGTCACCCACAGCACACCCCGCTCGCCCGGTCCCAGCACCGTCCCGTTCTCGGCATCGCGCACCTGAACCCGAACCCCGAGCGCCGGGCGGCCGACGGTGCCTTCCCGCAATCCGGCGCTGGGATCGCCCAGGGCGCGGGACGCCGGGACGTTGGCGGAGACGATCGGTCCGAGCTCGGTCGCGCCGTAGCCCTGAAAGGGCCGGATGCCGAATTTGACCGCGAAGGCGTCGCTGACCGCGCCCGACAAGGGTTCCGATCCCGCCGCGACGATCTCGACGGAGGAAAAATCTTCCGGGGGCAAGCGCCGCATGTAGGCGCGAAGCAGGGTGGGCGTCCCCAGGACAATGGTGACGTTTCGATCGCGCAGGAGACGGCCGACTACCCGCCCCTCCAGGGGATTTGTGTGAAACACCGCGCCGACCCCCATTGCGAGCATAGTCCAGAGGGTGATGGTGTAGCCAAAGGTGTGAAAAAACGGCAAGACGCCAAGCATGACGTCGTCGGGGCGCAATTGGAGGAGTGCGTTGACCATGCCGGTATTCGCTTCGATGCTGCGCCAGGGAAGGACGACCCCCTTGGGTCTCCCGGTCGACCCCGAGGTGAAGATGATCGTCATCGGGTCATCCGCGGGCATGTCGTTGATACCCAGGAGGCGTTCCAGCAGGGACAGAGGCAGCGGGAGGAATGCGAGCAGCGCGGCGGCTGCCTTGTCGAGCAGAGAAGCGCGCGGCGCCAAATCTTCGAGGAGGATTGTGGCGACCCCGCTGAGATCGACCGGCATCCGCTCCAGAAACGTGCGGGAGGTGATCACGTGGCGCAGCCCAGCCTCGGCAATCGAAAAGCGGACCAGCTCCGCGGAGAGGCTGTAGTTGAGATTCACCGCGACCCGGCGATCCAGCGCCAGGGCAAGGTTCGTCACCGCCGCGGCGACGGTCGGCGGGAGAAGAACGCCGACGTTCCGTTCGCCGGGGGCGATAGTGCGGCGCAGGAGCCGCCGCAGCACCAGGGCGCGCAGCAGCGTTTCGCGGCCGGTCAATGCAGCGCCGGTGGAGTCGGAGAGCGTGATGACGCGAGCGCGCTTGCGGAGCTGGGCGATGACCTTCCGCAACAGTGAGGTGGTCTGAGAGCCCGGCACAGGCGGTCTCCATTTTGGCGCACGGGAGGTCACGAGGCGATATCGCCCGCGTCAGCGCCGAACGCGAGCAGCATACCGCCGCTGGCGCCGCCGCGCGCCCGCAACCCACCCATGGCATAGATGGCACCGTCGAGGATCGCCGGCGCGGAGCGGATGGGAACAGCGGCCGAGTCGCGCCTGCTTAGCATCCCGGTGGTGCGATCGACCGCGTAGAGACCGTCCGCGTTCCCCGCGGCGCCGGGGGCGGGAACCCGCACCGCTACCCCGAACACCACGGACTCACCGGATACCACCGGTGTCGTCAGCGAGCCGGTCCCGACCGGCTGACCGGGGGAGGCATTGTCCGCGCTCACTTGAAAGACCCAGCTTTGTTGGCCGGTCGTCAGATCGTAGGTGCGCAGGGTCGGCATACCACGGGCGGGATCGCCCGCCGGGGCTTCCCAGCGGGTCACGAAGACGCGGTCATTCGCCGCCGCCGTCCCGGCGCGGACGCCGGGTGTCGGTGGCAGATCGACACGCCAGCGCAACGCGCCACTGCTGGCATCGAGCGCAAACACGCCGGTCTGGCCGGAGGTGATTTCCGAGCCGGCGAAGACGATGGTGTCTGCCGCAAGGGTCGCCGGCTCACCCGCATCCGGGGAAAAGCGAGCCTGCCAGCGCTTGCGGCCAGTGGCGCGGTCAATGGCGTAGAGCCCGCGATCGCTCGGGACATAGACGATATCGGGTCCGACCGCAACTGGACCGAAGCGAGCGGGGGCGAGAAAGCGCCAGCGTTCGCGTCCAGTGCGCTGATCGAGGGCGAAGACGGCGCCGGAGGCGTCATTCTGGGTGCGGTCGCGCGTGTTGCGCACTCCCCAGCCGGCACTGTAGACCGCGTCGGCATCGACTGCCGGGGCCGTGACCGAGGTGAATCCGAATGGTGCGAACCAGAGCGGTGCGCCGGTCGCCGCGGCGACGGCCATGACCCCGGCGACGGGCGCCTCGACGGGAGCAAAGAGGATATCGCTAGCCAGGGCCGGGGCATCCGGGAAGTCGGCCCAGGCGACGGGCGCGGTGGTTTGCCAGCGCACGCCGCCAGTCGCGGTATCGATCGCCGCCAGTACCGGTGTTCGCTCGCCAAGGGAGAATCCGCCGAAGTAGACGAGACCTCGGGCCACCACCGGTTGGACATCGGAATACCAACCGGCCGGGGTTCGCCATCGCTCGACCGGGTCGCCCTTGGGCAGGGGTCCACTCTGGAGACCGGTCCGGGCGCCGTCCGCGCCGCGCATGGGTACGGTCGGTCCGGGACCGAGGACCGGCACCCCAGCACCTGGCGCGATCGGATGGCGCAACAGGGGGCGAGCGTCATTCCTGGGCGGGGGAGCCGGACCAGAGGTCCCGGCCAGCTCCCCTGACGAATGGAGATGGTCGATCCACCAGCGGCCGTCCGCGCCTTGCTCGGCGAGCATGATGACGGTTTCCAGGGGAGCGGTTCCGGCGGGGGAGGGATCGATCGTTATACGCGCCGCGATGCGGCCGTCCTCGAGCCGCTCGATGCTGGAGACCGTCGGGACCGCAACGCGGAGACCGGCGGGTCCGCCGAGCAAGGGAGCCCGCTCGCCGAGCAGGCGCCGCACGCCATCGGGCGTGAATAGACCAAGCAGCGCGGGAATATCACCAGCAGCCAGGCACATCGTCCAGGTTGCGACAAGTTGGCCAATCGCTTCGCGTTCGGCGGGAGGCACGGCGTCGCCTCTTGGGTCATCCGCCGAAGGGTCTTCCGGTGTTGGTTCGCGCAGGATGGAAACCAACGCGGCCGCGCTGAGCGGGGGCACGGGGCAGGCCAAGGGTGGCGGTGTTGGCCCGGCCGCCGTTGCCGCGGGCGTCGCCTGGCGGGCGGAGACGATCGCCGGCGCAGCCGTCGTGATGACGATCAGCGCGATACTGAGGCGGAACCATAGCGAGACCGAGGATATGGTCAAGGTGAATCGGCGCGGATCAGCACGATCGGTGCGGCCGCGTGACGGAGCAGTTTTTCGGCCACCCGGCCGATCTGCCAGCGTCGCGCTGCGCCGCGGCCATGGGTCGTGATCACCAGCAGATCACCGGGGCCGACCGCCGTCAGTAACTCGTTCCCGGCTTCACCGGATCGCACTTCGGTGGAGGGGGCTACAGCGTCCGCCGTCGTGTCTCCCGCCATCTGCTCGAGATAGGCGTGAGCCGCGGTTGCGCCTTTATCGGTCGTGGATGACCGGGGTTGGTCAACGCCATCCGCGTCATCGACCGTAATGAAATGAAGCTGTCCGGCGAGAATCGTCGCCAGTTTCGCCGCCATCGGCAGGGCGCGTTCGGCGGCTGGTGAGCCATCGAGGGGAACCACGATCCGGCGTACCGGCGTGGCTGCAATCGGATCGCGACCGCCGCGCACGAGCAGAGTCGGTACCGGGGCGTGCCGGGCGACCCGATCGGCAACACTGCCGTACAGCAGCCGCCCCCCGTCCCCGGCACCCTGAGTACACATCACCACCAGGTCGGCATCGGCGGCGGCGGCGACGATGCCTTCGGCCGGTTCGTCGTGCACGACGCGGATTTCGACTTCGGTCGCGACGGCCTGCACGCGAGCCGCGATCGCCGTCAGATACTCCTCTGCTTCCGCCCGCCGCGTATCCTCGCCGGGGCAGACCTGGAGTAACCGGACATGGCGGGCGGGGAGAATGGTGATCCAGCCCAGCGCGGTCTCGGCGCGAGCAGAACCGTCGAGGGGCGCCAGGATGCGGTTGAACATGGTCATACGGTCGGGCCCGGGGGCGTCTCCGGGGGGGTGCGCAGCAGGATGACTGGGACGGGCGATTCGCGGATGACCCTTTCGGCAACGCTGCCGAGCATCCAGCGCGATGCGCTCTGCCCATGCGACGTGATCGCGAGCACGTCGTGCGCCGCGCTCGCCTCGATAATGGCGGCGGCGGCTGGGCCGCTCAGCACCTGCCACGAGGCCGAGAGTCCCTCACGCATGAGACCGGCGCCCGCGGCTTCGACGCGACTCCTGGCCGCATTCAAGTGGTCAGCTCGAGCCTCCTCACGCACGTGCGGATCAATACCGGCCGCGGCATTGGCCGGCAGCGCGCTTTCTTCGTCCTCGACCACGGCGACGATGTGGACGTGGGCACCGAGCCGTTTCGCCAACGCCTGAATCATCGGCAACACCTGCGCGGCGCGATCCGAGCCATCGTGCGCGACGACCAGCCGGGCGACGATCTTGGCGTCCGCCGCCTCGTTGCCGGGTTTGACGACCATGACGGGTACGGGCGCCGTGCGCACGACGTGACCAACCACACTGCCAAAACCGCCGGGCGCGGCGGCGCTGGCGCCCTGGCTGGCGAGCAGAATGGTGTGCGCCTGACTGCGGGTGGCGACCTTGGCGATCCACTCCCAAGGGTCCCCAGTCTCGATGACCTGCTCGATGTGGAGATCGGGCGCCATCGTGGCCAGACGTGCGGCGATCCGTGCCAAATCCTGCCGCGCCGCTTCCTCGGCGGCACGGTGCACCTCCTCGGCGGACAGCATCACGTCGCCGAGCGGGCTTGTCACAGATTGAGTGGTAGGTATGACTTGCAACAGGATGACCTGTTGCTCCGGTGCGGCGAGCAGACTCACATAGGGGAGCACAACCTCGGCATTGGCGGACCCATCGAAGGGGATGAGGAGGGGCGAACCGATTGTCGGGGTATTCGGAGCCTGCATCGCTTCACTCCCACTTGGGTCCAGAGCCGATTCCCGCTAAGGATAGGCCGTGGCCGCGGGCGATGCCGCCGCGATGGGTCTCGATCGTAACTCGTCGGACGTCGGACGTCCGACTCATTGAGACGCCCGCTCGGCATCCTGTTTGGCGAGTTGATCGAGTTGCAGCGACGCCTCGGCGATCGCATCCTGAAGCTGCTCGGCGGCGACGGCGGCATCGGCGCTGAGGACCACCTCGATTTGCTGATTCGAGGCATCGAGTTTCGCTCCGATGCTGTGCAGGGCGTCGGCGACCTTGTCCTCGGCGACGACGACCAGCGCGGCGTTGTCGCCTGTCATCGCGGCGCCGATCTGTTCGAGATCGTCCTGGGCGAGCCCGTCGCGAAACTTGCCGATGACGGCGCCGCTCAGCGCCCCGATGGCGGAGGTGGCGAGGATCGAGGGCGGAAATATGAGCCCGATCAGAGCGCCGGCGCCCAATCCCGCCAACAGCCATTTGCGGCTCGCTTCTTCGCTGACCGAGTCGATTTCGATCTTGCCCTTGTCGTTTTTCCAAATGATCGCGGCGTCGTATTCCCGGATAAACCCCTTGCCGTGGGCCTGTTTGACTTCGTCGTAATCCTGCCGCGCGCCGGCAACATCGTCATAGGTGGCGATAAAGGCGATGAGTGGTTTCTTGGTCATGATGTCACTCCTTCGCGCCAGACGTAAGCGGGGCACGGCGCCAACGCCGTGCCCCAGGTAATGCATGGATGTGGAGCCGGATTGCCGGCTAGGTGACTGCTCCGATCTGGGTTCCGAAGTCCCGCACCCGGAGCGCGAGCACGATCGACAGAATGCCGACCAACACGGCGAATACCCCGAATGTCCAGGCGATGGTCAGGACGCCTGCCAAAACATTGGTAAAGACCAGGATACCGAAAATCACGGCGAGGATCCCGGACAGGATCAACCACCATTCGTTGTCGATCTCCTCGCGCAACCGAATGGCCGAGATAATGGTCAAGATGCCCGCGACCACCGCCCAGGCGGCGATGACCAGAGTAAGGGTGATGCCACCCAGGGCCGGGTTCCAGAGAATGATCAATCCGGCAAGGAGACTGAGCACGCCGATGATGACGAGCGGGCCGCGGCTTTGCCCCGGAGGTTGGTCGCCGAAACCGGAGAAGAGCATGGTCATGCCGTCGATGAGCATGTAGATGCCGACGAACGTGATCCAGACGAGTGGACTCACGAAGGCGAGCAGACCGATGATGATCAGGAGAATGCCCCTGATGAGTAGTACCCACCACTTCTTGGCAAGCTCGAATGCCAAGCCTCCTGGGAGCAGTGGCGATTGACCGAACGCCGCCCCGCCAGGCTGCATCTGGCTCGGTTGACTCATTCCGATCCCCCCTTACCCGACTTCGCGCCGCTCTCCGCGAAGTGGCCGTGCCGTTGCCGGCGCGCTCCATTGCGTCGACCGTAGCTATCGCCACCTAAGCGCAGTTTATCACCCAGATTTCAGAAACGATAGCGATCCGGTCCGTGTCGTGCCATTGCTGCTATAAGTCGAGGGTGAAAAATTTCGGTGTTGATGGCCGGTGAGGTGCGGGGTGGTGACGGAGGCAGACGGGGGGCAGGACAAGGGCGATGCGCTCGGGTTGAAGCCACTGGTGCGTGATGTGCCCGATTTCCCGCAAGCGGGGATCCTCTTCCGTGACATTACCCCCCTGCTGGGCAATGGTCAGGCGTTGCGAACCGCGGTCGACGCTCTGGCCAGAGCGTATCCAAACATCGATTCGGTGGTCGGCATCGAGAGCCGGGGTTTCATCCTGGGGGCGCCGGTCGCGTATGCGCTCGGGGTGGGACTGGTGCTGGTGCGCAAGCTGGGCCGGTTGCCACGGGCCACCGTGCGCGCCGACTATGCCCTGGAGTACGGCGCCAACACGGTCGAGATGCATACTGACGCGATCCTACCCGGAGAACGGGTGCTCATCATCGACGACGTGCTGGCGACCGGTGGGACGGCGGCCGCCGCCGCGGAGTTGGTCGAGCGCCTGGGCGGGGAGGTCGCCGGTATCGCGGTGCTCATCGAGCTGGTGGGGCTACGTGGGCGTGAGAAACTGGCGGACTATCCGGTGACGAGCCTGTTGAAGTACGAGTGACGGGGTGATGGGGTGATCGACGTTGGGTTGATGATCGAAGGTCAGCAGGGTGTCACCTGGCCGCGGTGGCAGCGCATTGCGTTGGCGGTGGAGGAGGCGGGATACGCCGGGTTGTATCGCTCGGATCACTTTACGGACCCGGAGGGGCCGCACCTCGACGCGCTGGAGCTCTGGACGTCGCTGACTTGGGCGGCGGCCAACACCGCGCGCATCTCGCTGGGGCCGGTGGTGGCGCCGGTATCGTTCCGCGATCCGCGGATTGCCGTGTGGCAGGCCGCGGCCATTCACGCGCTGGCCCCGGGACGGTTGCGGCTGGGGTTGGGAGCCGGCTGGAACGAGCGCGAGCATGACGAGTGGGGATTCGACCTGCTCGGGATAGACGACCGCTTCCAGCGCTTCACCGAGGCCCTGGAAATTGCGACCCGATTGGCACGCACGGTGGGACCCGTGTCGTATTCCGGCAAGTTCTACACGCTGAAAGACGCGGAAATCGTGCCGAATCCCATCAGCCAGGGAATGCTACCGATCGTCGTCGGAGGCAATGGGCCCCGCCGCACCTTGCCGCTGGCCGCCCGCTATGCGGACGAATGGAACGGGGTCTACATCGATCACGACACGTTTCGCGCGCGCAATCAGCTGCTCGACGACCTGCTGCGTGAGGAAGGACGCCAACCGGCGGAGGTGCGGCGGACGTTGATGACTAGGATCATTTTCGGCCGGGACGAGCATCAGCTCGCCGAACGGCTGGCCGGAGAAAACGCCGACGAGCTACGCGCGGCCGGACAAATCGTCGGCACCGCCGCCGAAATCCCGGATCAACTGCGAGCGTGGGAAGCCGCGGGCGTGCAGGGGATCATGTTGCAGTGGGTCGACGACCTGGACGACATCTTGGGGATCACCGCGCTCGGCCGGGTGGCGGCAGGGGGGATCTGACACGATTCCCGTGCCGCGGCGCGAAATCTGAATTACTTGTCGGGATCGCTTGGGATAACCCCAAGTTGCTGGCGCAGACCGAGATTGTCCCAGCCGTCGAAACCGGCAACGAGGATGCCATCCTGAAGGTGGTCCAGACTCATGCCGCCGACCCGTATGGTGCGCCCGGTGGGAGCAATTCCCAGAAACGGACCGCGGTGCGTGCCGGTCAGGGTCCACCGGGCGACCACGGTATCGCCCTCGGCAATCATTTCCTCGATCTCGAAATGGAGATCGGCAAACGCGTCTTGCCATTTTCGCCACTGGCGCCGGAATCCTTCGCGGCCCAACCCGAAATCGGGGTCGTTGCCCCCGGCGTCTTCGGCGATGAAGCGATCGATCGCCGCTTCATCGGCCTGATTCCAGACCTGCTCGAAGAACTCGCGGATGAGGGTTTTGTTCGCTTCGGTGGACATCGTTAGTCTCCAGTCGTCAGCCGTCAGTCGGTGTGGGCCGCGTGTGGCGCCATGGGTGACATCGTCAGAGGGGACGCCACCAATCTCGATTCCACTGTCGACTGTCGACTGTCGGCTCGCTGAACTATGCGTCCCTGACCGCGGAGTTGAGCTTGCTCAACGATTCCTTGGCGTCACCGAAGAGCATCGCCGTTTTTGCATCGTGGAAGAGCATGTTTTCGATCCCAGCGAATCCGGCGCCACGGCCGCGCTTGAGGACGTACACCTGCTTGGCTTGGTCGACGTTCAGAATCGGCATACCGTAAATCGGACTCCCCGGATCGTCGCGCGCCGCGGGGTTGGTGACGTCGTTGGCGCCGACGACGATCGCGACGTCGGTATTGGCGAAGTCCTCGTTGATCTGCTCCATCTCGAAGAGCTCGTCATAGGGGACGTTCGCCTCGGCGAGGAGCACGTTCATGTGACCGGGCATGCGGCCGGCCACGGGGTGGATGGCATAGCGCACATTCACACCGCGATCCTGCAAGGTCTCCGCCAATTCGCGGACCGCGTGTTGCGCCTGGGCCACCGCCAGACCGTAGCCGGGCACGATGATCACCTTCTCCGCGTAGGCGAGGGGGACCGCGGCGTCCTCTGGTGTCGCCTCGCGCATGGGTAGCTCCGGCGCCGCGCCCGCGGCGGCGCTGCCGGCGCCCACCGCGGCGGCGCCCCAGGCGCCGAAGAGCACATTGCTCACCGAGCGGTTCATCGCGCGCGCCATGAGCAGGGTCAGGAACGCCCCGGAAGCGCCGACGAGGATACCGGCGATGATGAGGGCCTGGTTATTGAGCACGAACCCTGTCAGCGCCGCCGCGACACCGGTCATCGAGTTGAGCACGGCGATGACGACGGGCATGTCCGCGCCACCGATCGGCAGCACGACCGCGGCCCCGAGCACCAGCGCGGTCAGAAAGAGCACGACGATCAGGAGGTAGCTCACCCCGGCCTGGCCGAGCACGACGAGGAGGATGCCGAGGGCCACTACCGCTACGCCGATGATGGCGTTGACCTGGCGCTGATTCGGATATGAGATGGCGCGGCCGGAGATAAGCTCCTGCAGCTTGCCAAAGGCGATCATGCTGCCGGCGAATGAGATGGAGCCGATGATCAGGCCGAGCACGATCGAGACGATTTCGCCACGGCCGACATTGGCCCGGTGTTGGAACTCGACCAGCGAGACGAGCGCCGCCGTCGCGCCGCCCATGCCGTTGAAGATGGCCACCATCTGCGGCATGGCCGTCATCTTGACCGAGCGCGCCGGGAACGTCGCTAGCACCGCGCCGATGACGAGACCAACCAGGATCAACCAGATATTCTGCATCCCCGGCATGAACAGCGTCGCGACAACCGCGATCGCCATGCCGAGGGCGGCGATCTGATTGCCCCGCCGCGCGGTGGCCGGGGAGCTGAGCAGTTTGAGCCCGACGATGAAACAGACCGCCGCAATCAGATAGGCGATATTGATCAGTTCGACGCGGTTATCCATAATCCAGTCCATTACTGGCCTCCCGCCCCAGGGCTCTTCCGCGCGACGGGTTTGCGCTTGAACATTTCCAACATACGGTCGGTGACGACGAAGCCACCAAAGACGTTGGCGGAACCGAGGACGACCGCGATGAAGGCGAGAATCTTGAGCACGGTGTCAGTCAGCGAGGAGCCCTCGATGCTGCCCAGGATGATCATCGCGCCAAGCACGACGATGCCGTGGATGGCGTTGGTGCCGGACATGAGTGGGGTGTGCAGGGTGGCCGGCACCCGCCCGATCAACTCGAAGCCGAGAAAAATCGCGAGCAGCAGGACATAGACAGTGAGCAACAGCACCGTCGCGTTGTCGCTCAATGTCGTCTGCAACGAGTCAGTGGTCACCTGCATCAGAAAGAACAAGAAACCCGGTATCGGCGCTAGCATCGTACCCCTTCCATCCTCCATTCCGGGAACGTATCGGTCACTGTCGCGAAGGCTCGGCCGCCTCTGCCATTCGCTGCCGGGTCATTTCGTGAACAATTTCGCCCTGCCGGGTGATGACCGTGCCCTTGACGATCTCATCCTCATAGTCGGGATCGAATTTGCCGTCTTTGATCAGCAGATCGAGCAGATTCTGGATGTTCTTGGCGTACATCTGACTGGCGTGAACCGGCATGGTGCTCGGTAGGTTCAATTGGCCCATGATGGTGACGCCGTTGTGTTCCACGTTCTCGCCGGCCTGGGTCAGCTCGACATTGCCGCCCGTCTCCGCGGCGAGATCGACGATGACCGATCCCGGCCGCATGCGCTCGACGGTTTCCCTGGAAATCAGACGGGGCGCGGGTCGGCCCGGTATTGCCGCGGTGGTGATGACGACGTCTGATTTCGCGGCGTGATCGGCGAGCACTTCCTGCTGTTTGCGCAGGGTCTCCGCCGAGAGCTCTTTGGCGTATCCCCCAGCCGTCTGGGCATCGCTGGTGTCGACCGGGATATCGACGAACTTCGCGCCGAGGCTTTCGACCTGCTCCTTGACCACTGGCCGGGTGTCGTAAGCCTCGACGACCGCCCCCAGGCGGCGGGCGGTGGCGATGGCCTGCAAACCGGCCACACCAGCGCCGACGATGAGCACTTTGGCCGGAACGATCGAACCGGCCGCGGTGGTGAGCATGGGAAAGAAGCGGGGCAACGTGGCGGCAGCCATCAGGACCGCCTTGTAGCCGGCGACGGTTGCTTGCGAGGAGAGGACGTCCATCGACTGGGCGCGGGTGGTGCGCGGGATGGCGTCCATGCTGAACGAGGTGATATCCCGGCCCGCGAATTCGCGCATCAGCTCCGTGTTAGTCATCGGCTGCAGCAGCGCGATCAGGGTCGTGCCGGGGGTGAGCAGGGCCGCTTCTGTCGTATCCGGCTTCTGCACTTTGATCACGACCTGCGCCTCGTACACCGGCCCGGGATCGGGAACGATGGTGGCGCCGGAGGCGACATAGGCGTCGTCGTTGTGCCCGGAGGCCAAACCGGCGTCATGCTCGACCCGGACGACGACGCCAGTGGCGGTGAGCCGTTTCACGGTGTCGGGTGTCATCGCCACGCGCTGCTCGCCGGGAGCAGACTCCCGTGGCACGCCCACTATCAGCGCGCCCGCCGTCTCGCCTTCCATACGTCCCTCGCGCTAGCGCTCACACGAATCACAGGCGGCGTCTCGATCGTGGTCGTCAACGATCGGACACACGCAATGCCACGGCACGCGCTCTGGGCGTGCGTGGCGCCAGAAATGTTACACGCAACGGGAATGAACCGCGCGCATCGCCACGCGAAAGGAGTTGTGGTCGAGGCTAGCGCCGGGTTCGGGGCGCCCGCGCCGCGTCCGGGCGACGTATCGGAACCGGCACCGGAGCCGGGATGGGACGGAGGGGTTGAGTCAGACCGCCGATGAGACGATCGAGAAGATCGGAGAGCTTGTCACCCAATGTCCTGGGTGGGGAGGAGGTCGGCGACATCATTCGCTCCAACGCGATCGGAGAAAGCCGCGCTTCATGTCCGTGAACGACGCGGACCGGGTTTGCCATGGAGGTAGTGTACTCCGGCGCTGCACCGGATCATCAGGCATCGGCTGGGACCGCGTCTGACGTGTCGCTACACTCACGGCTTGGACAATCGCAGGGTGCGTGCCAGCATGAGCCACCGCAGCGCGAGCAATCTCAACCGAAGGGATTTTTTCGCCGCGATCGTGAGCGAAGCGCGGTCCGCGTTGCCGTCTGAACTCGCGGATTTCCGCCATCGTGCGAACGCGATGCTGCTCAAAATCGACTACGGCAACGACCGCATCCACTTCGAAGTCTGGACCGACGGCGTGCGGGGCCGCATCGAGATCGGGTTGCATTTCGAGGACGGTCCAGCCAGCACCCTGGCCTACCTCGCGTACTTCGATACGCGGATCGTGGAGATCAAGCACCACCTCGGTCCCCACGTCGAGCTGGAGCGGTGGACGGCCTCCTGGGGGCACCTTTTCGAATCCGCGCCGCTGGGGCGTCTCGATCGTCCTCTTGCCAAAACCATCGCCAGCCGGCTGGCGTCGCAGATTGCGACGCTCCAGCCGATGATCGAGGAGGCGGGTGTTCCCATGGGACAGCGCGAGGAGCAGCCCGCGTTCCGGGGCCGCTGGCGGCAACGCGCCAAGGTACGAGGGTGATGGGGTGATGGGGCGATAGGGAGTTTCCGGTACGGTCCGACCGTCAGTCGCGGTTGACGTATCGAGAAACGGACCCTAGACCGAAGCCCGGACCTATGACCCTATGACCCTCGTGAAAGCGGCTAGCCGCCCATGCCGGTGAGACCACTGTTGTAGCGCTCGTTGATGGCGTCCCAATTGACGGTGTTCCACCAGGCTTCGAGGTACTCGGGGCGACGGTTCTGGTACTTGAGATAGTAGGCGTGCTCCCAGACATCGTTGCCGAACACGGGGTAACCGGTCGTCTCCACCAGCCCGGTCATGAGCGGGTTGTCCTGGTTCGGGGTCGAGACCACCGCCAGTTTGCCGTCCGAACCGATGATCACCCAGGCCCATCCGGAGCCGAAACGGCCGACGCCGGCTTTGTTGAACGCTTCCTTCAGAGCATCGAAACCGCCGAAGGCATCGTCGATCGCTCCCGCGATCTGCCCCTGCGGCGCGCCGCCACCGCCCGAGCGCATGATCTCCCAAAACATGGAGTGGTTGTAGTGACCGCCGCCGTTGTTGCGGACCGCCGTCCGTTTGTCGTCGGGCACCATGCTCAGATTTCGGACCAACTCGTCGATGCTCATGTTGGAAAAGGACGTGCCTTCGACGGCGGCGTTGAGGTTGTTGACGTAGGCCTGGTGGTGCTTGTCGTGATGCAGGTGCATCGTCTCTTCGTCGATATAGGGTGTCAAAGCATCGTAGGCGTATGGCAACGGGGGAAGCTCGAAAGGCATCGCGGATTGACCTCCTCGATTGGGCGGTTGGCGTACCGCCGCAGGGCGGGCCGGCGAGATCCTTCTCGCGGCAGATGCGCTCAAGGTACCAGAAACCCCGCCGCCCAGATGACGCGCGGTGACGCTCAGCCCGTTGTGAAGAGGTCTGGACCGGGGAGGGTCGCCAGCAACCGCGCGAGTGACTGGGGGCCACCTTTGCGCTCTGTCAGGTCCATCGCCAGCAGCACCGCGCCGATGACTGGCTCCGGTGGGTCGTGGACGGTTTCGACCGCCGGGGCCAGCTCTTCGACCCGGGTGCGGATGGAGCCTTCCAGCAGACCGGACGGATGGCGCAGCACACCTCCGCTCAAGACCAGGCGAAACGAGCTCTGCCGCAAACCGACCGCTCCGGCGGCGGCGAGCGCCGCGTCCGCGTGGCGCGCGGCCGCATCCAGCACGATGTCGAGCGCGGTCTCATCGCCGAGCGCCGCCTGATCGAGCAGGACCGGGGCGAGCCGTGCCTGCTGAGGCGTTCCCCAGATTCTCCCCCGCGCGGTGGTGAGGTGCAGAACGTCTTCAATCGAATCGACCCCGAAATACTCCAGCATTCCTGCTTTGAGTGACGTTGGTGGCGCCAGACCGAGCTCCGCCTCGTAGACGGCACGCAGCGCGCGCCACCCCAACTCGGCGCCGCCGGCGGCGACTGGCCAGTGTCCGGAGTACCAGATCTTGCCTTCCGCGTTGCGCGCGCCGATGGCGATGCCGGTGCCGCAGGTGACTCCGACGCCAAGACCATCTGGTGTGCCGGCGCGCAGGGCGCCGATGGCATCGTTGACGACCTGGGTGCTCTGGCCATATCCGAGCCCGCGCACCGCGTTTTCCAGCAGCGCGATGTCTTCCGGCCAATCCGCGCCGGCCACGCTGAAGGCGCCGGCCAGGATGTCGGCGCAGGCGGCTCCCGCCGCCCGCAGCGCGTCATCGACCGCGATGCGGATGGCGTCGATCGCGGTCTCCTCGTCAACGGCGTTGTAGATATCGGCACACCCAGCGCGCCCCGCGCCGGCGATCGTGCCGTCGGACCGGGCGACGATGGCGATGGTTTTGGTGTTGCCGCCGTCGACACCAAGGACGAGCGACGGTTCGGAAACCCTCATAACAGCCGTTCGGGGAGAAACTCCCGGTGCGCCGCGGCCAGTTCGGCATAGATCGCTTCCGTCACCGGCAACGACGTGCACAGTGGGTTGGCCAGCAACGCCTGGATCGCCTCGCGGCGGGTTCCGCTCCAGGCAGCCTGGGCGGCCAACGTCTGATACTCGGCGAGCGCCTTCACCAGACCCGCCACTGGCGCTGGCAAGGGACCCAACGCAAGCGGGGCGATGCCGGCGGCATCGACATAACCGACCGTCTCGACAACCAGATCGTCCTGGAGAGCGGGGATGGCGCCGCGGTTCGGCACATTCACCGGCAGCAGCTCCTTGCGGTCATTGAAGATGGCATCCATGACGTCGATGGCCAGTTCCAGCTCATTGATCCCGCCCCGTGACCGGGCGGGATCGAGCTCCGGACAGGCGCGCTCCGCCTGCTGCCGGTAATGCGCCCAGTAGTCGGGAACCGAGGCGAAGATGTCCTCGGCGCGGGTCGTGGGTTTGGCTTGGAGAGCGGCCAGCACTTCGCCGGTGAAAAAGTAGTACTGCATGTACTCGCTGGGTAGCGATCCGAGGGTAATTGCGATCTGGAGCATGCGCCGCGTCGACGTCCGTATGGTAGGGTCGTCCTTGACGCGTGGCCAGGCGGCGGCAAGCAGCGGGATGACGTCTGCGCCGTCGTACTGGTGGCGGACGGTCCAGGACGCGTGGTTCAGCCCGATCGAGCGGGCGTCCAGCTTTCCAGGGTCGAGACCAGCGGCGGCGACCGCCTCGTGAGGGTAAATGAGCGGTCCCTCGCAGAGAGAGACGAACGGAATCGACGTGTTTGTCGTCACCGCCTGGGCGACGATATTCACCGGATTGGTGTAATTGACGATCATCGCCTTTGGCGCCACCCGCTCCAGATCGGCGACGATCGCTTTCATCACCTGGATCGAGCGCAGCGCCATGAAAAACCCGCCCGGTCCCTGAGTCTCCTGCCCGATCACGCCATGTTTGAGGGGAATGCGCTCGTCGTGAATACGGGCGGCAAAACCACCGGGGCGGTAGCTGGTGAGCACGGCGTCGCAGCCGGTCAGCCCGGCGCGGCGATCGGTGGTAGCGCGGATCGTCAGGTCGAGATTGCGACAGCGCGCCATTTTCGCGGCCAGCGTTTGCACCAGCGCCAGCCGATCCTCGTCGAGGTCGATGAGGACGATCTCGGAGCCGGCGAAGTTTTCGCCCTGGGCGATGAGCGACGCCATCGTGCCCGGCGCGCGCGTGCTGCCCCCGCCGACGTAGGCGATTTTCACCCGTGCCACGACGACCCCCTCCGCGACAGTTTGTGCCGCAATTCATCATGCTCACGTGTACTCAGGAGCGATCGTGAGCGAACTCCCCGCGATTCCCGACACCCAGGAAGTTCCCGATGTTCCCGAAGTTCGCACCGGTCGAAATCACTCGCGGACGGCGTAATCCGCGGCGAATCCGATCGTGCCGACTCCGGTAACTCCGATCGCCGGAGGGTCGAGGTGCAGCGCGCAGAGATCGATCCCGGCGAACGGGCGCCGTCCAAATGCCTGCTGCAAATGCTCGTAAGGATGGTTGTACCCCTTGATCAGCGGCGTCACCCAGGCCACGACCGAGACGCGCATCCGTACCGGACGCTCGTCGCCGCTGCGGGCCCGATATCGGGCCAGGCAGCGGGTCATGGCCGCTTCGCCGACGATGACCGCGCTCTCACCGACGGCTTGGCTCATGGTCGCCTTGTCGATGATGTCATCCCCGCCGGCGACGCGCAGCTCGAGATCGACTGCCGGTTGGTCTGCTTGCTCCGTTAGCTTGCGCGCCACGATCGTGGCCACGATGTCCTCGACGGCGGCCGGGTCGGCGTGCATCACGACGTCGCCTTCGCCGGTATAGGAGGGGATGACGAAGGCGCCGGTGGGGTAGGCATGTGGTTCTTCGTCGCCGAGAGGCGATTTCTTCAGCAGGAGCGCCGGGATGCCCGCCGCCAGGGCGTACATCGATCCGACTGGATAGCCGGACATCCCCGGCACGAGGAGGAGATCGCTCCGGTGCTGATTCAGGTGCGCGGCGGCCTCCCACACGTGGCCGCCGATGTACTCCGGCCGGGCCGCGGTCTTGAGCAGCCCGCCGTACTCGATGCCGGCGCCGCCGCCCGGAAAAACCCGGACCGTGCCGATCCGTAGCAGACCACGCAACAACGCCCGCGACCCGGGAGTGAGGGATGAGGCGTCGATCACCGCATCGCTCTCGGCAAACGGGATGATCTCGTCCAGAGGAGCGGCGGCGACTTCCTCATGCGGTCTGGTGTACCGGGGCAGGATCGAGGTCAACGTGGCGTCCTCCCGGACGGGTGCGTTGGGCGGCGTGATGGCACGATCATGATAAACGAGGCGTCCGGGGTCAGCGGCTTATCCCCGGTCCTCGCGCATGTAGGCGCGGCCCAGTGCGGCCGGCGCTCCTAGCGCGCGCCGGGTCGCCTCCCGGGTGGAAAGCACCAGGACGAGAATCGTGAAGAGATAGGGCAGCATGCTGAGGAAGAAAGGGGAGAGGTCGACACCGGCGGTCTGGAGCCGGAATTGCCCGGCTTCGACCCCGCCGAAGAGGTAGGCCCCGGCGGCGGCACGCGCCGGGTTCCAGGCGGCGAAGATCACCAGGGCGACGGCGATCCAGCCGCGTCCGGCGGTCATGCCCTCGGTCCAGCCCGGGTTCGTGCCCAATGACAAGGCCGCCCCCCCGAGACCGGCCAATGCCCCGCCCATGACCACGTAGAGCGCCCGCAGCCGGGCCACGTCAACCCCCATGGCGTCGGCTGCCTCCGGCCGTTCACCGATCGCGCGCAGCCGCAGTCCAGCCCGGGTGCGGAAGATGTACCACCACAGGAACACCACCAGAGCGATCGAGACGTAGACCAGCGCCGACTGCTGGAAGAGGATGCGGCCGAGGATGGGGATCTCCGCCAGGAAGGGAATGTCGATACGCCGGAAGGAGCTCGGCGGTGGCATGCCGACGATATCGCGTCCCAGAAACGCCGAGAGCCCGGTCCCGAAAATGGTCAGGGCGAGTCCTGAAACCACCTGGTTGGCGCGCAGACCGACGCAGAGCAGGGCGTGGATCGCGGCCATCGCCGCTCCGGCGAGGAGGGCGGCCCCGGCTCCGACCCAGGCGCTCCCCGACCAGATGCAGCCGCCCGCGCCGGCGAGGGCGCCCATGAGCATGATCCCCTCGATTCCCAGATTGAGCACCCCGGCGCGTTCGGTGATCAGCTCGCCGAGACAGGCGAAGAGGATGGCGGTGCCCGCGGCGACCGCGGCGGCCAGCACGGAGATGACGAAGGTGGGAGTGAGGAAGTCGCTCACGACGAGGGTGATGGGGTGATGGGGTGATGGGGTGATCGGGTCATACGAATGCCCCCATTCTCCGTGCGCGTTGGCGAATCGAGCACCCGCTGATGGCGCAATTCGCGACCCCCTATCACCACATCACCCCATCACCCTATCACCCTCGTGAGACGGTAACGGGTGAGGACTTCGCCGCCGAGGAGAAAGAAGAGGATGGCGCCCTGGAGCATGGGGGCGATGGCCGCGGGCAGACCGAGATTCATCTGGAGCTGGTCGCCGCCGACGGTGAGCGCCGCTAACAGGAAGGCGACCAGCACCGCGCCGAAAGGATGGAGTCTGCCCAACCAGGCGACGATGATCGCGGCGTAGCCATAACCAGGAGAGAGGTTGCGCTGGAGCTGGTGGCCGATCCCCGCCACTTCGCTCATCCCGGCCAGCCCGGCGAGCGCGCCGGAGAGCGCCATCACGAGCAGGATGGTGCGTTTGGTCGGCATCCCGGCATAGAGCGCGGCGCGGGGATTCTCACCCATGACGCCGATCTCATATCCCCACCGGGTCCGGCGCAGCATGATCCAGAGGAGGAGGGCGGCGATGAGACCAAAAAGCAGACCCAGGTGAATCCGGGTCGTGCCCAGATTCGGTAGCCAACCCGCGGCGGGCAGGGGCGGGGTGCCGGGGAAACCGAATGCCCCAGGGTCCCGCCACGGACCGTGCACCAGATACTCGCTGAAAAGGATGGCGACGTAGTTGAGCATGAGCGAGGTGATGATCTCGCTCGCGCCGAACCAGGCGCGGAGGGCGCCGGGAATGAGTCCCCACAACCCCCCGCCGAGGAGACCGGCGGCAATCATGGCCGGTACCAACACCCAGCCGGGGGCGGCCGGGAGCACGAAGAGCCCGACACCGGTGGCGAAAATGGCGCCCCAGTAGAGCTGACCTTCGGCGCCGATGTTCCAGAGCTGCATCCGAAAGGCGACGGCGACGCCCAGACCGGTCAGCAGGAGAGGTGTCGTCTTGACCAGAACCTCCGCGACCCCGTTGCGGTCGCCGAAGGCGCCTTTTACCATCGCCAGGTAGACCGCGATCGGGTTTTCGCCAGCCAATGCCAGGACGATTCCGCCGGCGAGGAGAGCGAGCGCGAACGAGAGGACGGTGACGAGGGCGGTCGCCCCGCGCGAGGGAGACGGTACGCGCTCGAGGCGGAGCCGGTGAGCCGGTGAGCCGGTGAGCCGGTTAGACATCCATTACGACTTCCGCCTCACGACTTTCGATTCCCGCCATCATCAGACCGATCTGTTCCCGGTCGGCGCTCGCGGTAGGGATCGTGCCCATGATACGTCCGGCAAAAAGCACGGCGATGCGGTCGGCGAGAGCGAGCAACTCGTCGAGGTCTTCGGAGATCAAGAGCGTCGCTGCACCGCGGGCGCGCTGGGCGCGCAAGGCGTCGTGGATCGCCTCGGTGGCGCCGACATCGACGCCCCGCGTGGGGTGGACGGCGACGATCAGGCGTGGTTCACCGGCAAGCTCGCGGCCCAGGAGCAGTTTTTGCTGATTTCCACCGGAAAGGGTGCGCAACTTCGTCCAGCGGCCGGGCGCCTTGACATCGTTGGCGGTCAGGAGGCGGTCGGTGAAGGCAGAGACCGCCCTGGTCAGGAGGAAGGGGCCGTGGCAGAGCGGGGGCTGGCCGTAGTCACGCAGGATCGCGTTGGCGCTCAAGTCCATACCGCCGATCAGTCCCGTGGCGAGACGATCCTCGGGAATGTGCGCGACTCCAGCCCGGGTAATCTCCGCCGCGGGACGATTCGTCATCGCCTTGCCGTCGATGCGGACGGTCCCGGCGGTGACGGGACGGAGACCGGTCACGGTCTCGGCGAGCTCGCGTTGCCCGTTGCCGGCCACGCCCGCGATGCCGAGCGTCTCACCGGAGCGGATTTCGAGATCAATCTCGCGCAGCGCGGGTAACCCCTTCTCGCCGAGCGCGGAGAGTCCGCGCAACTCGAGCATGGCGCCGCCGCGATCGACCTCCGCACGTGGCTCGTCGGCGGGGCGGGCGACGAAATCAGCGAGCTCGCGGCCAACCATCATCCGGGCCAAGGTGCGGCGGTCGGTCGCGGCGGGGGTAGTGGTGGCGACAATCTGGCCGCGGCGCAGGACACTGATGCGGTCCGCGACCTCCTGCACTTCGTCCAGTTTGTGCGAAATGAAGACGACGCTGAAACCTTGTCCGGCCATCCCACGCAGGTTGCGCAACAAGCCGTGCGTCTCCTGCGGGGTGAGGACCGCGGTCGGCTCGTCGAAGACGAGGATGCGCGCGCCGAGATAGAGGAGTCGCAGGATCTCGACGCGCTGCTGCTCGCCGACGGAGAGCTGCCAGATTTTGGCTTGGGGGTCGACGCCGAGCGCATATTTTTCACTCAGCGCGGTCAGCTCGCGCGCGACGCGGGCGGTCTCCAGATTGACACCGGAGCGGCGCTCGCCGAGGACGACGTTCTCCGCGACCGAGAACGGTTCGACGAGCATGAAATGTTGGTAGACCATGCCGATGCCGTGCCCGATGGCATCGCGCGGCGAGCGGAAGTGAACCGGCTGGCCATCGATCTCGACCGCGCCGCTATCGGGCCGGTAGAGCCCGGCCAGGATGCTCATCAGGGTCGACTTGCCGGCGCCATTCTCCCCGACCAGGGCGTGAACCTCGCCCCAGGAGGCATCGAAGGTGATGCGATCGTTGGCGATCACCGTTCCGAAGCGCTTGCTGATGTCGCGCATCGCGATCGCCGGACGGTGGGTGCTGGGGTGCTGGGGTGATGAGGTGATGGGTGAGGACGAGGGTGACGAGGTGATCAGGTGTTGCGACATCAACCCATGGTCCCCTATCACCCTATGACCCGATCACCCCATCACCTTACGTCGGGATGTCGCCGTCAACACCCTCGACGAACCAGTCCATGCTGAGCAGTTCTTCGTCGGTCATAGCCTGACCCGCGGCGACCCGTTCCTCGCCACTCTGGTCGAGGAGGGGACCGGTGAAGATGGTGTAGATCGTCTCCTCACCACTCTTGAAGCGGGCGACCTCCTCCGCGGCCGCGGCGCGGATTTCTTCCGGGACGAATTCGGCGACAGGGGCCATGTCGACCACCCCGTCCTGCCAACTGCCCCAGTACTGGCTGCTCTCCCAGGCGCCGTCCATGACCTGCTGCACAACGTCGCTGTAGAAGGGTCCCCAGTTCCAGATCGCCGAGGTAAGCACGGCATCGGGAGCCAGCGACGCCATATCGGCGTTATAGCCGACGCTGTAGAGACCACGGTCCTCGGCGGCCTGCTGGGGACCGGCGGTGTCCTGGTGCTGGGCGATCACGTCAGCACCGCCGTCGAGCAGCGCCTCGGCCGCGGCCCGCTCCTTGGCGGGATCGAACCAGGTATTGGTCCACACCACCTGGACGGTTGCTTCCGGATTCACTTCGCGCACGCCGAGGGTGAAGGCGTTGATGCCACGAATCACTTCGGGAATGGGGAAGGCCGCGACGTATCCGATCTGATTCGTCTCGGTCATCGCCCCGGCGACCTGACCGGAGACGAAGCGCGGCTCCTCGATCTTGCCGAAGCCGGTACCGACATTATCGGCGGTCTTGAACCCGGAGATATGAATGAACGTCGTGTCGGGGAAGTCCTGAGCGACATTGATCGTCGGGTCCATGTAGCCGAACGAGGTGGTGAAGATGACGTCGAAGCCGTCCTGGGCGAATTGGCGGATGACGCGCTCGGCGTCGGCCGGGTTCTCCGGGACATTCTCCTGGAAACCAGTTTCGATGCCGGGGAAGCCTTCCTCGAGCGCGAGCCGTCCCTGATCGTGAGCGTAGGTCCAACCCAGATCGCCAACGGGACCGACGTAGACGAAGCCAACTTTGAATGGCTCGGCGGCCGGGGTCGCGTCTTGCGCGGCGACACCGGCGAGCGACGTCACTATCCCACCGGTGAGCACGAGCCCCGCGAGCACGGCGAATAGACTGCGACGGATCATATCGCTCCTCCTCTACCGCTGACTTGTCACGCGCCGCGACAATGCGGCATTTGGAACCGACCCATTATTGCATCTTCGGAAGCCGCTACGCACGGGCGAACAGGATGTCCTGCGCGCCTTCCCAGAGGCACATCTCGCCGATTGCCGCGAGGTGTTCATTTCCCTCGATGACGGTCAGGAAGTGATTGCCGGCGAGCTGGCCCATTTTCGAGGCAAAGCAGCAAGAGCCGTAGGGGAAAAGGATCTCGGTTTCGCTGTACCCGCCGGGGTAGAGGAGAATCTGGCCAGGTGCGGGGTAGCTGGTGGCGTTCTCGAAGCCGAGCCCGAAGTCGAAAGCGCCAAGCGGGATCCAGGCCGATTCGCCGCTCCAGCGCACGTGGATGATCTTGTCGCGGAAGGGCAACCGTTCCAGGAAGGCGGCGCAGGTCTTGGGCGCCGCGTCCTGCTCGGTGCGGGCCACGAACGCATAGGGCCCCGCGGTGATCTTCAGTAATTGACTCACGCGGTTTGCTCCGTTTCCATATTCGTGCAGCTTGCGCTCTGTGAGAGTGTATGCGGTGCGGTTGGAGTCACCAAGCAGCGATTCGCGTCACGAGAAGCAGGAGGTCGGGATGGAACGGGTCGAGCAGGGACAGGCGCTGGCGCCGACTGTCTGGAAGGCGGTAGCGGTAAGCGCAATGGCAATCGGCGCGGCCGCGATCGGCGCGCTCGCCATTGGGGCGCTCGCAATTGGCCGGCTCGGTATCGGCCGATTGGCGGTCAGGAGGGGCCAGTTTGGGCAGCTCGCGGTTGACGAATTGACGGTGGGCCGGCTGACGGTGCGCGAGCTGGTCATCGGAAGTGACGAGCGCGTTCAGTGAATCATGCGAAAAGCGCGGCGAGGATCCGCTCCGGGGTGAATGGCTGCTCCGTCAACCAGACGCCGACCGCGTCATGGACCGCTATCGCGACGGCGGGGAGGAATGGCACCAGGGGCATCTCCGCCACACCGCGCGCGCCGAAGGGTCCGTGGGGATCGGCCAGCTCCATCACGATCGGCACGATCTCGTCCGGCATGTCGAGCGCGGTGGGGAGGAGATAGGTGCTGAGGTGGGGAGTGAGAATGATGCCATCGCGCGTTTTCAGGTCCTCCAGCAGCGCGTAGCCGATCGCTTGGGCCAGACAGCCTTCGATCTGCCCTTCGACTTGCTGCATGTTGATGGCGCGGCCGACGTCGTGGACGCTGATGATCTTGCAGACCCGCACCTGACCGGTGAGCGTGTCGACCTCGACTTCGACGGCCTGGGCGGCGTAGCCGTAGCAATAGTTCGGGATGCCGGAGCCATCTTCGCCGGAGAGCATGGTGGTCGCGGCGGGGCGGAACTGAACCGTCGCCGTGACGCGCTCTTCGTCGCTGGCGCGGTATTGGTGGAGGGCTTGTTCCGCCGCATCGTGAACGGCGCGGCCGGCCATCAGGGTCAAGCGGGAGGCGGAGGCGCTGCCCGCGTTTGGCGCCTGCGACGAATCGTCGGCGATCAGGGTGATCTGTTCCAGAGGCAGTTCTAACACTTCGGAGGCGATCTGGCGCAGCGCCAGATGCGAGCCCTGCCCGACATCGGCGGCGCCGGCGCGGACGACCGCGCTCTCGACTTCGCCGCGGCCTTGAACTTCGACGGTCGCGGTTGACTGCTCGGGGTAGCCGAATGAATAGCCGAGATTCTTCATCCCGGCGGCGTTCGCGATCGATCCGTCCCTGTCGGTGCGCGAGCTGCCCGGGGCGCTCTACATCCTCGACAACTACGCGAAGCATCCGATCAACGAAGGCTTTGCGGGCACGCGCGCGACGCTGTGGTTCCAGCCGCGCGCGCTGATCGCGGAGCGCGGCACGACGCCGCTCGTGCAAGCGTCCGCGGACAGCTGGGGCGAGACGAACCTCGACTCGCCGCCGCCGGTGAAAGACGCGAAAGACATCGCGGGCCCGGTGACGCTCGCCGCGCTCGGCAAATCGAATCGCGTGCTCGTGACCAGCACGG
>JACCXM010000231.1 GCA_013697005.1 Chloroflexia bacterium | reverse complement strand
CCGAGAAGACGCGCCACGCGGCCGGGACTCCATCCCCACCGCCCCGCCAAACCGGCCGCTGGCGCGTGTTCCCGGATGCGGCGTCCCAGTTGCGTTCCTCGCGATCGTGCTGCATGCGGCAGCCGCGGAGATCGCTCGAGGTGGAAAGGGTTCATCATGTACTTGCACCGTCCGGAACCGTCGTTGATGACTCGCATTCTTGGCTCGGCGCGGACGCTGGCCGCGATCGTCATTACCGCTCTCCTTGCGTCCGCGTTGACGGTCCGCTGGAGTGATGCCTCGGCGACGGGTGTCACCATCTTCTCGCCGCAAAGTGGCGTTGCCGTGAGCGCCGTTCCTGTCACCATCGAGGGCGCCCTGGTCGGCGCTGGCAATGGCCTGGTGGCGCTGGTCGAGCGCGGCGCCCAGTCGCCGGTAGCCCTGAGCGTCAACGCTGACGCCGAGCTCGTGCGCGGCGGGGAAACTGTCCCTCTTGATGCCTTGCGCGCCGGGGATTCCGTTCGCCTCACCATCGATGGTCTGACCGGGAGTGTCCTGCGGCTGCACGCCGAACCCGAGGCGGGGCCCGCGTTCCCGATGCGGGTGCCGGGCACGGCCGCCCTCGTCGCCGGCCTGGGTCTCATTGCCGGGGCCACGGCGCTGGCGATCCGCAACATCGAGCGCGTGCCGGCGCTTTCTTCACGCTTCACAATGCCGCGCCTCATCCCTGCCGGAGCGACGCGCTAGCGTCCTCCCGGCTCCCCCATCCCCCGGAGGGTTCCTTCCCCTCCCTTCCAACCCCCTCTTTCCTGCCCGAGACCCCGGCGCTGAGCCAGGGTCTCGGGGCGTGGGATGAGCACCCCGTCAGCCCCCTGCTTGCCATTAGGCCACGTGGCACGTAGAGTACGAGCAGGGGATCCCGCCTCGTGCGAACCATTGCCGATATCTGCCGGGGTGTCACCGGCGAACCCCTCGTCCAGCCGAACCCCGCTCGTGGGAGCAGGCGTTCCTGACCGCGGTCCGCAGCGAAGGACGCGCGGTGGGAAATGGAGGGAGAGACCGCGTGAACATTCCAGGATTTGATGTCAAAGCAACGGCCCCCTATGGTCTGGCGATTCTCAGGGCGTGCTCGGCATTGCGATGGCACTCCATGGTTTGGCCAAGCTGAGCGGCGGCGTTGGGGGGTTTGCCGGCTTTCTTGGAACGCTTGGGGTCCCGCTGCCGGGGCTGATGGCCTGGGTGGTGACAATCGTCGAGCTGGTCGGCGGGATTCTGCTCATCCTCGGGTTCCTGACCCAGATCGCGGGGGTCTTGATCGCCCTCGATATGCTCGGCGTCATTCTGTTCGCCTTCATCCTGCGCGGATCGCCGTTTCTCGAGAACGGGGCAATCACCTGGGAGAAGGAGGCGGTCTTTGGGGTCGCCGCTCTCTGTCTCGCCCTGGCAGGCCCCGGCGCCTGGTCGGTCGACGAGGTCTACGGCGGCGCGCGCACACGGGGCGAGACCCGGACCCGGGCGCGGATCGCCTAGTCCAGGCTTTCCTTCGCCGTCGCTGCCACGATCGTCCGCTCATCCCGATCCGGCCACTTGATTGCAGGAGGCCGGTTTCGCGTCTGCCGCTCCTCTCCACACGTCCCGGGGGTTTGCCGCGACCATCCCCTCCGCGTGACACTCACCCCACACAGCTGTGACAGCTGACGTTATTCACGTCTCATCCCGGAGGTACTCCGTGCAGTTCCACGATGGTCTCACGCGCCGTCGGTTGATGGCGCTCGTCCCGTTCTCGGCGGTGGCCGCCGGTTCCGTCTTGCAAGCCGGGATCGGCCCTGCCAGCGCCCTGGCGCAAGAATCCGCGGCCTTCAGCGTGGCGCTCGATTGGTACCCAAACGCCAACCATGCCGGCCTCTTTCTGGCGCGGGAGCGCCGCTACTACGCTGACGAAGGTCTTGCCCCTGAGTTCTATACCCCGTCCGATCCGACCACCGTGCTACAGACGGTCGGCGCCGGGCGCGATGCGTTCGGTATCTCGTATCAGACCGATGTGCTGCTGGCGCGTGCGGCGGAGGTGCCGGTCGTCTCCGTGCTGGCGCTGGTGCAGACTCCGCTGTTGGGCATCATGGTCCTGGCCGATAGCGGGATCACGCGGCCAGCTGATCTGGCCGGAAAAACCGTTGGCTACCCCGGTATCCCGAGCCAGGAGGCGTTCCTGGCGACAATGCTGGAGTCCGACGGCGCGACGATGGCCGAGGTCGACCTGGTCAATATCGACTTCAATCTGGTGCCCGGTCTCATCTCGGGACAGGTCGATGCCTCGCTCGGCGCCTATTGGACGCATGAGACGATCCTGGCCGAACGCGAGGGCTACCCGGTCGATCTCCTGCGGGTCGAGGAGTGGGGAGTGCCACCGTATTACGAGCTGGTCATCACCGCGAGTGAAGAGACGGTGGCCGAGCGGGCCGATCTCGTCGCGCGGTTCCTGGGCGCGACGCGCCGCGGCTACGAGGCCGCCATCGCGGATCCGGCGGCCGCGATCGCCGCGTTGCGGGCGGCCAGCCCCGATCTCGATGTGGCGGTCGAGGAGGAAGGGATCGCCCTGCTGATCCCGGTCTGGACCGCCGGCGACGTCCCCTTCGGCACCCAGACCGCCGCGCGGTGGGACGACTACGCGAGCTGGATGGCCGCGCGCGGGCTGATCGCGGACGATCTCGATGTGGCCGCTGCCTGGCGCGGCGATCTGATTGTGGCGGAAGCGACACCGGTGATGGGGTGATGGGGTGACGGATGATGACGGGGCGAAGACGGGGCTTCCTCCGGTGAGTCCCCGTCTGAGCCGATTCGCCCTTTTCCTGACGGGGATTTTGCTCGCTGCGGTTCTGGTGCTGATGCCGGCCGCATTGGTCAGCTTCGTCGATGAACTCTTCGGACAGGAGGCGAACTTCGTCTACGATCTCACGACCGGGGTGGCGGTCGATGCCAGCCAGATCATCAGCCCGGCGACGACGTTCCTCAACGTCACCGTGACGCATCTCGACGAGGCGCGCCGGATCGCCTCCCTGACCGTGTCCGGCCACCGCGTCTGCGAGGCGCTCTGCCCGCCCATTACCGGCACCTTTTTCTCCCTTGGCAACGATGCCGCCCGGCGGCGGGGGCTGCCGCCCTCGGCATCCTTTACCGTGCCGAATGTCACGGGTGCATTCACCTTTACCATGGAGCTGCCGGTGCGGGGCACACCGCAACGCTATCCGTTCGATTCGTACACCCTGCTGCTGGGCACGACCGCCTCCGCGACCGGTCCGGGCGGTCTCGAGATTCCGGTGACCGAAGGGGAGCTGGAGCGGCGCAATGTCTCATTCACCCTGGAAGACCAGGTAGCGCGCCTGAACATGAAACCGCCGCGGCTGGTCGACCCGGCGGCGGTGCGTTCACCCAATGACCCCGCCGATTTCCTGCTGGTCGACCAGCTCGAGTGGCAGCGGCCGATCTACCTGCGCATTTTGAGTGTGCTGCTGGTGCTGCTGATTTCGGCGTCGGGCATTTTTGCCCTCGGGCTGCGTTCCCTGAATGAGTTGCTGCTCGGGATTGGCGGCATCATCCTGGGTATCTGGGGCGTGCGCTCGGTGGTGGTGCAAAGCCCGCTTCCGGACGTGACGTTGATCGATCTGATCCTTGGCTTCGTGATGCTGACGCTCTTGTTGGCCCTGGCGCTGCGTGCCGCCCGCCATTTCTACAATCAGAGTGGGCTACGCTTGA
>JACCXM010000225.1 GCA_013697005.1 Chloroflexia bacterium | reverse complement strand
GCATGAAACCCCTCGCGGACTATTCCGGTGTTTGGGAGTGCCCACGCCACGATCTCTATGCCACCATCGTTGCCGAAGAGATCGCCGCGTCGCTCGACCGGGGCGATTCCTACGCCATGCACGACGGCCGGCCAGGAGTCGTGGTCAGACAAGGCGATGAACGCGGCGGCGGTGTGCTCCTCTACTACCGGGCAGAAGGATAAACAACGCCTCGCGTTCCCCCTCTCCCGGATAATCCCATGAAGTTCACCCTCGATCTCAGCCATCACCCCTGGACGCGGGACCAAACTGGCAACGCGTCCCAAACAACCCTCGCCACCGCGCGGGCGGCCGATGCCGCCGGCATCGACGCCATCTGGGTCAGCGAAGACCCGGAAGGGTGGGACGCCTTCGCCACCCTGGGCGCCATTGCCGCGGTAACGGCGAACGCCGCACTCGGCACCAGCGTCACCAGTCCCTACCCGCGCCACCCAAATCTGCTGGCCGCGTCGGTCGCCACCCTGGACCGGCTGTCGGGGGGGCGAGCGGTCCTTGGTCTGGGGCGCGGTCAGGCCGAGTGGCATCGCGACGCGCTCGGCGTGGAGATCGGCGATCCCCTCACCGCACTGGGCGAGACCGTGGACCTCCTGCGCGCCTGGTGGACGCCACCCCACCGCGCCACGTCACCGGACGACGGGCATTTCGAGGTCAACGATTGGGAGCGCGTCGTCCATCCCGCGCAGGACCACGTGCCGATCTATCTCGCCGCCGCCGGACCGCGGGCGCTCGAGCTCGCCGGCACGCGGTGTGACGGCGCCATCTTCAACGCCCTGACCTCGGACGACTTCTTGCGCGATGCGATCCCGCGGGTACGGTCCGCGGCGGCCGCGACGGGGCGGGAACCCCAAGGTCTTGTCTTCGTCCTGCGCACGGCAGTCGTGGTCGCCGCCGCTCCGGACGCCGAACGGGCGGCGCTCGACCGCAACAAGAATCTGTTTTGTCTCGTCGCGGCCTTGCCGGGCATGGATCGGTTGGTACGGACCGGCGATTTTGACGTCCCGGTGCTGCTCGATTCGGTGCGCGCGACGATGCGCACCGGCGAGACCCTTGCCGCGGGTGGCGGATTCCCGGCGCTGCGCCGCGAGGGCGACCTGGCGGCGGCGCGGGCGTTGGTTCCGGACGACTTGATCCGCCGCCTCGGCATTATCGGACCCCTTGACGCGGTCCGGGAACGCGTGCGCGTTCTGGCCGAGCTCGGCATCACCCACATTGGTGTAGCGCCTCCGCCTGATCTCACATCGCAAGACGCGTGGCGGAGCCTCCTCAAAGATATCGCCCCCACTCCGGGCTCCGCGCAAAGCCCCTCTCCCTGCGCTCAGGGAGAGGGGTTAGGGTGAGGGTTTCTCAGGGGTTGAGGTGAGGGCATACGCGAATCAGGACACCTGAACGCTCTGCCCCGTCCCAGTGCTTCGCAATGGCTGCAAGAGCTTTTGCCGGCCGCCTCGTTGCGCGGTTGCCCGCGCCCGGCGGAGCAGAACCGCGCGCATCGGCGGCACACCGGGGATGCCGCGTAACGGCAAGAGCCAGGAATAGAGCGACTGCATGACGTAGACGCGCTTCGGGATGCGATCCAGGCGGGGCAGCGTCACCGCCTGCGTGCGGCGCTCCTTCACGGCGGTGAAAAGATCGTCCACCGTCTCGCCCGGAAAGAGCGTGGCGTGACCGCCGATCTGTCCCGGCGAGAGATGCCCATCGCTCCCGCCCAGGATAGCGAGGTCATGGTTGCGTGCCGCACGCTCGATCGTAAGCGCGCGATTGCCACCAAAGGGGAAGCGCGACTCGATGGCATCCGGCAACAGTCCCGCGTTCGCCATGCCGCGTAATTGCTGCCGCCACAAAATGGGCAGCGGATGGACCAGCACAACGATACTGCCGTCGATTCCGCGTGCCCAACGCACGAGATCGAGCAGAGGGGTGCCGGGTTTCGGTAACGTGGAAGGGATCGCGCCGGAGAAGAGCACCCCGAGGTGGACGATCCGGCCGCGCGCGGTCAGCTCCACACCCGGAATGACATGGCGTGTGCCCTCGGGGTCGCGTGTCTTCCACTCCCGCACCGTCTCGATGTGGTCGTGATCGGTGACGGCGATCACGCGGATCGCGCCGTCGCGCGCGGCGTCGATCCATTCCTCGGCGTGCAGCAGCCCATCGCTCCCCTGCGTGTGCAAGTGGAGATCGGCGTAGGAGTGGCCCTCCGGTGGGGCTGGGGTGCCCGGTTTCTCGTCGATCCAGATCGAGGTCAGCATCGCCCACTGGTTGAGATTGCGGCCAACCAGGGTCTCCAGCGTGCGCGCCAGCCGGTGCATCTCCTCGGTCACGGTGCCGTCCGGCGACTGCGGTGCGGCGAGGGTGATCTTCATCTTGCGGCCACGCTCGTACGAGGCAATGGTCGGTACAATCACGGAGCCGGTGGCGCGGGCCAGCCGCACCGGACCGATCGGCATCTTGATCGCGCTGTCGAAAAAGGGAACGATCGCCGAGGGCGTCGGCGTCGGCTCGTCGACGAGGAGGACGACGATACCGTTGTTCTCGAGCACATTTTTCAACCGCTTGGCCATGATCTGGGGTTGCTCGTGGACGGAGATGACGGTGATCCCGGCGCGGGTGAAGTAGTCCATGAACCAGTCCATCAGCGCGCCCGAGCGAAAGGGCCGGAACATCCTCGCCACGATCGCCAGCTCGCCGCTGAACCCCTGCTCCGCCAACCAGCGACGGCCCATCAGCCCGAGCATGGTGTACGGCCCGGCGTGCGGCGCGACGATGATGACCCCGCGTTGACCGAGATGCGGGCGAACCCCCTCGATCCCTTCCAGAATCAGGTGATTGGTGGTATCGGGGAGGCGGAACCCAGCCCGCAGCGTACCGATCACCGCCCGCAGGTGCGTCGCGATCTGTTGCGCCCCGATATACCAGGCGACGATCCGCAGCGGCTGATCATCGGCCCGCGCATGGCGCACATTGGCCAGCACGACGTGCCGCTGTTTGGAAAGCATGCTGACGAATCCGGCGGCGAAGGCGATGGCGCTCCAGGCCGGCCAGGGAATCATCCAGGCGAGATGGGTGAGGGTCTTGACGATCCCGAGCAGCGCGCTGTCGAGGTGGCGGTTCGCCTGGCGCTCTCCCTCCGGTCCGGTCGCGGTCATGAACGCAAACACTCCCACCAGGCGCAGAACCTGGCCACTCCGGACGTGGAACGGTTGATCGCACGTGCCGCCGAGTATAGGCGCGCTCGGGGCAGACACCTACCCGGCGGGTAGCGGCTGCTCGGCGAAGCGGCTCAGGCGCAGGAATCCGATATCCTGCTCCGTTTCGCCCCGCTGCGCCAGATCGGCCAGAATCTCACCGATCACCGACGCGAACTTGAACCCGTGCCCCGAGCAGGGAGAAGCGACGATGACCTGGGGATAGCCTGGCAGGTGGTCCAGAATGAAATGCTCGTCCGGGGTATTGGTGAACATGCAGGTGCGCAGGGCCATCGTCGGACCGTTTGCGGAGGGAAAATAGCGCGCCGTCGCCGCGCGCAGTAGGGCCTCGTCGGCGACGTCCGCTTCCCGCTGAAAATCGTCCGGGTCTACCAATTCTTCGCGGTGATGATAGAGCCCGATCTTGAACCCTGGGACATCGTACTGGGGGAACCCATAGTAGCGTCCTTCCGGGACCATGAGGTTGAAAACGGGAAAGCGCCGCGGCGTGAAGAGCGCCGGTTCGAGAGGGGCGAACCAGCCCAGCACTTGCCGCTCCGGTTGCGCGAGCGCGGCCAACTCCGGCACGAGCGATCCCATCCAGGCTCCCGCGGCGAGGATCAGACGGCCCGCCTCGTAGACACCGCGCTCGGTTGTCACCCGCACCCCGTCTCCCGCCGGTTCCCAAGCGAGCACCCGTTCGCGGGCGCGGATCTCCGCCCCGGCGGCGAGTGCGCCTGCGACATGGGCGTTGATGCAGCGCTCCGGCAGGAGAAACCCACCGCGCGGCTGGAACAGCGCCATGTGACCGGAGGGCAGCCGATACCCTGGGTAGCGGGCTGTCAGCTCGGCAGAAGTGATGACCTCGTGGTCGAGCGCGAACCGCTCACACGCCTCCAGCGCCCCGGTGAAGACAATCTCGTCCGCACCGCTGGCGTCGATGGTGCCGGTGACCTCCAAGAGATGGCGCCCACTCTCGCGCGCCAGATCGTCCCACAACGCAAAAGCGCGCAGCAGCAGCGGCACGTACGACGGATGCTCGTAGTAGGCGAGGCGAATGATGCGGGTGACACCGTGCGACGACCCCATGCTATGGGGAATATCGAACCGTTCCAGTCCAAGGGTACGCAGCCCGCGCCGCGCCAGGTGATAACACGCGGCCGAGCCCATGCCGCCGACCCCGACGACGATGACGTCATAGGCGCGCCGCTGGCTCGACATCTAACTGGTCGGCGTTCCCACCTGCTCCGGCTCCATCGGCCCGAGCATGATCTGCTCGTCGATCAACCAGCGGCCGTCTTCCTTCACGAACTCCCAGTAGAAGCGGGACGGCCCCGGCGGTTCCGCGAACGGATCCTGAATGTCAAATAGCCCCGCCACCCGTCCGTCCGGCAACACACGCACGTCGACCACGGCCAACAAGGAGACCCGCATTTCGGCTGGCATCGGCTCCGGGGTGAGACTCAGCTCTTCCGCGGCGAGCGGTCCGGAACTCTCGAGATCGTCCCGGATGAAATCCTCGGTGAAGAGCGCGCCGTAGCCTCCGAGAAAGTCGCCCGCGTTGATGCAGGCGCCGAGCTGACGCACGGTTCCCAGCACGGCGGCGACCGTATCCTCGTCGGCCGGCGTGCCGTCCGGCATGCGGAATCCAGCGTCCGGGGTGGCTTCCGTCCTCGCCGCCTGCTCGGCGGTGGGGGTGCCGACGAACTCTTCGAAGAAGGACATCGGCCGTGGCTCGACGGTGCACTCCGCCGGGTCTGGCTCCCCGAGTCCGGTTGCAGGGGTCGCATCCTGAGCCGCGACGGTCGCCGGAAGCAGAAGCGTCAGGACAACGATCGCGACAACGAACAGCATTCGTGACACGGCAAAACTCCTCCGGCTCCGGGTGGCGCGATCGCCACGGTGGCAGACATTGCTCCGCATTCTACGTGGAGCCGGCGGCATACCGCGTGGACCGAGTGAGACTGCTGCTCGCACCGCGCTCCTCCCAGTCATGGCCCAAATGTTGCAAGAGCTACCGCACGGATTGCGCAATCGAGTCGATCGCAATTGGGTGAAGAGGAGGATCAGATGCAACTATTCCCGTGCCTTGCGCGGTTGGCCGCGAGCGGTGCACTCCTGGCCATCGGGGTGATGGCAGCGCCAGTCGGTGCGCAGGACGCGTCTCCGGCTGCTGGCGCCGGCTGTACGGCCGAGCCGCGTGACGTTGACGAACTCGTCAATTTCTACTTCAGTCCTGAGGGAACCCCGCTGGCCACGCCAGCCGCAACGACCTTCGACTCGGAAGCGGCGCTCCCCGCGGGCGAGCCGGTCGACGCCGAGACCGAAGCAGCCGTCAACGCGGTGGTCATGGAGCTGATCGCCTGTTTCGACGCCGGACAATATGCCCGCGCATTCGCCTTGGTCACCGACGACGCGGCTCGTTCGCTGGGACCCGATATGAGCAACCCCGACGAAGACACACCGGATGAGGTGCGCGCCCTGCTCGAAGCGCAAATCGCCGGAACGCCCGTGATCGACGAGCCGGGGATGGAACCAGGGACGCAAACCCAGGTCAGTCCCGGCCGCGACGTGCGCCTCCTCGAGGGCGGACGAGTGGGTGGTGTCTGGGAGATCGAAGGCGATGCCGCATTCGCCGTACTCGAGCAAGTAGACGATCGCTGGTTGGTCGATGAGTTCCTCGACATCGTCGAGGACGACGCGATGGCGGGCGGCACCCCGACGCCGTAACGAGCAACCGCGTCCAGATGGAGCGGCCGTCGAGACTGGACTCGACGGCCGCTCATCGAGTCCACGTGTCCAAGTCCGACAGTGCGTCCGCAGTGTCAGTCTTACCGGGACGACGCAGGAATGGACGGCCGTAGGGGCGACGCCTGCGTCGCCCGCTCCACCCAACCAGGAGGGAAAACGCATGGGTTTCGATCAATACCACGAGCCACCGGGCGAATTGCCCGCCGAAACACGCACTTTTGCGCGGATGATCGCCTCGCTGACCGAGGAAACCGAGGCAATCGGCTGGTACCAGCAGCGGATGGCGGTCGAGCCGGATGCCGAGGCGCGGGCGATCATGGCCGACGCCCAGGCCGAGGAGTTCAAGCACTTCGGGATGGACCTCGAGTTTCTGCTGCGCCGCACTCCGAAATGGCGCGCCGCGCTGGAAGCGATCCTCTTCCGCGAGGGCGATATCGTGGCGCACGGCGAAGAGGGGGAGAAGGCGGAAGAAAACGCCTGAGCGCGGGCGGGGGTCGCGGCGATGCGCCTGACCGTGCTCGGCGGCAGTGCCGCCAGTCCCAATACAGGCATGGGGTGCGCCGGTTTTCTCGTACAGACCGGGAGAACCCGTTTGGTGCTCGATCTCGGTCCGGGAACGCTGCAGGAGCTGCGCAGGCACACCGATTTCCGCACCCTCGACGCGGTCATCATCTCGCACATGCACGTCGATCACGTGCTCGATCTGCTGGCGCTGCGACACGCACTGGCCTACAACCCGGTCGCGGCGCCAGAGCCTATTCCAGTCTGGCTGCCCCCAGGCGGAATCAACATGCTCACCAGGGCGAGCGCCCCCTTCGACGCCTGCGACAGACCCGGACGGTTTTCGGATACGGTTGACGTCGCGGAATACGACCCGACGTTTCCTTTGCCGATCGGCGATACCGTCGTGACTTTCGCCCCGGCGGTGCATTACGTCCCGGCATGGTCAATTCGCGTTCATACCTCCGCTGCGGCCGATCTCGGCTACACCGGCGATACCGGACCGACGGCGCCCCTTGCCGGCTTCTTCGCGGAAGTCGGCGTGCTCGTCGCCGAAGCGACGCTGCTAGAACCGGGCGACAAGCCGGTCTCCGAGCGCGGATCACTCACCGCGGCCGAGGCCGGAGCTTTGGCCGCAACCGCGAACGCTGAAACGTTGGTTCTGACGCACATGTGGGAAGAGCATGGCTTCGCGGCTTACAAAAAGCAGGCGGCGAAGGTTTTCAGTGGCCGCATCGAACTGGCCGCACCAGGGCTGACCGTTGCTATGGGCCCTCAGGATCACCCACGGGCACGATGACCTGCCCCGTCACGACCCCAGCGACGAGCGGGCGCGCCAGTTGGACGACCGTCCGGCTGTGCGGGTGGGGCAGACGAATGACGTAGGTCTCTTCTCCTTCCCAGAGCAGCTCCAGCGGAGCGGAGAGGGGAGCCTCCTCCGTGATCTCCAGTCCGAGCTCGCGCACCGCGGGCACGGCATCGGCCGCGATCAGCACCTGGGCGATGCGCGGTCGCCCGCCCCCAAGCTGTTCGGGAATGGTCGGGTAAAAATACTGACCGAAGAGCGCGATGTAGGCGAGCATCAGGAGGAATCCGCCCACGGCGAAGATCATGCTCTCGACGAGGGCGTCGGGAACCCCGAAACGCGCGCTGAAGCGATCGTAGTTGAACGGTTGCCGGCGGCGGGCAAGGTGACTGAGCGGGCGCCGCTCCGACGTGCGGTACAGCGCCAACGAGGAAAGCACGGCCAGCACGATGACGGCGCAGACCACGCTGAGCAAGGCGGCATCGCGGGCCGAGGTCATGGCGTCGTTGTCCGCCACCAGATAAAACAGCGCGAAGTAGAGAGCGAACGGCAGGGCGATGTCCGCCAGCACCCAAACATAGGCGCGTGTCGAGAGTGGTCCTTCGTCATTATGCGCGTAGACGTCCACCGCCGCATAAATACCGCCGACCAGGGCCAGGACAATCGGCATGAACGTCAACACGCCGGTCAGGATGAAACGGGTGCGCAAGAGGGAAAAATCCGAAACCCCGAGCAGATAGAGATAGGAGTTGGTGGTGAGGAATCCAAGCACGTAGAAGATGGCCGCAATCGCCGCCAGACTCTTGACCAGCATTTCGAGCGGCATCGATGCGGCGCGCGGAGGCGCACCGGCCGGGGGACCGCTACTTGCGGACGGCTCCGATTCGTCTGGTGGCCCGCTCGCCGCTGTTTGCACGATCCCGCTCACCCATGAGAAGCGAAACGAATGGATTCGACGCGCAGCCTACCGCTGGCATCGTTCCATCGCAAGGCGTCTCGTGTGACGGGTCCAAGCACTCGCTGCCGCGACTCAGAAAACGTGTCATACAGAGCCGTCAAATGTGTCATTCTGAGCCCGCGGGCGAAGAATCTCGTGCTCCGAAAACGGACGTACCGTTGTGCCAGGGTGCTTCGTTCCTCACCATGGCACGCATAGCGGGTCTCTATACCCAAAGGAGAAACACCGTTGGCGAGTGCAAAGGCGCGGAAAATCCAGGGGTTGCGCGAAGCGCGGGGCATGACCGTCGACGAGCTCGGACACCGCCTGGGTGTCGATGCGGACACGGTCCGGCGCTGGGAATCTGGCGACGAAGACGTTGACGAAGGAAATCTCTCTCAGCTCGCGGACACCCTGGGCGCGTCCCAGGACGAGCTGCGCCACGAGGGCGATCAGCGGCATCATGACGGGTGACGGGGTGAGGGTTTTCTCGCCGGCTCACTCCCGCCTCCCGCCTTCCGCCTCCCGCCCCGTACTAAATCTGCGCAAGAACGCCCGTAACCGTTCGCTCCTCGGGTTGCCGATCACGGCATCGGGAGGGCCTTCTTCGACGATCACCCCGCCGTCCATAAAGACAACGCGGTCGGCGGCCTCGCGCGCGAACATCATCTCGTGGGTGACGACGATCATCGTCACCCCATGGCTGGCGGCCAGGTCTTCCATCACCGCGAGCACCTCGCCGACCAGCTCGGGATCGAGCGCGGAAGTGACTTCGTCGAAGAGCATCACCTTCGGTTCCATCGCCAGGGCGCGGGCGATCGCCACCCGTTGCTGCTGCCCGCCGGAGAGCTGGGCAGGGTAGACATCGGCCTTGTCGATCAATCCGACGCGGACGAGCAGATCGCGCGCCTTGCGTTGGGCATCCGCCTTCGCCACCCCGCGCACCTTGATCGGACCGAAGGCGACGTTGTGCAGCGCGGTCATGTGGGGGAAAAGGTTGAACTGCTGGAACACCATCGCCGTCTCGGCGCGGACGCGGGCGATGTCTTTCTCCCGTGCCGGCCGCAGGACGCCATCTCGCTCGCGATAGCCGACCAACTCTTCATCGACATAAATCCGGCCGCTTTCGTACGTCTCCAGGAAATTGATACAGCGCAGGAGGGTAGTCTTGCCGGAGCCGCTGGCGCCGATGATGCAGACGACCTCGCCTGGCTGCACCACGAGATTGATCCCCTTCAGCACCTCGAGATCGCCGAAGCGTTTGTGAACGTCCTCGATACGGACCATGGGATGTCCGCTATGCGCGCGCTCCATAACCGCGGCCGTGACCGGGTCATGCCGCTCGTGGATGTCAGACACGATGGAAATCTCCCCACGAACCGGTCATGTCGCGTACCGCACCCGGCGCTCCAGCCAGATACCGGCCCGCGACAACGCGAAGTTCATCCCAAAGTAGAGCAGCGCCGCCGCGATGTACAACTCCATCGCCGCCCCGGTCCGCCCCACGATCTTGTATGTCTGGAATAGGAGCTCGCTGACGCTGACCAGATAGGCCAACGAGCTCCCCTTGACCATCTCGATCGCGGTGTTGGTCCAGGGTGGGATGATCGCCGGCAGCGCCTGCGGCACGATCACGTACCAGATCCGCGGCCAGAACGTGAGCCCCAGCGCCCGCGCGGCGTCGGTCTGCCCCCGCGCGACCGCCGACACCGTGCCGCGCACGATCTCGGAGATGTGCGCGCCGGCGAAGAGACTGAGCGCGAAAACCACCGCCGCGAATCCGTTGATCTCGATACCGAGCGCCGGCGGCACATAGAAGATGATGAAGATCGTCACCAGCAATGGCAGGCCGCGCACGATGTCGACGATGCCGCGCAGCAGCGCCCGCAGCCAGCGCGGTCCATACAGCAATCCCAGACCGCCAAACATCCCCGCCACCGTGCCCGCGACGATCACCAGGAGAGAGATTCTCAAGGTGACGGCGACACCTTGCAGCAGCAGCGGCAGCTCTTCGATCACCGTCTGCATTAGCGTCTCTCCCTGTCGCGCACTCCCCCCTCTCCCCGCCCGACGGGAGAGGGGGGTAGAGGGGGGAGGGCGAACGTCCGACGCGCCATGCGATCGACCATCATTCGTTTCACACCGTCCAGCGAATGCGCCGCTCCAGGAAGCGGAGCAGCGCGGCCAGCACATACGTCGTGACCAGATACAGGAGACCGGCCGCGGTCCACGCCTGGATGTACTGGAAGGTGTCGGTCACGAACTTGCGGGTCACAAACGTCAACTCCGGAACGGCGATCGCCATCGCCAGCGACGTGTCTTTGAAGAGGGAGATGAACGTATTGCTGAGGGAGGGGAGGACGGTGCGGAACATGATCGGCAAGGTGACGTACCGGGCAACCTGCAACGCGCTGAGACCTAACGAACGCCCCGCCTCGCCGAAGCCGCGGCTGACGCTGAGAATACCAGCGCGAAAGACCTCCGCCAGATAGGCTCCGCCATAGACGGCGAGTCCGGCAATCGTGGTGTTTTCTCCATCCAGCACCACAATATCGGCGAGCCCGCGCGGCAGCGAAGCATAGGCCCACATGGGAAGACCGAAATAGAGAAAGAACAGAATCAGCAGCAGCGGCAGATTGCGCACGAACTCGACATACGCCGCCGCCGGGACGCTGAGCCAACGGTGACGAGACGTCCGGGCAAAGGCGGCCAGCAACCCGATCGCGCAGGCGACGGCGAGCCCAATGACGGCGATCTTCAGACCGAGCGCGAGTCCTTGCAGGAACTCCTCGCGGTGTCGCCAGATGACATCCCAATTGAGATCGAGCACGCCCACATCCGAGGCGAATCCCGCCGCGTCCCACGAGACCCGCCGCGCGAGCGCGCGGCCGGGGCATTACCACCCCGGCCGCGCACACGGTCTTACCGGAACTCGATGGGGAACCCTGCCGGCGGTGGCTCCAGCTCGACGCCGAAGTGCTCGGCGAACGCCGCCTGGTAATAGTCGAACCAGAGACCAGCCAGATACTCATGGAGTGCGGTGTTGACCCAGTTCAACCAGCGTTGATCACCCGGCTTGACCGCAAAGGCGTACGTCTGCGGCTGCCAGGAGTCGATCCCGACCTTATAGGTATCGGGTGAAGTCGTAGTCAGGTACTGCGCCGTCGAGAGGTCGATCGCCGTGGCATCGACGCGGCCGGAATCGAGCGCCAGCACCGAGTTGGCGACGGAGTCGAAGGTCGAGACCTCGGCGTCGGCCACACCGCGCTGGACCATGTCGACCGCGGTCGGGTTCTCCAGGATGGCGATCGTCGTGCCCTGGCCGGTGATGTCCTCGGTGCCGGTGTACGGGGAGTCGGCCCTGAACAGCAGCGTCACCGCCTCGCGGTAGTAGGGGATCGTGAATTCGACCTCCAACGCCCGCTGCGGGGTGACGGTCATGAACTGGCAGACGATGTCGATCTTGTCGGTGAGGAGGTTGGGAATCCGCGCATCGGCCGCCTCTTCGACGATCTCCACCCGCTGCGACCACTCGTCGCGGTTGGCGAGTTGCTCGTCGGTCAGGTCAAACAACCCGCGTGCGAGGAGCTTGGCCATCTCGATATCGAACCCGACGATCTGGCCGTCGGCGTCCTCGTAGTGCCACGGGGGGTTCGTCGCGCCGGTGCCGACGATGAGCCTCCCCCGCTCCAGGACCTGCGCCAGCCGGCTGGGAGCGGCCTCCTGGGCGAGCGTCGTCTGTGGCGCCAACCCGGCGGCAACCACCGCCGCCCCGGAGAGGGCGGCGCTCCCCTTGAGCAGTGTGCGCCGATTCGTGAATGTGCGCTGCGATTGTTCCACGGTCCATGGCTCCTTTCCCGCAATCGACCGCGCCATACGCCCCCGAACCAATTTTCGGAGAACGGATGGCCGCGAAGGAAACGGAGCCGTAGCATATCGCACATGCCCCACTTGCGCCGCCACCCGAAAACGCGAGTTGCGATCGAGGGTTACTGGCGCCGCCGCAGCAGTTGATCCAGGCCGACAGCAACCACGATCAGCAGACCCTGCACGATCTGCTGGTAGATCGTGTCGATCCCGAGCAGGTTGAAGCCGTTGCCGATCATCGCCAGAATAAGAACGCCCAGCACCGCCCGCCAGATCGCGCCCTGACCGCCCATGATGCTGGTGCCGCCGACGACCGAGGCGGCGATGGCTTGCAGCGCCAGATCCATGCCCAGATCGGGTTGCGCCGAGCTGGTGCGGGAGGCGGCCAGCACCCCGGCCATGCCGGCGCAGAGACCGGAGATGATGAAGGCGATGGTGCGCACCCGTGCCACGGGAATCCCGGACAGCCGCGCCGCGCGGGCGTTGCCGCCGACGGCGTAGAAGTAGCGGCCAAGCGTCGTCCGCGTCATCAACAGCGAGGCGATGGCGATCACGAACGCGAAAACCCAGACCGTGTATTTGGCGCCGGCCAAGGTTTCGGTGCCGATGATGGAGAAGGTCTCATCGGTGACGGTGACGATCAAGCCGCCAGTCACCAGGATGGCGATACCGCGGAAGACGATGCTGGAGGCCAGGGTGGCGATAAAGGAGTTGATCTGGATGCCGTTGACCAGCACGCCATTGACGATGCCGAGCAGCGCCCCGAACACGAGCCCCAGGCCGATTCCGACCCACGGCGACGTGACCAACGCCAGTTTGCAGGCGGCGACGGCGGCGACGGCGAAGATCGCACCCACGGAGAGATCGAAAACCCCGGCAATGATGCCGATCGTCACGCCGCAAGCGACGATCCCGACCGGGGCCGACTGGTCGAGAATGTTGAGCAGGTTGCGCCGCGTTAGAAACTTATCGCTCGCCAGGCTGAGAACGACAAAGAGCGCCAGAAAGCTGAGCACGATCCCGAACGACCGCACGTCGATGCCATCGAGGAGGCGGGTGCGTGGCGGCGAGGAAGCGGCAATGGGGCCGGATTCGGTGCTCATCACAGGCGCCCCCGCGGAGGAGAACCCTCACCCCCCTGCCCCCCTCTCCCTGTGCGCAGGGCGAAGGGGGAAAAACCCCTCGCCCGCCGCGGTGGGAGAGGGGTTGGGGTGAGGGCTCTTAGGCGTCCCACTGCCCCTCGAAATCCTCCGGCAGGTTGTCCGCCGTGCCGAAGGGAGTCGGCAGCAGTTTCGTGGTGTCGACCGACGCGGGCACCTCTTCGCCGCGGGCGGCGCGGATCGCGACCGATGCTGCTTCCTTGCCGGCACTCGTTTCGGCGTCGGCCCAGACCGCGAACCAGCGGCCTTCCTTGACCGCGGCGACGGCCTGCCGCGGCGCGCCGTTGCCGATCAGGGCAACCTGCCCGGTCAGACCGGCATCCTCGACCGCCTGCTCGGCGCCGAGAATCGCCTGCGATGAACCGATTATGACGTTGACGTCCGGGTTCGCTTGCAGCACGTCCTGCGCCGCGGCCAAACCGGTGGCCTGGGTATACCCACCCTCCGGCGAGGCCACGACCTCGACATTCTCCGCCGCTTCGAGGCCAGCCAGCACCGCCTCGGTGCGGGCGTTATCAAGCGGCAGCGACTGGAACCCTTGCAGGTAGGCCACGTTGCACGGTGCGACCTCGAGCGAGGCGCAGGCCATGATGCCGAGCTCGGCCAGACCTTCCCCGTTGTCGACGATCGAGGTGCCAACATAGGAGGTCATTCCCTCCACCTGGGGATCGATGCTGTCGTAATCGGTGCCGATCGGGGTGAACTCGCCGACGACGACGATCCCCGCCGCGACCGCCTCTTCGACCACGGGCACGACTGAGTTGCCGTCGTTCGACTGAATGACGAACGCCTGATATTCACCGGAGGTAATGGCATCCTGGATTTGGGCGACCTGCGTTGCCGAGTCGAAGTTGGGATCGAAGAAACGGGCCGTGGCGCACATCTCCGCCGCGGCCTCCTGCACCCCAGCCCAGGTCGCCTGGGCGAACCCGTTCGCCGCCGCGAACCCGAAAAAGGCGACGTTGATCGGCTCGACCGTCGCGCAGTCCATGACCGGTGTCGCTTGCGGGGTCGCATTTTGTGCGCTGGCGGCTGGTGGTCCGATCGTCGTCAGCCCGAGGACCAACGGAACGAGCGTGAGCAGCGCCGCTGATCGCGCCCATCGTGAACTGAAACTCATTGCATCCCTCCTTAGCGCACCTTGCGCCGGCGGGCGACGCCTGCGTCGCCCCTACACCAGGTCACGTCCGACTCCCGACTCCCGACTTCCGCCTCACGTCCACCCCATACACCTCCCGCGCCGCTTGCGGCGAAACGTGCCGATTCCTGACGTCCTCCCGGACCGCCTCCGGGTCGCGTTCCGCCGGGTCGCCGAAACCGCCACCTCCGCCCGTCATCGTGCGCACCACGTCGCCGCGTTTGAGCGCCACCCGGCTGCACTTGAGCATCCGCCGCTCGTCCTCACGCCCCGGATTGAGCACCACGACCGGCGGAGTGGCTTCCTTGCCGCCAAACAGACCCCAACCGGGTGTTTTCGAGCGCTCGAACCAGAGGAAGAGGACCGCTTCCTCGCCGTCAAGCGTGTACTCGCGGATGATGCCGTTGCCACCTCGCCATTTGCCGGGACCGCCTGAGTCGGTGCGATAGCCGTAGTGAGTCATCCGCATCGGGTATTTGGTCTCCAGCACCTCGATGGTAAGATCTTTGAGCGAGCCGTTGACGTTGTTGATCAGCCCACTCTCGCCATCTGAACCATCCCAGGCGCCCCAGCCGCCGACGGTCGGCTCAAGATCGAGCCAGGACTGCCCGGTACGGTGGTCGATCCCGGAGAGACTGATCACCATCGAATCGCCATAGCTCGCCGCCGCCGCTTGCTCCGGCATGACGTCGGCCAGGGCTTTCACCACCAGATCGATCAGCAGACCGAGCTGCGAGAAATACCACTGGCAAGGGAATGGCTCCCGCGCGCCCAGCATCGAGCCGGCGCGGACCTTGACCGTCAACGGCCGGAATCCTCCCCCATTCGGAGGGTTATGCGGATTGATGAGCAGTTTGTAAGCGACCCGGCAGGCGGAGATCGCCTGCGCCTCGCCGCAATTGACCGGCCCGCCCCTGGCGTCGTCGGTCTCCGACAAGTCGATCGTCATCTCATCGTCGCGGATTTCGACCGTGAGGCGGACCCAGCACGGCTCCTCCGAGTTGCCGTCGTTGTCGAGACATCCTTGCGCGCGGTAGATGCCGTCCGGGATGGCGGCGACGGCGGCGCGCTCGAAGCGTTCGGTCTGAGCGAAGATTGCCTCTTTCGCCGAAGCGATCGTCCCCGCTCCATAGCGGTCGATGATCGCCGCCAGCCGGTCCTGGCCGGTGCGGGCGCAGGCGATCTGCGCCCCCAGATCGCCGATCGCCGGGTAGGAAAAGCGGCTGTTGCGGCCGAGCAGATCGGTCACGTCGGGGCGCTGGATTCCGCCCGCGACGACCTTCGTCGGACCGAGCCGGATGCCTTCCTGGTAAATGGAGGTGGAGTCCATCGGCCCGCCGGGGTCCTTGGCGCCGACATCGAGCCAGTGCGCGCGCGAGGCGGCGAACCCGGCCAGCTCGCCGTCATAGAAGATGGGACCGAACACGGTCATGTCGTTGAGATGGGTGCCGGTCAAATATGAGTCATTCATGATCCAGATATCGCCCGGTTGCCAGATATCGCGGCCGTACATCTCCTCGGTCAGCCTGGTGCAAATCTCGAGATTGCCGAGGAAGATGGGCAGACCGGCCGACTGCCCCAGCACGTGATGCTCGCTGTCGAGCAGCGCCACCGAGCAATCCTTCATCTCGTAGATGACCGGGGTGTAGGCGGAGCGGATGAGAGTGGCGTTCATCTCGTCCGCGGCGGCAGTGAAGGCGCTGCGAATGATCTCGGTGGTGATCGGGTCGATCTGCGTGTCAACGTGCGCTTCAACAACCGTTGCCATCTACAGCTCCTTTCCCGCGGCGATAACCAGCGAGCCGAAGGGATCGACGCGCAAGGTCGCGCCGGGCGGCACGACGGTGGTCGCGGTCGGTTCCGAAACGATCGCCGGACCGTCGATCTCGCTCCCCACCGGCAGATCGGCGCGCTGCATCATCGTGGTCGGTTGCGCGCGGCGGCCGAATGTCACCTCGGCGGTGGTCGATGGGAAGGAGGCGTCACTTCCGCCATTCTGCCGCACCGGGTCGATCCGCCCGAGGTCGCCCAGGGCCATCGAGCGCACGACGACGAACTCCACGGGTGCGCCAGGATTGGCGTGCCCGAAGCGGGTGTCGTGGGCGGCGTGGAAGCGGTCCGCGACCGCTTTGTCGAAATTCGGTTCCCGCGGCTCGGTCGCGCTCGCCAGGGGGATGGTCAGCGTGTACTCCTGACCGACGTAGCGGACATCGACGGCGTGGGCGACGCGCCCAGTGGCGCGGGTGATCCCTTCGTCCTCCAGCGAGGTGAATCCCTCGCGCTCCAGCTCGCCCAGGGTCCGCGCCAGATCGGCGTGGTCGAGCGCCGAGAGCGGGGTGTAGTAGGTGCGGCTGAAATCCTTGCGAATTTCCGTCTCCAGCATTCCCCAGGCGGAAAAAGCGCCGGGGAAGGGAGGCACGATCACCTCGCGGATACCGAGCTCCCGCGCCAGGAAGACGGCGTGCATCGGCCCCGCGCCACCGAAGGCGACCAGGGCGAAGTCACGTGGCTCGATCCCCTTCTCGACGGTGAGGGTGCGGATCGCCTGCGCCATTTTGGCGTTGATGACGTCGCAAATCCCCTCCGCCAGCGCGACCGCGCCAAGCCCCAGCTCGGTCGCAAGTGTGCCGACTGCCCGCTCGGCCGCTTCCCGGTCGAGCGTCATGCGGCCGCCGGCGAAGGCGGCGGGATCGACGCGGCCGAGGACGAGATTGGCGTCGGTCACGGTCGGCCGGTCGCCACCGCGGCCATAGCTGGCCGGACCGGGGTCGGCGCCCGCGCTTTGCGGACCAACCCGTAATCCGCCTGCCTCACTGTAGGCGAGCGAGCCACCACCGGCGCCGATGGTGTGGATATTGACAACCGACATCAGCAGTGGAAATCCTTCGAACGTCGTTTCCGAGGCCACGTCCGGTTTGCCGTCGACGACGAGACTGACATCGAAGCTGGTGCCGCCCATGTCGATGCAGATCAGATTGGGCCGGTCGAGCAGGCGGGCCAGCGCGGCGCCACCCATCGTCCCGCCGACGGGACCGGAGAGGAGCGTCTGCAAAGAGAGATCGCGCGCCGATTGCGCGGTGACGATCCCGCCGCTCGATTGCATGACGTGCAGCGGAACGCTCAATCCACGGCTTTGCATCTCGGTTTCGAGCCGTTCCAGGTAGCGGCGCACCACCGGGGCGATGTAGGCATCGACAACCGCCGAGGAGGTGCGCTCGTATTCGCGCCACTCGCGGGCGACCCGGTGGGAGAGGGAGACGGAAACCCCGTTCAGCTCCTCGGCCAGAATCTCGCCCGCGCGCAACTCGTGGGCCGGATTGAGGTAACTGAAGAGAAAAGCGACGGCAATCGCCCCAAAGCCCTCGTCTTTGACGCGGCGCGCCGACGCGCGGATGGCATTCTCATCGAGCGGCTCCAGCTCCTCGCCGGCGTAGTTGAGGCGGCCGCCGATCTCGACGATGTCGCCGCGGGGGACCAAGGGTTGTGGTTTGCGGTAATGGATGTCGTAGAGACGCAGACGGTTGCCGCGAGCGATGTGGTAGATGTCGCCCGCGCCCTGGGTCGCCAGGAGCAAAATCTTCTCGCCGCGCCGTTGCAGAAAGGCATTCAGCCCCTGGGTGGTGCCGTGGACGGTGAAGCCGATCTCGGCGGGGGAGGCGACGACCTGATCGAGCGCGGCGAAGACACCTTCGGTCAGATCATGGGGTGTGGTCGAGGCCTTGCCGGCAACGTACTTCCCCGTCGCCTCGTCGTAGGCCACGACGTCGGTGAATGTGCCGCCGATGTCCATCGAAACCCGGTACCGGCTCACGCTGCTCCCTTCGCTGCAAGTGCAAGGACCGCCGGTGGCGCCCGGCGTTTTCACGATTGCTCTGGTCTCGGACTTCGTCGTCTGTGCCCGCGATTATGGGTGCGATGCGAGGGGGAGGCAAGAGGTGAGGAGGCCGGAGCCTGTATCGCGTACGGGGTCGAAGATACCGAAGATATTGAAGATCCTGAACATCCGAGGGTGTCGCGGCGCTGATACGATTGGGGACACAAGGAGCAGTGGACACGAGTAGGAGGAGAGACGTGGCGAATGCAGCGGGTGGATCGCACATGTACGACACCCTGATCGTTGGGGGCGAGGTGATCGATCCGGGGGCAGGTCTTCAGGGCGCACTTGACGTCGCGATCCGGGATGGCCGGATTGCGGCGGTGGGACCAAACTTGGACCGCTCCGCGGCGCGGGAGACGATTGACGCCTCGGGCGGGATCGTGACCCCCGGTCTGGTCGATTTGCACACACACGTCTATTGGGGAGCCACCTACTGGGGGATCGAGGCCGATCCGGTGGCGGCGCGCACCGGTGTCACGACCTGGCTCGACGTCGGCTCGTCCGGAGCCTATTCCTGGCCGGGGTTTCGCCGTTTCATCGCCGAACCGAGCCGGACGCGCATCTTCGC
>JACCXM010000218.1 GCA_013697005.1 Chloroflexia bacterium | reverse complement strand
GGCAATGCGGCCGGCGTCCTTGGTGGCATCGCGCTGGGCGTTGTCGAAATAGGCGGGGACGGTGACGACCGCCTGGCCGACCTTCTCGCCGAGATAGGCCTCCGCGTCGGTCTTCAGCTTTTGCATGGTCATCGCCGAGATTTCCTGCGGGCTGTACCAACGGTCGCCCATCTTGACCTCGACGTCGCCGTTCTTGGCGGCGCGAATCTGGTAGGGCACCAGCCCCTTGTCCCGCTGCACGATCGGGTCGTCGTATTTGCGGCCCATGAAACGCTTCACGGAATAGACCGTGTTCTCCGGGTTCGTCACCGCTTGCCGCCGCGCGAAGCGGCCGACCAGCCGCTCGCCACTCGGGGTGACGGCGACGACCGAAGGCGTCAGTCGCTCGCCTTCCGCATTGGGAATGATCGTCGGTTCACCACCTTCGATGGTGGCCATTACCGAGTTCGTCGTGCCCAGATCGATGCCGATGGTTCGTGCCATGTTGATGCTCCTCTGTTCTCGAGTCGACAGTCGAGACTCGACAGTCGACAGTGATTTACGACTGTCGACTGTCGACTGTCGAGTCCGTCGGTCCTACCTTCACCATTGCCGGGCGCAGGATGTCCTCGCCGAGCCGGTAGCCCGGCGCGTAGACAGCGACGACCGTGTCCCCGCCCGCCGGGTCGGCTTCGACCGCCTCGTGCATCGAGGGGTCGAATCGCTGCCCAAGCGAGTCGATCTGCGTGACGCCATGTTTCTTCAACGTCGTCAAAAACTTCTGCTCCACCCAACGCATCCCTTCGGCAAGTGCCGTGTCCCGCTCCTCTGGGGGAAGAACCCCCAGCCCACGTTGCAGATCGTCCAGCACCGGGACGATTTCGCGCAGGAGCTGCTCGTTGGCGAGCAACCGTTGTTGCGACCGCTCCTGCTCGGTACGCCGCCGGTAGTTGGCGAAATCGGCCGCGGTACGCTGCAATTGATCGAGATAGCGGTCCCGCTCGGCGACAATCGTTTCCCGGTCCAGGCCAGGATCGCCGCCGTTGTCCGCCTGCGGCGGGCCGGTCCCGCCGGGATCGGCCTCGTCGCGAAGGTTCTGCGCGTTCGTCACGGGTGCGCCCCCAGCCGCCTGTCGCGGAGAACCACCTTGCCTCGCCGCGGCGAGGCGCATCCGCTGCGCCATTCTAGGATCGATACGATGATTCACTGATACCCCCACTGTTCGTTAGCTGGCTCGCAGATCGGCCATCAGGTCGCTCATGAGACGCGCCATGTAGCGCACCGAGGAGATCGAACGGTCATACGCCATTCTGGTGGGACCGACAACACCGAGGACGCCAACGACCTCACCATCGACCCCATAAGTCGAAACGACGATCCCGAGGTGCCGCAATTCGCCGGCGGGGTTCTCCTGACCGATGAAGACGTGTACGCCCGGGCCCTCTTCCAGGCGGGGCAGCATCGCGCTCAGGAACGACCCGCCACCCAGCAGCGCCAGCAACTCCTGTGCCTCCGCCGCGTCGCTGAACTCCGGCTGGGTGAGCACGTGCTCCAGCCCGGAATGGCGCACGGGGGCGCCGCTCGCGGTGATCCCCAGCAGCGCGCTGGCGATCTGATCCAGCGCCGCGCGGGCGAGCCCGCTGGCGCCGGCGGCGTGAGGCGCGACCTGGGCAGCGGTCAGACCGCGCAACGTGGAGGCCAGGGTATCGGCCAGGGGGGACAGCGTTTCCTGGTCCGCGTCCTCCGGCCAATGCGCCATCACCTGGCGCACCCCACCGTCCGTGGTGACGAGAATGATCAGTCCCAGACGCGGTTGCAAGGCGACCAGCTCGATGTGGCGCAGCCGCGGCAATTGTGGCATCGGGGCAGAAACGAGTGACACGTTGCCCGCCGCGTGGGCGAGGGTCGCCGCGGCCAGCTCGATCCACTGTTCGAGTTGGAGCTCGACCTGGCGGAACTGATGAAGAATCGTCAGTTGCTCGCTGGAGGGGAGCTCGATTTCGCCCATCAGGTGCGCGACGAAATAACGGTAGCCGCGATCCGTCGGGATGCGCCCACCCGAGGTATGCAAATGCTCCAGGAAGCCGTGCTCTTCCAGCGCGGCCATCTCGTTGCGGATCGTGGCCGGGGAGACGCCGATACTCGAGCTCTCGACGAGCGACTTGGACCCCACCGGACGCCCCGTGGCCACGTATTCGCGCACGATGAGACGGAGGATGACCTGCTGCCGCGCGGAAAGCGACGTCTCCTCGATCGTGCCCGAAAGGGTGTTAGGGGATTGAGTCCTGTCGTCCAAAGTGCGCTCCCGAAGTAAGTTTAGCACTCTCGACCGGAGAGTGCTGATAGGAAGCATACTACACGACATAAAAGATTTTCACGGCGTGGTGATTGCGCACTGGGGAACGCCCTCCACGCACTCGTGTCATTCCGAGCGCACGAGGACACTCGGCCGCGGGCCGCGTCCGTTCGCGGAGCACGAGATTCTGCAAGTTCGACCGCGGGCTCAGAATGTCACGGCTAGCGACCGGAAGTTTGCAACTCCTCGCCCATGGCGGCACTGATCACGATGTCTTCCCCATACGGGATGGACGATTTCCCCGCCGTAAACGAGAAGTCGGGAAGGGGCATGTCGCGCGGGATCGCGAAGCAGCCGTCACGGCCGGGGAGGTACCCGAAAATGGTGTTCCCGGTTTCGTGCCAGACGATCGAGTCATCGCCCCCCGCGGGGCGGGCGGAGGATGCGGCGCGGCGCTGGGCGGAGCATCCCTCGATCCAGAATTGCCCGATCCAGTCGTCGAAATCATGCAGGGCACGCAACGTCGCGATGGCCTCGGCAAAACGGCGCGCGACATCGAGTGCGGGTGGCATCGGTCGGTATCCCCAGGAGTTCGCGGCTGGTCGCCGGCGTCGTTGCCGGGCTCCACACATCCTGCCACGAGTTCGCGACGAGGGAAAGCCCTAAGACGAGGGTCATGGGTTGTAGGTTATGGGTTATCGGATGTGGGGGATGATGGGGCAGTGTCGCCCGTCTTGCATGCCTCAACCCATAACCTGCAACCTACAATCAATAACCCGATTACCGTCGTATGATGCGTTCCGGGAGCGCCAGGAGACCGCGTAGGGCGCCTGTCAATCGGGCGACCGTGGTGGGAGGATGGGCGGTCTCGGCGTAATCCTGAGCGGCGGGGGCGGGACCGATATCCGCTCCCTGCTCGTGCTCGATCGCGCTGCGATGGCGCATCACCCACAAATAGATGTCTGCTTCGGTGCGTTCGGGGAAGCGCTCGGAAAGTCCCTGCTTGCGGGCGACCTCCACGATCGGGCAGTAGATGTGCTCGTACCAGTCGGCGACCGCCTCCTGGTCGGAAACCGGCTCATGGCGGATGGCGGCCAGCCAATCGCGGTGGACTTCGATCTGCCCCCAGATTTCGTCGTAGCGGCCGAGTGCCGATGGCCGGATATCGTGGTCCGGGTGCAGCCGGTCGAGATCGCTGCGGCGCAGGAACTCTGCATACTCCGCCTGCAAGAGCAGCTCATTGGCCGCCATATTGGCGTGCAGTGGGGCGCGAATGTGTCCTTCGATCACCTCCGCGTCGATGTACTCCTGACCGCGCTCGCGGGCGACGCTGATGCGGTGATTGCCATCCTTGACGAAGTAGATGTCGCCGACTTTGTACAACTGGACCGGCGGCAGATACACATCCTGGTAATAGGCGCGGTCGACGTTCTGCCAGCGGCCGGCGGTGAAGCGCTGGCGGGGAAAGAACTCGCGGTTGAAATCCTGGAAGCGATCCATGCTGCCGACGATCTGCGAGAGGGGTACGGTCTGCACGCCGCGATAGCTTTCGCCCTCGGGGGAAACCCGCTGGCGGACCTCGTGGTAGGGAATGAGATCGCGCGAGCGACGGGCAAAAATGGCGCGCAGATCGGCAAACAAGCCATGCTGCCGCGCCCGCTCGAAATCTTGCCGGACCTCGGACTCGAACGGGCGGCTCATGGCGAGGCCGCCACGGTGCGCCCCGACGCCGATGGGGACACTTCCAGCTCCAGGACGCGGTAAGGGAAGACATTGATGACGTCGGTATCTCCGTAGCGCTGCTGCGCGGTTTGCGAGCGGTCATACAGGTGAACGTGCCCATGAAGGTGATAGGGGGGCCGCCACGTGTCGAGGAAGCGGCGCAGCACTTCGAACCCCCGGTGGGCGGGATCGGGACGGTCGTTGATATCGCGGGGCGGGGCGTGGGTGACAAGCAGATCGAGCGCGCGGCCGTAGCGCAGCCGATTGAGCTGGAGGCGGGGAACCATTTTCTTTGCCATCACCCCGAGCTCCCATTCCGAATACTGAACCGGTTCGCCTTCACAATAGCGGGGGCTGCCGGGGAACCCGGCCAGGATGAGACCGGTGGCGGAGTCTCGCACGACTTTGCCACCGAGATCGATGGCGCCCGCGGGATGGCGGATACCTTTATCCCCGTTCCCGCGAGTCAGCTCCTCGGCATGATTCCCGAGCACGTAGTAGACGGGGCGGTTGAGCGCGTCGGCGATAAACTCCAGGTAGCTGGCTGGCAAGTCGCCGCAACTGACGGCAAAGGCGACGTGCCCCATACGCTCCCGCAGCGATTCGCTGTGGATGCGGGGATCGGCCTCATCGGTAACGGCAAGAATCGGGATCGACATGAACACCGTCTACGGAGCGCGGAACCCGGCAGACCATCATAGTACCTGACACCATGTCTCACGTCATAACGCAGGGCGGCGGCCAGTTACGCGGACGTTCTCTGCTAACGTTGGGCGTCGGCCGATATGATGAAGTCGCGCAGCTCGGCGGGGGAGAGCCCGGCGACCTGTTGGCCGATCAGATTCTCGATCTCGCGTGGCCCGTTCAATCCTCGCTCGCGCGCCCACGGCCAGAACGCGCTCCAGGAGTAGTCGACCAAATCGGGATCGGCCGCGGCCGGAGAGGGCGCCTCCGACGGAGCGGCGTCCGCGGTGGGCACGCTCTTGAGCGGTGTCGGTTTCTGCAGCCCCTCGCCGCGCGCAGGGAGCGCCACCGGCCGCGTTGCGGGAGCGGCGACTGGCCTCTTGGGCAGCTCGGCGACCGGCGCCGCCGTCGCATCGTCAGCGCGTTGAAAATCGCCGAACTGGGCGCCGTAGCCGAGCGCGTTCAAAGCGCGGCCGATGGCCTTGGTTTCCGCTTTTTCGATGAAGTCGGGGAAATCGCTGGCGGTTTCGCTCCCGTAGCCGGTCGCTTTGCCACCCGTCGGCACCGTGACCGTGGCTTTGAAGATCGCCAACTGCGGATCGTGCTGGACCAACTCGGTCAGAATCTCGGCGTCGGGATGCTCGGTGCGTAACCAGAGTAGACGCCATTTGACATCGAGGTAGTCGGCGCTGCCGCCGCGGCCGCGCAACTGCCGGATGTACGGCGTGGGATCGAATCCGCTGCCAGACCGCGCCGGGTCGTCCTCGCGCAGGGCGCCGCTCGCCTTGGCGGGAGCGGTCTCGCCGTCCCAGGCGGGGGTCTCCGTTTCGTGGTTGTGTGTCTGAACGTCTTGATGTTCCTGAACGTCGTCTGGCGCCGGGGCCGGTTCCGCATCTCGTTGGCTATCGCTCATCGTCGCCCGCTCCTGAGTGAAAATGCTGACGCCTGCGCGGGGTGCGCCACTCCAATGCTCAGTATACGAATCGAACGCATGTTCGCAAGATGTGTCAGCGGGTCAATGAGGCAAAGGGGAGGGTGTCATGACCGAAGAACCGATTGTGGCGGAGCCGGAGACGACTGGGAATCGCCCGCCGCCGCGGCCAGCAGCCGCGCTCGACGACGTGCTGGAGATGGTCTGGCCCGAGACCGGGTTGCAAACGGGGTGCCGGGTTTCGGCGAGACCGAAAGACACCCTGGGCGAAGACGACGTGGTCGAGCTCGACATCGACTTCGTGAAACTATCGCTGTCGCCGCTGGAGTTCATCCAGCTTGCCTCGTTCCTGCGGATGAGTATCGATGGGCTGCTCGATCGGCACCCGGGTTTGCAGCGCGCTGTGGTCAACGCGTTCGATATCAAGGATTGACGCGGCGGCATTGGCTCACCGGGCGCTCCACGATCATGAGGACATGTCCTGGCGCTGGAGACGTACTTTGGCTGGCGGGTCTCCCGCCATGGCCTGCCGTCGAAGAAGGCTTTCTCTCGCGCGTGCCAGGCCGCGATGCGAGGACGGCGCTCGGCAAATACCGTATCGCGCAGTGCGACGAACTCCGCCGGCGTCTATTCCGTCTGAGGTTGCCTTGGAACCGTGAAGCCATTGTCGAAGTGATTGCAGGCACTACAGGAAAGCACCAAGTTGATCATGCCCTGGTAGTGAAACATTGAAATGCCGAGGCGGCGCGCCTCCTGGGCGGGAACAACATGGTCGACCGATAGCAACAACCAGTGATAGAAGTCATCTAATGGAAACAACTTTGACCTCCTATCCGTCGCGGCGGGTGCGGAAGCGGGGTGCGCCGCTCCGTTCGGGGCGGTCGGATCGCTCGTAACGACGGGGAGGGCGACCCGCGCCAGCGTATGGTGGCCGCCCGCCCTGACCGTCAGGACTGCCACCCCGGTCGCGGGATCCCGGCGCGCCATCGACGCGGGCGACTTCGGCGTTGACCGGGCGGCCCTTGATCTTGGCGTTACGCATCGCGGCAATGACGCGGTCGACGAACTCGCGCGGGATATCGACGAAGGCGTAATCGTCGAAGATGTCGATGGCGCCGATGGCGCGGCCGGGGATACCGGCCTCGTTGGCGATGGCCCCGACGAAGTCCTGCGGCCGCGCGCCCTGGTTGCGGCCGACGTTGATGAAGAGACGGACCATGCCGGTCTCACCGCGCGGCCCGCCGCGTGAGGATGGCGCCGCCGCGGCGAAAGTGGCGATGTCGTTTTCCTGCTGCTCGGGGGTGGTTGTGCGGCCGGTCTCTTCGGCATAGAGTTTCAGAATCGCCGCCGCGACCTCGGCGGCGTCGTGTTCCTCGACCAGATCGTTGATGGTGTCGAGATAGCTGGCGTAGCCGTCGTCGGAGGCATCGAGGACCGCCTGAATCTGCTGTTTCAGCGCCTCGCGGCGGCGCTCGGCGACATCGGCCAGGGTCGGCAGGCGGCGCGGCTCGATACGAGCGCGGGTGATGCGCTCGATCTGGCGCAGCCAACGCACCTCGCGCGGGGTGATGAGGGTGATCGCCTCGCCGGCGCGGCCCGCGCGCCCGGTGCGGCCGATGCGATGGACGTATGCTTCGGCGCTCTCCGGAATGTCGTAGTTGATGACGTGGGAGACATCGGGGATATCCAGACCACGAGCGGCGACGTCGGTGGCGATCAGGATTTCGGCCTGCCCGCCCCGGAAACGGCGCATGACCCGGTCCCGCTGCGCCTGGGAGAGATCGCCGTGGATCGTTTCGACGCCGTAGCCGCGAGCCATGAGTGCCTCGCCGAGCTCGTCGACCCCGGCTTTGGTGCGGCAAAAGATCATGACCGACTGCGGCGTCTCGGCGTCGAGGATGCGGGTGAGCGCGTCGATGCGGCGGCCGCGGGGCACTTCAAACGACGACTGCCGGACCTGGGGCACCGTCATGTGCTTGCCGGCGATGGAGATGCGCCGTGCATCGCGCATGTAGCGGGAAGCCAGATCGGCGATGCGGGGGGGGATGGTGGCCGAGAAGAGGGCCATCTGTCGTTCGGGGGGCGCCTGCTCGAGGATCCACTCGATATCCTCGATGAAGCCCATGTCGAGCATCTCGTCCGCCTCGTCGAGCACGAAGAAGCGCACGCTATCGAGCTTGAGCGTGCCGCGCCGCATGTGGTCCATCACCCGACCCGGTGTGCCGACGACGATGTGGACGCCGCGTTGCAAGCCACGGAATTGCCGCTCATAGGGTTGGCCGCCGTAGATCGGGAGCGTCTCGACGTCTTTGTGGCGGCCGTACTTGTGCAGCGCTTCCGCGACCTGAATCGCCAGCTCGCGTGTCGGCGCCAGGATCAGTGCCTGCACCGCGCGTTGTTTGGGATCGATCGCCTCGATGATGGGCAGCCCGAAGGCGGCGGTCTTGCCGGAGCCGGTCTGGGCCTGGGCGATGACATCGCTACCCGCGAGGAGAAGCGGGATGGTTTCGATCTGGATTGGCGTCGGAGCTTCGTAGCCGACGTCCTTGATCGATTTCAGGAGTGCGGAATTGAGTCCGAGTTGTTCAAAATTTGGCCCGTCAGGCTCGGACTCGAGTGGGGCCGCGCCATTGGCATGTTGGTCGGTCGCCGCGTCGGCGGCGGAGTCGGTCGCGGTAACGTCGGTCACGGGGGCTCCTCATGGTGGACACGCGAGGCATCGGGCACAACCGCTGCAACGGTTCGCGCCCGGGCGGTCTGGATAAGGCAACTCTACCCTGAATCGGTGTGGTGGCGTGGGCGTTGATGCGGGATAGTGGGAATCTGAGGGCGAACATTGCCGCTAGAATCGACGCACGTCGTTGCGTTGCGCCGGCAGAAAAAGGAGCGCCTGAGATGGCAGCCGAATCGTCTGCGACGGGGATGGCGGATGCGCCGCGCGCTGGCGGCAGGAGCGGCATTGGTTCCTGGGGAACCTTGCCGGTTGCCTGTGCCGTGGTGACGGCCATCAACGGGCTGTACATCCTGTTGGTGGCGATCGGCAATATCACCGATTTCGGGACGAATCTGGAGTTCGTCCGCCATGTGCTGGCCATGGACACCACGAACTTCGGCGCGGCGCCGGGGACCGGACTCGATCCGCATGTGATGTGGCGCGCCATCACCGCCGACGGGGTGCAGACCGCCGCCTACGTCGCGATCATCGTCTGGGAATCGCTGGCGGCGGTGGTGCTGCTCTACGCGACGGTGCTCTGGATTGGCGCGCGTACGGCGCGGGACTACGTCGCGCCGCGCCGGATGGCGACAATCGGGTTGGTGATGCTGGTGATCCTGTTCATGGGTGGGTTCATCACGATCGGCGGTGAGTGGTTCCAGATGTGGCGCTCGGTATCCTGGAACGGTCTGCAACCGGCGTTCCAGAACGCGGTGCTGGCGCTGCTGGCGCTCGTTCTGATTCACGTACCGTCGGCGCAATGGACAGGGATTGTGGATGAGTACCGACTATAGCCCCGCGGTTGGCTACGAATTGGAGCGGATGGAATCGCGCCAGGCGAGGAGCTGCTCGACCGGCTCGACGTCGAAGTCGGGGTCGGCGATGCCAAATATGAGATGGGTGATGCCGTTGGTCCGGTAATCCTCGGCGAGTTTGATGCGCTCGGCATCGCTGAAGAGGACCGAGCGCTCGATCGCGGCGGGATCGCGCCCAACCTTGGCGCACCAGTCGTCGAGCACGCCGCTGAGGCTGCCGGCTTCGGCGGGATCGCCGAAGCCGTTCCAGATGTCGGCGTGTTGGGCCACCAGGCGCAGGGTGACCTTTTCGCCGCTGCCGCCGATCATCATCGGCAGGTGACCGTTAACTGGTCCGGGATTGAGTTTGCGCAACCGCTCTTCGATGACGGGGAGCGCGGCGGCGAGATCGCGCAGTCGGGCCGGGGCGTCCTTGAAGTCGTATCCGTATTCGTCGTAGTCGCGTTCGAACCAGCCACTCCCGACTCCGAGGATGAAGCGGCCACCGGAGATATGATCGATGGTGCGCGCCATGTCCGCGACGAGGTTGGGGTTGCGGTAGGAGTTGCAGGCGACAAGGGGGCCAATGGTGGCGTGCTCGGTCGACTCCGCCATCGCCGCCAGCAGGCTCCAACCTTCGAAATGGGCGCCGTCGGGATCCCCGAACAACGGGTAGAAATGGTCCCAAGTCCAGATCGAATCGACGCCCATGGCGTCGACACGTTTCCAGGCCGCGCGCAATTGCGCCATCGTGGCATGCTGCGGGGGAATCTGCACACCGATTTTGACTTCCGGCGCCATTAGCGTCCCTTCCCATTTCCTGAAGCGTTCGCATCCGTGACAGCCGCTAGTGCTAGCTCCGTGTCCCGCATGACCGCCAGGATGGTCTCTGCCGGTTGGGCCCCGGAGAGGGGGTAGCGATCGGCGAAGATGAAGAAGGGTACTCCGGTGACGCCCAAACGATACGCATTCTCGATCTCCTGGCGGGTTTCCGCCAAGCCTTCGCTACTCTGCAACCGGCGGAGCGTCTCGTCCCGGTCCATTCCCGCCGCGGTGGCGATAGCGGCGAGGACGTTCAGATCAGCGACATTGCGGCCCTCGTTGAAATAGGCGCGTTGGAGAGCGTCGACTACCGCCGCCTTGGTCTCCTCGGGCGCGAGCCAGATGAGCCGGTGGGCCTCCTGCGACGGAGCGCGAATGGCCCGCTCGAAATCAAACTCCACCCCGGCGCGGCAACCAGCACTCCGCAGTCGCTCAAACATCGGCGCGACGTTTTCAGCGCCGAACTTGTGCTCGTAGAACTCGCGCGCGGGAGTGCCGGCCGCGGGAACGTCCCGATCGAGCAGGAAGGGCCTCCAGGCAATCGTGACGGGCTCACCGTCCCACCGCGCCAGCGCCGCTTGCAAGTTCGCCTTGCCGATGCGGCACCAGGGGCAGGGGATGTCGTGGTAGACGGCGATGTTCATTAGGAGCGGTCCATAAATGCGGTAAAGGAAATCAGTGAGGTCCAGCTAATTCAGGAATCAAGCCGCATCGATCGTAGAGGTCCTTGATGTCCATCACAATACGATTGGCGACAGCTTGCGGCGGGTTTGGCGCCAATGCCGGTCGCCAGGCTGGGTGACGCTCGACGGCCAATGCAGCCAGCGGATAAACCAGAACGCCGATGACATCGCCCGACCGCATGTTGATCTTGATCGCGGCATAGTCCTCATCGAGAGTGCCGATGAAGTCAAAATACACCGCTGGATACCGTTGATCGTCGAAGAGCACGACGAGCTCGTCAGCTTCGGCGGCATACAGGAGGCGCAGACTGGCGGGTTCGGGCAGCGGATCTGGCCAGACCGGATCGCTCCATATCTTTTCTTCTAGCTCGGGCTTGGCAACGGCCAAAGGAGCACCTCGTTTCGCGGTCGAATGCTGAGAAAATGCGCCGTGATGACTGTGCCGCGCCAGTCTGCCGGCTCACTCGGCCGGTACTGGACGACGACACGAAGCCAACGCAGGGAAGGAGGCCGCCGCAGATAGTGTACCTGCCGATGAGCGTATTTGGCGTCGCGAACGACCTCGTCGGCAAGTTCAAGTGCTGTCCGAATGTCTTGCTGATGGCCGACCATGTCCTCGTGCCGGGAACAGATATGGATCCATCCCGCATCGGACAATGCGACGATCCGCCCCAACCGGTCAACCGTCTCCCAGATGATCTCCACCCGGCGTGTCTCCCTTCGCCACGATCTCGCTGAGGGGGATTGTCCGGCCCGCGGCGGCGGAGCGGTAGGCGGCGAAGACGGTGCGCAGGGTGCCGAGATTGTCGGCGCCGGAGGTGACCGGCTCGCCGCCGGTCTGGATGGCGTCCATCAATGAGGCCATGGGACCGGCGAAGGCGTCGGGGATCCAGTGGGTGGTGAGCGCGGCTTCGTGCCAGGTCAAGGGCTCGCTGTGTGATTGGTAGGCGAGAGTGTCGACGCGGCCGGTGGGATAGTCGTAGAGGAGACCCAGGGTGCCGGTGATGATGCCCTCCGTGCCCAGGAAACGGAAGCGGGCATAGGCGTCGTCGCTCCAGTTGTGGTGATTGACGTCGATCGTCACCCGCAGATCGCTCGGAAAGTGGAAGACCGTCAAAGTGCGCGTTTCGCCGACCTCGATTTGGTCTGGCCAGCGGCTGTGCATGGAGGTGACGGCTTCGGGCTCGCCAAAGAGAAAACGCAGCGCGTCCTGATAGTGAATGCTGTGATACATGATCTCGAGGTGATCCGAGGCGGCGATCCAGGGCCACATCTGCCAGGGGGTGCGGATACTGACCTCGATGCGGCAGTCGGCGGGAACGCCTAGTGCGCCCTGCGCGATCAATTGCCGGGACACCTGGATTCCAGCATCCCAGCGCATCTGCTGGTTGACCGCCAGTTTCACCCCGGCCTGCTTCGCCAACGCGACCATCCGCATCGCATCGTCGTAGCGGTCGGCGAGCGGTTTCTGACAGAGTAGGTGTTTGCCGGCGGCGATGGCGCGCGCGGCAATGGCGGGCTGATCCCAGGGAGTTACCGCGATATCGACGATGGCGATCGCGGGGTCGCCGAGCAGATCGTCGATGCTGGCCGCGACGTGGGGAATCCCGTGCTGGCGCGCGGTGCGCTCGGCCGTTTCGGGATCGCGGTCGTAGCACGCCAGGACGCGAAACCCGGCGGCGTTGTACGCCGGTAGGTGGGCGTAATTGACAATGCCGCCGCAACCGATGATGCCGATGCCATAGTCGGTTTTTGGGGGTAGCGGGATCGCATCGGAGACGGTGTAGCCAGCGAAATCCAAGGTGCAGGTCTCCAGGTTCAGGACAGCGGTGTCCGCGTGGCATCCAGGCGTTGATGCAGGATCCGCTGTACGACCAGATTGTCACCTTCAATGCGGTAGAAAATCGTATGGCTCGCGATGCCGAGGCTGCGAAGCCCGGTAAGCAAGTCATCGCGATTGCGGCCGAGATGTGGTTGGTCGCGTAACGTGTCCAAGGCGTGATGAATTGCGTCCTCGTACGCCGTCATCTGCTCCGCCCCCCACTGTTCCAGAGAGTAGCGTTGGATGCTTTTAAGGTCGCCAGCCGCCAATTCGGTGAGAACGAGACGACGCCTAGGGGCAGACATCTGGGTCGGGTGCAATCCCTTGGCGTGCCATCAGTTCCGCTTCCTGACGCAACTGGCGTCGGAGTTGCGGCGTCCACTCCATAACACTGCCTTCCCTCGTCTCTCGCTCGGCTTCCTGCAGCAGAGCGCGAAGATGCTGGAGGCGATCGCTTTCGTCGAGCAGCATTACCGCGGCCTCAACCGCCTCATCGGCGCTCGCATAGGAACCGCTTGCAACCTGCCGGCGGATCACCGCCTCGGCCTTTGAAGTGAGTGTGATATCCATTGCTGAGACCTCGAAGGACATCAAGTCGCACATGATGTCACAGACCCAGATCCTAGACGCTAGGGGCTACGTGAGAATGCAGCACTCTACAACTGAAGCACAACTGCCCGTTCCTGTGCGCGAGTGAGAATCGTCGCCGTCGGTTCGGGTCCGGCGATTGCCGCTTGCACCGCCTCGTCGATGATGTGGATGAACGCGGGTAATGCACGGGAGCGGGGCAGAGTACGGGTTCCCTCGTGCAGGCGAGCCAACTCCGAGTAGAACGGAATCAAGGCGTTCACCTCGGAGTCGCTCCAGGTCGAGAGACGGCAGCCGATGGCGCCTGCGAGGGTGGCGAGCTTGTCCATAGCCGGGGTGCAGCAGTGCCGGGCAAAGGCGTACGCCTGGTCGGGATGGGGACTGCCCGCGGCGACGGCAAGAAGCCAGTAGACAATGAACGACGCGGGCGGCATCCCCTCCGCGCTAGGCAATGTCGTGACGGCAGTCTTTCCTTTCACCGGGCAGCCTGGTTGTTCGCAGACGGCGGCGAAACCGAACCAGTTGACCATCATCGCCACCGCGCCAGACGCGAAGAGCTCGCCACTCTTGACGGAATCGACAGCCTCGAGTCCCGGCGGGGTGACGCTCCGGTCGTTGACCATGCGCCGGTAGAAATCGAGCGCGGCAATCGCCCGCGGGGTGGCGAGGGTGGGCCGCCCCGTGGCGTCGGTCAGCTCGCCGCCCCGGCTCCAGAGCTGGAGGCAAAAGTCGTAGACCGTGTTGTGGCCGTCCGGGAAAGCGGCGAAGACCGTGCCGTAGAGTCCATCAGCGGGGCGCGTGAAGAAGCGGGCGATGTCCTCGAAGTGCTCCCAGGTACGGGGTACGTCCAGCGGATAGCCGAAGCGCGCGACGAACGCTTGCTGCTCGGCGGCATCGGCAAAAAGATCGGTGCGATAGACGAGACACTCCGGACCGTCGTGGTAGGGGAGGCCATAGACCGCATCGCCAAATTGCTGCATCCCGGTCAGGACAGGCACCCAACCCGCCGGGTAATCGGGCACCGGGTCGGCACGCATGGCCGGGGCGAGATCGCGCAGTAATCCCTCATGAACGGCATCGGCCAGCCAGTCGGTGACGACGAAGGCGATATCCCACGTGCCATCCTCGAGACCGCCCTGAGTGAAGAGTGAGTCGACGAGCGGATTGAGATCGAGCGACTCCCATTCCAGATGAAGGGGACAGCCGGTCTCCCTCTGGAAATCGACCCACTGTTTCTGGATCGCCGACTCGAACGGACCGAAGCGACGGATGGCGACGCGGAAGGTCTCGGATCGATCCCTGGCCTCGCTCATGGCTGGCGCGGCTCCACATCCAAATTCAGATTCAGCTCGACACGGATCGTGGTCGTGTCTTCGCCGACGCCCGGTGCGCCACGGGCGGAGGTTAGCAATTGGCCGTCGATGCGGATTGGGCAGCGGGTGGTCTCCAACGATGCACCGTTGGCGCGACTGACAACCTGGGTCATGCCGAGCGTCTGGAACCCGGCGTGGGCGCGCAGACGGGGCCAGGTGAAGACGTCGGCGCACCAGACATCGGCCGGCTCCAGGATCGCCAGCCAGGCGTCGGTGGTCTTTTCACGGAGGTGCTCGGCCAGGATCGCCTTGATTTCGTCGCGCTCGCCGAACCAACGCTTTGGATCGTTGTAAGTGACTAACGCCTGGCAGCCGATCAGAGCGCCGAGTTGGGGAATCGAGATCATCGCCAGGGCCAGATGGCCGTCGCCGGTGGCGTAGATGCCGTAGGGAGCGGCGAGGTAGGCGTGGGCGTTGTTGACCGCGCTGCGCTGCGGTTGCAGACCGCCGTCGTTGAGATGGGTGGTCAGCACCTCGAATTGAAGATCGAGCACGCTCTCCAGCAGGCTGACTTCCACCAGACCACCTTCGCCGGTAATGCCACGGCGGACGAGACAGGCAAGCAGACCTTGCACCAGATGCGCTCCGGCCAGCATGTCGGCGACGGCGAGACCCATCGGCACCGGACCCTGATCCTCATCCCCGGAAAGCCAGGTCAGACCGGAGAGAGATTGCGCCAGCAGGTCCTGTCCGGGTTTGTCTCGCCACGGGCCGCGGTCGCCGTAGCCGGTGATCGATCCGTAGACGAGGCGGGGATTGATGGCGCGAGCGATCGCGTAGTCGAGCCCGATGCGCTCCATGACCCCCGGCCGGAAATTCTGGATGAGCACGTCGGCTCGCGCCACCAGCTCGCGCACGGCGGCGAGGTGGTTCGGTTGCTTGAGATCGGCGGCGAAACTCTCCTTGTTGCGGTTGATGGAGTGGAACAGAGTGCTGTCGCCGTCGAGCTCGAGATTGGAGATGTAGAGCTGGCGGCAGAGATCGCCACTGCCGGGACGCTCGATCTTGATCACCCGCGCGCCGAGATCGGCGAGGCGCAGCGCGGCTGACGGTCCGGCCAGGAATTGGCTGAAGTCGAGCACCAGCAACCCGGCGAGCGGCCGTTGCGCGCTGGGCAGGGAAGCGGGCGGCCGCGATGAATCAGTCATCGGCGCGGCTCTCCCGGTAGAGGTCGTCGATGGTGGCGAGCACGGCGTGTGGATCGCCGCCGTCAGAGAGGTAGTGGGTGACGGCTTCTCCGGCGCGGTCCTGAAAGGGGATGTAGCCGCGGTAGCGTGGCCGCAGCCAGGCGTCGTCGAGGGTGGGCAAGGTATCGCTGAAGAAGTCGTTCGTCAGCCGATTGGCATCCGGGTCGGTCCAGGTGGAGCGGTGTCCGGGCTGACCACCCGACATGACGAACATGCCGCGCTGGATCTCCGGGCTGGCCACGTAGTGGGCGTATTCGAACGCCAGCTCGCGATCCTCGCATGCCTGGGAAATGGCGAGCCCGGTGCCACCCAGGGTCGAGCGGAGGCGTTTCCCGTCGCGCTCGACCAGTCCACCGAAGCGGAGGGGGTGAGCGGTGTAATCGCGACGGGCGTAGTTGGCATAGCCGTACCCCCAGGGGCAATAGCCAATGGCAGCGCCGCCGACCATCGCCTCGTAGGTGCGGATGGGATTACGGGTGAGACAGAGCGGGTCGCAGAGGGTGACGAGCTCGCGCAGTGCTTCCAGCGCGGCGGCTCCCGTTTCCACGCTCACCATTCGTTCTGGTGTGGCGCACGGTTCCTCGCCCAGGGCCAGGCAGAGCATGTAGGTCGCCATCATCGCGTCGACCGGGATGGCAGGCAGTGCGACGAGACCGCGCCGGGCCAGAGCGAGCAGATCGTCCCAGGTGTGCGGAACGGCGGCGTCTGCTTTCGCCAGAATGTCTTCACGCCAGGAGGCGACGGGAGTCGCGGCGTCGATCGGCAGCGCCCAGAGGTGACCGCCGTACTCGTAACTCGCGTAGGAGGCGCCGACGCTGTTGGCACGCTGGCCGGCGAGAAACGCCGCCGGCAATCCCTCGTCGAGCGGCAGGAGCACGGGGTGCGCGGCGGCGTATCCCACGAACGGGTGATCGATGACGATCAGGTCGAAACGTTCGGCGAGGCGCTCGATGGGAAAATCGGCGAACTCCTGGAGGGAGCGCCGCTGCCAAACGATATCGACCTCGGGCCTGGCGTCGGTGAAGCGCTGCGCCGCCGCGACGAGTGGCAAAAAACCGCGGGTGTGGTTCCAGGTGATACCGGTCAGGGTGCGGCGCTCCGCCATGAGTCGCATTCTCCAGGATCGGCAGTAGAGTAGCATCGCGTCGCCCGCGCGCTGGGCAGGGGATCCAATGGCTGTTCCTGAGGAGTGAGATGCAATTTCAGGAGCGGTATTTCGAGGACTACGCCGAGGGCGAGGGACGGCAGACGCTGGGACGGACGATTACCGAGACCGACATCGTGCTCCACGCCGGGCAGACGGGGGATTTCTATCCGCATCACATGGACGCCGAGTGGTGCCAGACGCAGGAGTTCGGGCGGCGCATCGCGCACGGCACGCTGATTTTCAGCGTGGCGGTGGGGATGACGGCGGGTGACATCAACCCGCTGGCGTTCTCCTACGGTTTCGACCGGCTGCGCTTCGTGAAACCGGTGTTCATTGGCGACACCATCCGGGGCAAAGTCACGATCGCGGAGAAACGGCCGCACAAGCGGCCGGACCTTGGTTTCGTGGTCGAGCGGTTGGAGGTATTCAACCAGCGCGACGAAACAGTGCTGGTTTGCGATCATCTTCTGCTGGTGCAACGCCAAGAGCCGCTCGGTGCAGGCGCCGAGAGTTGATGCTCGCGGCACGCGGTGTCACCGCCAGGCGTTCTTTTCATATTCGGAGCATTCTTGCCCGCGTTTGGATGACATGAGCTTGGCGCAACTGACTTGTCATGGCAGACCGCGAATGCGGGAAGTTGTGGCCATTTTCAGCATCGTTTTCATCTTCATGGGACCTCTCGTGACGTCGGCGCGAGCCCAGGCGGATCCGGCGATGCTGGGTCGCGCCATCGATGCCGTGGTGCAACTCTCGATCGTCGTGAATGGTGTTGTTGACGGCGAAGAGCAGGTGATCTGGTACGCGGTTGGAACCGGTACGGTCATCGCGCCGGACGGTCTGATACTCACCAATCAGCATCTGATCACGCCCGCGGGTGTCGACGAAAAACTGGCTGAGTTGGAAAGTCAGCTTGCCGCCGAGGGGACGAGCGCCGATCTGCGCGTCGATGCCGAACGGTTCATGGTCGCCGTCTCCGACGGACGCCACCTGCCGGTGCCGCGGTATGTCGCTCAGGTGGTGGAGGAAGACCCCGCGCTCGATCTCGCGGTGCTGCGAATCGACGGCGATGAACGCGGCGAGCCGCTCGGTCCCGAGTCGTTGGCGCTGCCGTATCTGACGTTGGGAAGCTCCGAGGCGCTCAACCTCGGAGCACCGGTTCACGTCTTCGGGTTTCCTGCCATTGGCAGCGGGTCGCTGACTTATACGGCCGGAATTGTCAGTGGTTTTCTCTTCGAAGAAGGAATCGACGGTACGGCCTGGATCAATACCGATGCCGTCACCTCGGGAGGCAATTCTGGCGGCGCCGCGGTCAATGATGCCGGGGCGCTGATCGGTATCCCGACCTCCGGCTCGGCGCTCGATTGCCGGCCAGGAGACACCAATCGCGACGGCGCCGTGGGACCGGAGGACGTGGGGTGTGTCCCGACCGGGGGCTCGCTGACGCAACTGCGCCCGATCGACCTGGCGCGGCCACTCCTGGCCTCGGTCGACGCCGCGATTGCCGCCAGCGTCGGGGCGACCGCCACGGTCAATATCACCGCGCCCGCCGACGATCTGACCGCCAGTCTCGCCGCCGCCGAAGGTTGTGCCGCGCGCGGCGACTGGCGCTGCGCCGTGAATTTTTATCTCGATGCGCTCGCCGATGCTCCCGCTGATGCCGGTATCGTCACGGCGCTCTACGATGCCAATCTGGAGCTCGGCCGGCAGGAGGCCGCGGCGGGGCGGCTCGACTCCGCCCGCGCGGCGTTCACCGCGGCGGTCGAGACCGACCCTACCCGTTCTGAGGCGGCGGAGGTGCTCGAGCGCCTCGCGCCATATCGGCGCGCGATCGTCGTCGACGCGTTCGATGGACCCGAACATTTCATCGAGACCGACGAGAGCGATTCCACGAGCTCCTATGACGACGGCGCTTTCACCCTGGCGATCGACCAACCAGGACTCATCTCCGGGTTTCCCCTTTCGCCGAAGGATGCGCCGCTGACGGGCGAAGATTTTGCGGCGCTGCTCTCGATCAGGGAGGCGGCGGGCGACGGCATGGTCACGATCGAGGCGCGCACTGATCCAGACGGGAGTCAATGGGTCTTCGCGGTCGATCCTGGTGCGCAGACCTGGGAAGTGCTGGAATACGACACCGGGAGGGCGCAGTTCTTGCCGTGGAGCGAGGCCTATTCCTACGCGGCGGCCGGCAATGCGGATGAGCCGCTGCAATCGGTCGAGCTGCGGGTGACGGATGGGTTTCCGCTGCTGTTCATCAATGGCCGTGACGTGGCTGCCACGGTTGGCGCTGCGCTGCCGGACATCGGGAACGAGGGGAGTCTCAGTTTCGGCGCGCTGATGACCTCCGAGGGGACGGCGCCATTCTCCGTTGCATTCGACGAGATTGCGTTGTACGAGCTGTCCTGATCCGAACTCGTCCAGATATTCATCCCGCGACAACCCATGATCGGCGAGGCTTGCCATACTACCGGCAACGGTATCGTAATTTTCGCCCAGGGAGCGTGCCTCATGTTCAGAACGCGGATTCCCTCGTTCGTCGCCGTGCTGTCGCTTGCGTTGCTGCTGGGAACGCCGTTTCCGGCGCTGACCGGCGTGGTGCGCGCCCAGGGGGCGACGCCGGTCGCGGGAAACTCCGGGGACGCGCCGGTTCTGCTCTTTGCCGCACCTGGCATGCGCCCTGATGTCGTGGCAACGTTCGCCAACGATTCGTTGCCGGCGATTGCGGCCATGATGGGCGACCGCGCGTCGGTTGGCGGCGAGCTGACCGGTCCTTTTCCGGGGTCGTCCGGAACCACATTGCCGACGATTCTGACCGGAACGTGGCCGGCTGAGCACGGTGTGGTCGGCGACACGTTTTATCGCACCGGCGCCCCCGACTTCGCCGACTTCGCGACGTCGACCGACCCTGGGCTGATCCAGGCCGACTCCCTCCCGCAGGCCGCTGAGCGCGCCGGAAAGACGGTCGTGGCAGTCAATTGGGAGGGCGTGTCCGGTCTCGATCCGGGTATTGCCGGTCCCGTGGTTGGCGAACCCGTCGTGATGTCTCAGTCGGGCGTGCTGGTGAATTTCGACCTGACCGACCAACCGTCCAATGCAGACCGGCATGGGGTCGGATACGACCGAGTCGATCTGCGCCCGGCCGAAGGGTGGACTGAGGCGCCAGAGTCGTTCAGCCCGGCGCAAGAAACCGACTTCACCATTCGCTCGTTGGACGCGAGCGGACCCAATCCGGATCGAGACTTTGCCATCTACGTCTACGACTCGACTGACGATGCCGCCGAGAACTACGACCGGGTGCTGGTGGCGACCGAAAAAAACGGGGCCGCCCTGGTGGTGGATATGGCGAGCGGAGCCTGGGCCAGCGCGACAGTGACACTCGGCGGGGAGCGGGATGGGCAGACGGCCGGGTTCCGGATGAAACCGATCGACCTCGCTCCCGATCTGAGCCGATTCCGGCTGTACCACACACCGGTGAGCCGCATCAGCGCGTCGTGGGCGGCGTGTGCGGAGCGCGAGATCTGTGCCGATCCTGACGGATTCGAAGAGTCGCTCAATCTCGCCGTCGGCGCGCCGATCGCCGTCGACACCGCGCCCCTGGAAGCTGGGATCATCGACGCGGGGACCTTCGTCGCGCAGGGAATCACGAGCTCCTGGCAGACCGTGGACGCGCTGCGCTACATCGTCGAGGATCTCGGCGTCCAACCCGATCTGCTGCTGCTGGGGACGACGTTTCCGGAGGCGGTCTCCGAGCAATTCCTCGGACTGCTGGCCGAACGCGGCGGAGAAGGCGATGTCGCCACGCCGTTTGCGTCTGGCGCTGAGGGGAGCGGTGTCGTTGCCGTCGATAGGGAGGAACTGCTGGCGCTTGTCCAGGAAGGTTACGTCATGGCCGACGAGATCCTCGCGGCCGGGCGCGATCTGCTCGGGGATGAGGCGTCCACCTTGATGGTCTCCCCAGGTGAGTTTGCGCCCTCCTGGCTCGGCGTCAACGCGGGGCAGGTGCTCGCTGACGCCGGGATCGCTGAGTCGGCGCAACCCGCAAACTGCGTTCCCAGTCCGGTGAGCGAGCCACCGGGCACCCCCGACCCCGAAGCGTTGCCCTTCGGCCCAGCCGTCAAAGTCTGTTGGTCGGGTGGCACGGCGCATGTCTACGTCAACCTCGAGGGGCGGGAGGCGGCCGGGTCGGTCGCGGAAGACGCCTACGAGCCGTTGCGCGACGCGATCGTGGCCGCGTTTGAAACCCTGCGCGATCCCGCTACCCCGGACGCGGCGGTCGTTGCGGAGGTGTTTCGCAAGGAAGAGCTGCGCGATGTGGCCGGGGCCGATGCGCTGCACCCGAGCCGCACGGGCGACGTCGTGGTGACGCTGGCGCCGCCTTACCGGTTCGATGATACGATCGAAGGTGTTGCCATCGCCAAGGCTTCGCCGGTAGCGATGGGAGGCTATCTCGCCGATAGAGACTTCGGCGCGGAAGGATTTCTCCTCGCGGCGGGACCGGAATTGACGCCCGGCGCACAAATCAGCGCGCGGGCGATCGACGTGGCGCCGACCGCCGCGTTTCTGCTTGGCGTGCCCGGGCCGTTCAACGCCGGCGGGAGCATCCTTTACGATCTGCTGGCGAACGGGTCGTCGCTACGCGAGGTGACGCTGCTCGACATCAGCGATTTCCACGGCCAGCTTCCGCCACTGAGCGCCGCTGCCGACGACATCGACGCCGAAGGGGCGGTCAACTCGTCGTTCGATGTCGGGGGAGTCGCCTTTCTGGCGCCCTGGTTCGACCGCTATCGCGGCGAAGCACAGGGGGATGTCCTTCTCGTGACGGCGGGCGATGCCGTGGGGGCGACCCCCCCGATCTCCTCGGTTTTTGGCGATCTGCCGACGATCGAGGCGATGAATGCGCTCGGCTTCAGCGCCGACGCGCTTGGCAATCACAACTTCGACGTCAACGCCGCCAATATGTTCGAGAATCTGGCGCCGGTGGCGGATTTTCCCTATCTCTCCGTCAATCTGGTTCCGGCGCGTGATGACGCGACACCTGTTCCCGGCGATCCTCCGTATCTGCCGTCTCTCTTGCTCGATCGCGACGGGGTCAGCATCGGGCTGATCGGTTTTTCCAACCCCGACATTCCGCAATTGACCCGGCCCGGCGCGCTCGATCCGTACCGGGTGATCGATCCGGTGGCAACGGTCAACGCCGAGGCGGCGCGTCTGCGCGAGCAAGGTGCCGAAGTCGTCATCGCGATGGGGCACATGGGGGCGACCGGCGGCACGATGACCGAGCCGACAGGTCCGGTGGTTGAGGTGGTCGAGCAGTTGCAAGGTGTCGACGTCGTCGTTGGCGACCACACCGATTTCCAGGTTTCGGCGGTGCGGCCGAACGGGACGCTGCTGGTCGAGAACCGCTCCAAGGGGGTGATGTTCACCCGGGTGCGACTAGTTGTCGATACCGAAAGCGGCGAGCTGGTCTATCGCACCGCCGATCATCACCGCCCGTGGAACATCGGGGTCACGCCGGACCCGGAGATCAGCGCCACGCTGGAGCAGTTGGCGGTCGATCTGGCGCCGACGTTGGGCCAGGTCATCGGGTCGGCGGTACAAGCGATTCCACGTTCCGATTCCTGCGGTATGGAGACCGGCCGCACCTGCGAGTCGCTGATCGGCGACATCGTCGCCGATGCGCTACGCACAACCTATGGTGTCGATTTCGCGATTACGAACTCGGGCGGTATCCGGGCCGACCTGACCTGTCCGCCCGAGGGGAGCGATTTTTGTCCGACGGATGCCGGTCCGCTTCCTATTACCGAGGGTCAGGTGCTGACGGTGCTGCCGTTCGGCAACGTGGCGGTGACGGTCGAGGTGAGCGGGGCGGAGCTGAAGGCGATGCTGGAGGCGGGAGTGGCCGCGATGCCGGAGGCGTCGGGAGCATTCCCCCAGGTATCGGGTCTTTGCTTCACGTACGACATCGGCGCCGAGCCAGGCAACCGGGTCACCGGAGCGGTGCGGCAGGCGGCGGATGGATCGTGCGCAGGGCAGGCGATCGACCTCACGGAGGCGGCGACCTACACCATCGCCACCAACGACTTTACGGCCTCTGGCGGTGATGGCTATCCCGATCTCTTCTCCCGCGCCAACTCGCGCGATATCCTGGCCGCAGACGTTTCGACGTATGTGGCGGGGGAGGCGCCGCTGGCGTTGCCAGGCGAGCCTCTCGATCCTCAGATCGAGGGGCGGATTGTTTGCGAAGGGGAAGGGTGTCCGATTCCCTGAGAAACCCTCACCCCAGCCCCTCTCCCTGCGCACAGGGAGAGGGGCTTTCGACGACGGTTGAAGATCCTGAAGTTGTTGAACATCCTGAACTTCTGGGGAACCGGGCAGCGTACGGGAGATCATTGATGATCACATACGATCATTTCGGGTGTTGCGCGATGCCGTGCAGCAGCATGAGCAAGGCCGCGTCGGTGGCCGCGGCGGTGACGGCGGTGCGGTCGCCGGGGAAATGGAACTCCTCGACCGTCACGCGGTCGGGAGTGGCGAGGGCGATGTAGACGAGCCCGACCGGTTTGCGCGTGGTCGCGCCGCCCGGGCCGGAAATGCCCGTAGTGGAAACGGCAAAATCGGAGCCAAGGGCGTCTCTTGCGCCTGTGGCCATCTCGCGGGCGCATGCGGCGCTGACCGCGCCTGGGTTGGCCAGCGTCCGCGGAGACACACCGAGCAAGGATGCCTTGGCGTCGTTGCTATAGGCGACGATACCGCCCAGGAAGTAGCCGGACGACCCGGTGATAGCGGTCAGCCGCGCGGCGACGCCGCCGCCGGTGCAGGACTCCGCGGTGGCCAACGTGAGTGGTTGGGGGCCGCTGCCGGATTTCATGAGCATCGTGTTGATTCGTTGTTCGATGCTTGGATCGGGGTCGGGGGAGTCGGTCATGATTCTGCTCCTGATACGGAATGCGGGTAATCAGTTTCGTTGCGGCGGAGAACCCTCACCCCCCTGCCTCCTCTCCCTGTGCGCAGGGCGAGGGGGGAATAGGTGGACGCGATCCGAAATAGCGCCAGTGTTCATCCGCGTTCCGCATGAATAGCTCGTTCCTACTGTGACCGCGAATGGACGCGGCCTGCGGACGAGATTCCTCGCGCGCTCGGAATGACACCGTTACCCGGTTGCGGCAGGCGGCATGACACGATTGCTGGGACGATGTCCTCAGGTTCCGGTTTCGGCGCGGAGGCGGAGGTGATGGATCACTTCGTCGCGGGTTAGTAGACCGGCGAGCTGGCTGCCGTCGAACACGGGGAGTTGACCCAACTGGTTGGCGTCCATGAGCTGCACCGCGGTCAGCAGCTCGTCGTTGACTTCGACGCGGGGCAGATCGCCGAGAGGGGTCATCACGTCGCCGGCGGTGGTTTGTTGCCAATCGGTGCGGGGCACCTGCGAGACATCGCGCAGGCTGAGCACACCGACCGGGCTGCCGCCGGCGGTGACGATGAACGAGCCCTGTCCCTGGCCCAGGATGTGTTGCTCGACCAACTGCTGCAGGGTGAGTCCGGCGGCGATTTCCGGTTCCCGCACGATACCCATCACTTGGGCGACGCGGGTGCCGCTGAGCTGACCCTGCTGCAAGAACGCCCGCTTCTCGCTGGTGGCCGCGTTATGCAGGATGAACCCGATCATCACCGACCAGATGCCGCCGATGACGTCACCCTGAAATACGCGATAGGCGCCGAGCGCCATCAGGCCATAGGCGACGATCTGCCCGGTCGTGCCGGCGACCTTGACCCCGGTTTCCTGCTTGCCGGTGACGGACCAGACGATCGACTCCAGAATGCGGCCGCCGTCGAGCGGGTAGCCGGGGAGCAGGTTGAAGAGGGCGAGAATCAGATTGATATAGGCCAGCCACTGGGTGGACGCGCCGAGATACCCCCGGTCCCCGAACGCCTGATTCAGTCCCCAAAACCCAGCCGCCAACAGCAGGCTGGAGGCGGGGCCGACGGCGGCGACGCGGAACTCGGCGCCGGGTGTTTTGGGCTTGCCGCCGAGTTGGGCGATCCCGCCGAAGATGTAGAGCGTGATGCTGGTCACGGGCACCCCATTGCGGCGCGCAACCAGGGCGTGGGCCAGCTCGTGGAAGAGAATCGAGGCGAAGAACAAGAGCGCCGTCAATAGCGCGGTCAGCCAGCGGCCGAGATCGCTCATTTCCGGGTAGGCGGCGGGGAGGAGACCGCCGGCGAGGGTCCAGGTCAGCAAGCCAAGAATGAGAAATAGACTGGGGTTGATCTGGATCGGGATACCCCAGACGTGACCGATGGTGATATTGCCGTTACCGCTGCCCATCATGGAGGGTGGTCCGCCTTGCGACCGGCGCTGCCGGGCTGAAGTACCTGCCGAAGAAGAATCAGGGCCGGGACGTGTGTCCCGGCCCTATCGTAGCGTAGAGAGCGACTCCGTGCTGAGGAAGAGGAATCGCGAGATCAGGCCGCCATCGCGACCCCGGCCATCCAGGGATGATCGAGGATCAACGTCCGCGCCACCAGATAGCCGCCGTCGAGACCGGGGATGTGGCCGCTGACCCACCCCTCGCGCTCGAACCAGTCGATACCGCGCCCTCCCGCGGCGCGCGGGTTGCGCGCATCGGGCGTGCCCGCGGGGCGCGCCAGGGATGGTTCCCAGAACTCCGCCAGCCACTCGGCGAATCCTGATGCGGCCGGGTCACCTTGCCACAGGGCGGCGTGGTAGCCGGCCCAGGCACTTGCCATGAGCCACGCGCCAGCGGTTTCGGATCGTCGGAACGGCGTAAGAACGGTGGTCATCGGGTGCTACTCCTCGCGGCTCATGCCGCTGACGAGCATGACGTAATAGAGCAAGGAGAGCACCGAGGAGGCGAATCCCGCGACATAGGTCCAGGCGGCGGAGTTGAGTACCGTGGCGACGCCAGAGCCTTCCTCGCCCCGTTGCAGACCGCCGTCGGTCAAACCCAGGTTGGCCAGTGCCTCCTTGGCTCGCTTCGAGGCGTCGAACTCGACGGGCAGGGTGATCAGGGCGAACACGGTCGAGAGCCCGAACAACGCGACGCCGGCCCAAGCCAGTCCCGTCATCTGCAGGAAGATACCGGCGATGAGGACGATGAAGCCGAGCGTGGAGCCGATATTCACCGCCGGCACGATGGCGGTCCGGAACTGCAACGGGGCGAACGCGCGGGCGTGCTGAATGGCGTGACCTACCTCGTGGGCGGCGATGCCCATCGCGGCGATGCTCGGCGTGTCGTAGACACCTTCCGAGAGGTGCAGCGAGCGCGTGCGCGGATCGTAGTGATCGCTCAGTTCGCCGCGGGTGCGCTCGATCGGCACGTCATTGAGCCCATTGGCATCGAGAATGCGGCGGGCCACCTGGGCGCCGGTCATATTGACCGCGTTGCGCACCTTGCTGAACTTGGCGTAGCTCCCGCGCACCCGGCTCTGTGCCCAGAGCATCAGGATGAGCCCCGGGATCATGAACACGAAATACATCGGATCAAACATCATCGCTGGTGACCTCTTTCTCTCATGTGCGGCGCCAGTGCCGCGGGCGAAGCGCGTCTTCGCCGGATTCCAGCCGCGTCGGAGACACCGGCCATGTGAGTGTACGGCGTTTGTTCCAGTCGCGAAAGCTCGACGCCTACGCCACGGTTTCGCCGAATCGACCGGTCATGCGTCGTCCGGAATCGCGCAATTTCGCCCATGACGCCGATACCGATGTCCTCGCGATCGTTCCGATCACACACGCGTGCGCCTGGACGTTCCCGAGGCGCCTCTATCAGATGAACGTCGTCAGTCTAGCCAAGGTTCCTCACGCGGATTCGGATGTCTGTCCGGTGGAATCTCAGTTCGTTAGTCATCGACTTCAAAGTCGAAAGCACCGCGCTTGCGCTGCCTCGAGTCATGGCGGGGGTCATCGTCGTCAACATCGTCGCGCTGTCGAACGGCGCGGTCGTCGTCGCGATCGTGGACACCATAGCGGGCGCCATCCGGGTCGCCGGAGCGCCGGCTACGGGACTCGCGGTCATACGGCCGCTCAGCGTCGCGTCGAGAATGGTCCTCGCCATCAGTCTCGAGGAGTTGGCCGATACGGCCGAGAAGGTTGCCCGATGCAGCGCCGCGTGACTTGCGAGACCGGTTCTGGAACATTTCAAAAAGTTCATCGATCACAGTGAAGCTCCTTGCTTGCGTTTGGCGACCGGCGATGGATACAAAAAACCCCGGCCGCATCCGATACGGATGAGCCAGGGTCTGGCCGGGTGTCGCCGATTGCGTTCCCTCCCACGGCCGGCGCCTGTGCGCGTATTGTCGGCCGAGGGTCCGTCCCTTTGTTGGTCGAGACGGAGGTTACTCCCCCTGATCGACGTCATAATACCCGGGGTGCACAGATTTTGTCAACGTTTCCGGCAACGCGCGCGGGATGGTTGAGGCGAGGCCCGCGTTGGGCATCGCCTCGCCCGCTGGAGCCGCTATGTGACTTGCCGGTTCGACGGCTCGGGGCCGATACCAGGTGGAAGTGCTGTGCCGCCGGGGCTTGCCACGCTCGGCATTTCGCGGCGATTGGCGATTGTCGAGGCGGCCACCGCGGCGCCAAGAAGGGAAGCGATCACGGCCAGGCTGAGAAGTGGCGGCATCTTGTAGATATCAACCAGCAGCATCTTGATACCGACGAAGACGAGCACGCCGGCCAGACCGACCTTGAGATAGCGCAGCCCCGCGAGATAGCCGGCGAGGACGAAGTAGAGGGAGCGGAGACCGAGAATGGCCATCACGTTCGAAGTGAAGACGATGAAGGGGTCAGCGGTGATGGCATAGATCGCGGGGATCGAATCGACCGCGAAGATGAGATCGGTGAACTCGACCAGGAGGAGGACCAGAAAGAGCGGGGTGATGTGCCGAACGCCGTTGATGCGGACGAAGAAGCGCTGCCCGACGTAGCCATCAGTTACCGGGAAATGACGTCGTGCGATGCGCACCAGCCAGTTGTCGTCTGGGGAGAGCGTGGCGTGCCCCCCGCGCAAGAAGCGTAGTCCGGTCACGATCAGGAATGCGCCGAAGACGTAGATCATCCAGTGCAGATTGGTGAGCAGGATTCCAGCAAATGCGATCAGGACTGCGCGCATGATTAGCGCGCCGATGATTCCCCAGAAGAGGACGCGGTGTTGGTAGATCGCCGGCACTGCGAAGGCGCTGAAGATGAGGAGGAAGACGAACACGTTGTCGATGGCGAGCGATTTCTCGATGAGATACCCAGTGAACCACTCGATGCCAGCCTGTTGGCCCATGCGGAAGAAAACACCGGCGTTGAAGAGGAGGGCCAGCCCGATCCAGACGCCGCTCCAGATCAGCACCTCCTCGCGCGTGACTTCGTGCGCCTCACGGTGGAAGACGCCCAAGTCGAGCGCGAGCATCCCCAGGACGAGCGCGAGGAATCCGATCCACGGAAGGTAATCCAGCCAGTTCACCCCGAGTTTACCTCCTTAACCGGGGTACGCAAAAAGACCCCGGCTCTATCCCTTGCGGATGAGCCAGAGTCTGGCCAAGCGACTGCTTTCGCTTCTCGAATCCGGCACGGAGGCGTACTGTCGGATGCGAGTCCGCCCCGATCACCGGAGCGGCGGTTACTCCCTCTGTATGGCCGCAGGCTAAGTG
>JACCXM010000190.1 GCA_013697005.1 Chloroflexia bacterium | reverse complement strand
GTGTCGACCTTCAGACTGACGCGTTCAATTGCGGGGCGTGTAGCGTCGTCTGCACAGAGGGGACCATCTGCCAGGGTGGGACGTGCGTTGCGAGCGGGGGTGGAGGCTGTCTGGCGGGTAGTGGTCTCACCTACTGCGGCGGGGTGTGCGTTGATGTGCTGACCGACGCGTCAAACTGCGGCACGTGTGGTGTCGTTTGTCCACAGGGCGTCGGATTCTGCGTGGGTGGATTCTGCCCGGAGTGAGACGGTGTTGGTACCCTCGGAGGGACTCGAACCCCCAACCTTCTGGTCCGAAGCCAGACGCTCTATCCATTGCGCTACGAGGGCGAGATCACCGTGAGCCTACAATGGTCAAGTATATCAGCCTGCATGCGCGCGCCTTGCCGCCCCGCAGGTTGCGGTCGGCGCGCCGCCGTGGAGGGAGAGGATGACAATCGGCCCATTGCGCATGGTGCGCGGTGACGTTGTTACCTGGCGCACCGCGGCGGGTGGACTCTTTGTGGCTGCCGCGATTGTGGGACTGGCAATCGTCGTCGGTGGAGCGGCGGCCCGCATTCTCAATCCGATCGGCGCGGTGCTCTGGGTCGCATGCGGCGTGCTTCTGGCGGTTTCCGTTCCCGCGGCGCAACGCCCGGCGCTGGGCTGGGTCGTCGCAGTCGGGAGCGGATTTCTCCTGGGCGCGGTGGTGCGACCGGCGGGGCTTATCGAAGCGGTTGTCGCCTTCGCTTTTGCCGGCGTCGCGGTCGTGCTTGCGGCTGGAGACAAAAGCGGCGGCTGGGCGCTGCTGGCGCCGGCCCTCTATCTCCCGGTGCATTTGGCGATTGGCATCGGCCGGGCGATCCTTCGCAACGGCGGCATCCGGACTGAGCCTCCACCTACCGCCGCCATCGTGCCACTGGCAATGCTGCTCGCCGCCGCCGTCGCGGGTGCACTCGCCGCCACACTTATCCGGCGCAGTGTTGCGACCAAGTCGAGCCTATGAATCGATATCGAACACCAGCACGGTCTGGGTAAGGTCTTGAATGGCGTGACTGACTCCTTCATGCGCGGGGTCGGCGTGGTAGGCGGCCAACGCCTCACGAGTCTCGAATCGCACCACAAACCCGAATTCGTACTCCTGTGACAGCGGTTCTTCCGTCACATTCGGGCCAATCATGCATGAGTCCTTGCCGGCGATAGATTCCGCGAGATTGAGAACACGTTCCGCAAGACGATCGAGCTCCACCGCAGAGACGCCGGCCCGCAAGCGCATGAGCACGACGTGCACGACCATGGAGCCGAGACCTCAACTTTCCGACTAGCCGCGCTCGCGCAAGGCGCGATCGACATCGCGCCGGGACTGCCGGTCTGCTTCCGCGATACGCTTATCGTAAAGCCGTTTGCCGCGCGCCACGCCGACGTCGAGTTTCGCTCGACCCTGCTTGAGATGGAGACGGAGGGGCACGAGGGTGAGTCCTTTCTGCTCGACCGCGGAGCGGAGGCGCTCCAGCTCGCGACGATGGACGAGGAGCTTGCGTGGCCGGTCTGGTTCGTGATTGGATCGATTGCCGTGGGTGTACGGCGCGACGTTGGAGCCGATCAGCCAGAGCTCGCCATTGTCGATCCGGGCATATGCTTCCGCAATGGTCGCTCTCCCATCGCGAATCGATTTGATTTCGGTGCCGGTGAGCACAATCCCGGCCTCGACCGACTCGAGAATCTCATACTCGTGGAATGCGCGGCGGTTGCTGGTGACCACGCGGTTTCCGAGCCGCTGCGATGCTTCGGCAGTTGGAGGGGGCGATTTCGTTGCCATCCGCGCACTATAGGAACCGCCGGAAAGCGCGTCAACGGTGTCTGGTGAGCTACGTGCCATTGGCCTACCGCGGACGGAGACGTATTGGGATGCGGGCTGCGCGACGATGACCGCCAACGACGCCAGTGAGTCTGATGATCCGTACGCCGGGTTACCCGAGCTCTACGATCTCGAACATGCCGGCTTTTCCGACGATATCGAACTCTATCTGCGACTGGCGGAGGTCATTGGCGACCCCATTCTGGAGCTGGGATGCGGCACGGGGAGGATCCTCGCACCATTGGCGGCGGCCGGGCACCGCGTCACCGGCATCGACCGCTCGCGGCCCATGCTCGATCGCGCCAGCGGCAACCTTCGGAATGCCGGGCTTTCTGACCGGGTGACGCTCACCGAAGCAGCGATGAGCGACGCCGAGGCGGCGGGTGGACCGTTCGGACTCGTCATCATCTCGCTGAACGGTCTCATGCATCTGCCGACGCAGCCGGAACAGCGAGCGGTATTGACCGCAGCGCGACAGGCACTCGACCCGCGCGGGATGCTCGTCGTCGACGCGCTCAACCCGAGTCCCGAGCTGCTGGTCAGTTTCGACGGACGGATTGAGCACGAGGGCGCCTGGCGCCGTGAGGACGGCATCTCCGTAGACCGGTTTGCGGCGCGAAGCCACTTCGCCTCTGAGCAACGCATCGAAACCGAGCTCTGGTACGACTGGGTGGATCGAGAAGGGCTCCTACGCCGGGTGCGCAGCAGCTTCCCCATGCGTTATGTGCTTCCGTCCGAGCTCGATCTCCTGCTCGAGATCGCCGGTTTCGTCGAATGGAAACGCTATGGCTCCTACGACCTCGACCCCTTCGATGACAGCAGCGAGCGTCTGATCGTTACCGCCGAGGTCACGCCGAGCTAACGAATACGGGCTAGATGCGCGCCGCCCGGTTCTGGAGGAGGAGATCGGCAAGGACGATCGCGAGCATCGCCTCGGCCACCGGTACGGCGCGCGGCACAACGGACGGATCGTGGCGGCCCTCGACCAGGATGGTGCGTGGCGCCAAATTCGTGTCGACGGTTTCCTGTTCGCGGGCGACCGATGATGTTGGTTTGATTGCCACCCGGACAATGATCTCTTCGCCCGAAGAGATGCCCCCCAGGGTGCCGCCGGCGTTATTGCTGCGGGTGCGAACGCGGCCGTTTTCGGCGTAAAACGCATCGTTGTTCGCGGAGCCGCGAGCGCGCGCCGCGGCGAAGCCATCGCCAATCTCGACGCCCTTCGTCGCCGGGATCGAGAGCATGGCCTGGGCGATCAAGGCGTCCAGGCGGTCGAACGTCGGTTCGCCCAGACCGGGAGGCACATTGATGGCCCGTACTTCGACGACGCCGCCGAGACTATCGTGATTCTCCTTGACCGCCAGAATTGCCTCGGTCATCGCCTCGGCGGCGACGGGATCGGCGCAGCGCACCAGGTTGCGCTCGATCTCGTCGCGATCGAATGTCTGCATTTCGATCCCGCCGATCTCGCGCGTGAAGCCGTAGATTTCGACACCGGCCGCGTCGAGAATCTTGCGGGCAATGGCGCCCGCGGCAACGCGGCCCCAGGTCTCCCGTGCCGAGGAGCGCCCGCCACCGCGGTGATCGCGGTGTCCATATTTGGCCCAATAGGTGTAGTCCGCGTGGCCAGGGCGAAATACGTCGCGCAACGCCTCGTATTTCGATGAATCGACGTCATGGTTGTAGGTAATCATCGATATCGGGGCGCCGGTGGTGATCTCCTCGAACACGCCGGAGAGGATTTCCGCCCGGTCCTTTTCTCCCCGCGGTGAGGTAACTTTGCTTTGCCCGACGCGCCGCCGGTCGAGCTGGCGCTGGATATCGGCCTCGGTGAGGCTGATTCCCGCCGGGGTTCCTTCTACCACGACACCGAGCGCCGGTCCGTGCGACTCTCCCCAGGTGGTCAGTCGAAAGATCTTTCCAAAGCTGCTGCCCATGCGTGCGGGAGATCCCCTCTATCGTGGCGGATGCGATCGACGGTGCGTCAGGCGTAGCTGGTTTCGCGCGATTGATATGCGGCGCTCTGGTTCAGGTCGCACCAACGGCCGAAAAGCCGGTAGTCGTGGTCATAGGTACGGTGGAAACCGAAGCGCTCGTAGAGACGCTGTGAGCGCCAATTGAGACGTTGGGTGCTGAGGGCGACGCGGCGTGCTCCGCGCTGACGCATAGCGGCGATGGCCAGCGCCAACGCGTCCCGCCCCAACCCGCGCCCTTGCCGATACGGCGTGATGGCGATGCGATCGAGATGTCCCCAGCCCGAGAAGAGGGTGAGACCGACGTAGCCAACTGGCTCGCCCCGCTCCTCGACCAACGAAACCTGGACACCGGGAGTGCGCAGATAGACATCGAATTCGGTGCGACTGTTTCGCCACAGCCACGGGAACGCGGTTTCGTCGACCTCTGCGATCAAGTCGACCAGGGTGTCGTCGTGGACACCGATGGGAACGAGCCGAACGCCCCGTGGGGGAGAGGGCAGCGATCGTGGGATCTGGGCATCGAACGTGATGACCTCTTCCAGCATCTCGAGTCCGGCACGCTCGAAGCGGGATCGAACGTGTTCCGATTCGAGCTCGATCGCTAACATCAGCTCGTCACCATGAGCGACGCAGCGCTCGAACGCCGCCTGCAGCAGCGGTTCCGTGTGGCGGATCGCCACGAGCTCGTCGATGCTCGCGATTTCCGGCCGGTTCCGCCAGGGCCGGAGCAGGGCATATTCCAGGGTCGACGGGGTCCAGACCGATCGACCCCAATGCTCCGCGAGAACGTTCCTCATCTCTTCGCTGCTCCGTTTGCCCGGCAACCGCAGATGCTCGACGTCGTCCGGTTGGAGCGTGAGGATCGTGAGTGAGGGAATGCCAGGCGCGAACGCCGGCGCGAGCGACGTTGCCATCTAACGTTGCACCCAGACCGTTTCCAAATAGAGCAGACCGAGTGGAGTGATATCGAGTCCTTGCACCCAGGGCTTCTTCAAGGTGTAGCGGACATCGTGGGCCAGCGGCAGGAGCACATTGTCGGCAATAAGGAGTGCCTCGGCATCTGTGTAAAGGTCCGCGCGAACATCGGGATCCAGCGTTGCCGCGGCCGCGGTGAGGAGAGCGTCAAACTCTGGATTCGCATACTCGGAATAGTTGTCCGGCGACCCCGAGGCGAAGAGGTTCCAAAGAAACGTCTCCGGGTCCGGAAAATCGGCGACCCATGTCAGCTCGTAGGCAGGAAATGAGCGCTCCGCCAATCCCTGGTTGAACTGGGGCCAGTGAACGTCGAGCACCTCGACGGTCAAACCAAGCTCGCGCTCCAGCACCTCACGCAATGCCTCGGAACCAAAGGGACTGGCGCCATAGATGCGGATGGGAGGCACGCGCGCAGCGCTGCCGTAGGACGAGCTCGCGATGGCTTCTCGCGCCGCGTCGAGATCCTGTTCAGGCGCGACATCGGGCCAATCGCGGCTAAGCGTGCCTGGCGGAATCAACCCATGGGCCGTCTCCTGGCGCCCGCTGAGGAGGATTTCCGCCACTTTCCACCGTGGAAACGCGAGCATCACGGCGCGGCGAATCTCTGGGTCATCCATCGGCGCCACGTCTTCACGAAATGCGAGATAGGATGTCGAGAAAATGGGCGAGACATCGAGCTCTGCCTGGAGAGGGCTCGCGGGGTCGGAGACCCACTCGATGGCGGGAATCGGCACCGTCGCGACATCGATCTCATCGGCTTGATACAGATTGAAGGCATTGGCCGCGCTCGGCCCCAACCGAAAAATGATTCGTTCTAAATCCGGTTTGCCACCCACGTACTGGGGATTGCCAGCGAGCCGCAATTCGACTTCGGGCTCCCAGGATTCGATCACGAACGGCCCGGAAGCGTTCGGGTCGCGCCACCACTCACCACCCCGCGCCACGTCGTCAGGATCGACAATCGCGGCCGGGGCGGAGGCGAGCTTCATCAGGAATGTGGACTGTGGTTCGTCGAGCCGAAACTCGACCGTGGTGTCGTCGATCGCCTGAATCCCCGCCAACTCGCGAGAGTCACCACGAATCACCGCATCAGCGCCGGCAATATCGGCGAGATAGGAGGGACCGGCGAGCGCGGCACCGGCCGCGGCGGCGGTTTCCGGGCGCAGGGCGCGGGTCAGCGAAAAGACGACGTCCTGTGCGGCAATGGGCGAGCCATCGGCAAATCTGGCATCAGGATGGAGCCGGAAACGGTAGGTGCGGCCATCGGCGCTGATTTCGATCCGTTGCGCCAACTCCGGAACGGGCTCCAGATTCTCATCGAATCGTGTCAAGCCGCGGAATACCTGGCGGGTCATGAAGGCCGAGTTGACATCGCGCGCAACGGCTGGATCGAGCGGAACTGGATCGATGGTGGTGCCCGCCAGCCGTAGCTCTTGCAGACCAGTGGGATCGGAGTCGTCGATCCTGGCCTCCGCTTCGATGACGACGAGCTCACCCTGGGCCGGTGTCGCTACGGAGTCTTGCGCGGCTACAGGTGCGAGCCCCGTCAACGGGGCAATGGCTGCCGCCAGGAATATCGAGGCAACCAGGACGAAGCGGGTAAGTGCGCGCGGGCGCGCCGCGGGTGGTGTTTTCATATCCTCGATGATAGTGCGCCGGTGGTGGCGGGGACAAACGGAGGGAGACGGACCTGCCAGAAAAGACCATCCGTAGCCTGGCCGTTTGACACCCACCAGCGCGCAACCCACCCTTGCTCCCGCGGCGCCTCTGCCGCCAGGAGGTGATTTTGTGTCCGACATTCTTCCGCTCTTTCCGCTGGGAACCGTGTTGTTTCCGGGAATGATATTGCCGTTGCAGATTTTCGAGCAGCGCTATCGCATGATGTTTGCGCGCCATGCGGACGACGATCCGATCTTCGGCGTCGTGCTGACGCTTTCTGGCCGCGAGGTCGGGGATCAGCCAGAGGTCTATTCCGTGGGCACCGCGGCATCGTTGCTCAAAGCCGTTCGCTACGCCGATGGGCGGGTTGACCTCGCGGTGCGCGGCGGGCGCCGGTTTCGTCTGCTTTCCGGTCATTGGGACGAGGGCTACCTGACCGGGACGATCGACTGGATCGAGACGGATAGTCACCCCCACGAGTCCGTGGTCGAGACGACACAACTCGCTGCTCAGGTGCGAGAAGCCTTCAACGCGTACCTGGACGCCCTGGAGCGAACCGCCGATCTGGTCATCGAGCGGACTGATCCTGCCGTCGATCCGGTGGCGACCGCCTATGCGATTTGCGCGATGATGCCGTTCGACACGACGCAACGACAGCGTCTCCTGGAAACGGCAAATCCCACGCGGCTTCTCGAGGATTTGCTGGCCGCGATCCGCCGGGATCGTGAATTGCTCTTGGCGACGGGTATCGGTGGGGCCACTTTGGATCAACCGGGGACCCGATTCTCGGCCAACTAATGACGCCTGGCGGGCGTCAGGTTTGGCGCTCCCGAATCTGCGCGACAACGTCAGGCGCCATCGGATAGGACTGCCCCTCATCGGGAAAAGCGCCTGACCGGACATCATTCCCGAATGTCACGAACGCCTTGCGAATATCGTCTCCGATTTCCGCGTAAACCTTGGCGAAGCGGCCGATGATCCGTTCTTGCAGACCCAACATGTCGTGGGCAAGCAGCACCTGACCATCGCAGAACGGCCCGGCGCCGATCCCGATCGTGGGAACCGCGACAGATGCCGTGATCGCCTCTGCCAGCTCAGTAGGTACGATTTCGACCACCATGGCAAACGCGCCAGCTTCGGTGACAGCCAGGGCATCGGCCAGGATTTTTCGCGCCGATGCGATATCACGGCCCTGGACCGTCAACCCCCCCAGGGCACCCGCCGACTGCGGCGTCAACCCGATGTGTCCCATCACCGGGATGCCAGCGCGGGTCAACGCCGCGATTCGCTCGGCCACCTCCTCACCGCCCTCGAGTTTCACCGAATCGGCATTGCCCTCCTGCATGAGGCGACCGGCGTTTTCGACGGCGCGGCCCGAGTCGATGTGATAGGTCAAAAACGGCAGATCGGCGACGATGTGGGTCTTTGGCGCGCCGCGGCGGACGGCTTTGCTGTGATACACCACGTCGTCGAGCGTAACCGGGACCGTCGAGTCGTGCCCCTGGATCACCATGCCCAGCGAGTCACCGACGAGGATGATGTCGAGACCAGCCTCCGCGGCGATCCGCGCGAAGGGAAAATCGTAAAGCGAAAGCATGCTGAGTTTCGGACCGCCCTTGCGCGCCCGGATGTCGAATGCCGTCAGCTTGCCCGGTTCTGGCTGCGAACCTCGTTCATCCACCGCCGCAATCCTCACGCTCCAGAACTAATCCGGGCCATTCGCTGTGCTCTACCACCGCCTTCAGCACCACGCCGGCATGATTCTCGCACGGACAACAGCCAGCTTCGTGAAACCTGGCGCCTAGCGGATCGTCGCGGCGATTAGATCATCGGCTATCTTGGCCGAGGTGAGGACGCCGGGCAGTCCGGCGCCGGGATGAGTGCCAGCTCCGACGAAGTAAAGATTCGGCAGATCGTCGGCACGATTGTGCGGCCGGAACCACGCGGACTGCGTGAGGATCGGTTCAAAAGCGAATGCCGACCCAAGATAAGAGTTCAGATCGTCGCGAAAGTGGCGCGGATCGATCATGTGCTCGACGACGATGTGTTCGGCCAGATGCGGGAGATAGTGATCTTCCAGGAAGCGCATGACGCGATCGCGAAACGGGCGGGCGGCGCGGGCCCAGTCGATGGGCGCGCCGAGATGCGGCACCGGCGCGAGAACGTAGAACGCATCGCTTCCCGCCGGCGCCAGCGATGGGTCTGTCAGGGTGGGCAGGTGGAGGTAGAGCGAGAGATCATCGGGAAGGCGGGCGCCGGAGAAGATCTCACCCAGGAGCTCCCGGTAGCGAGGACCGAGAATGATGTTGTGGTGGGCCAACCGGGGGCCATCCTGGCCCCGGTAGACGCGGTCGGTGCCGAAGTAGATGACGACGAGCGACATCGAGTGGCGCATCCGGGAGAGACGGCGACCGGAGTAAGTTCGTTGCGATCGAGGCGGGAGCAGGGTCCGGTAGGCGCCGGCGACATCCGCGTTGCAGACGACGATTTCGGCCGGGAACCAGTGACCATCACTCAACCTCACCCCGTTGGCCAACCCGTTGCGAACGGTGATTTCGGTGGCTTCCGAACTGAGCCGAAGCGCGCCACCGAGATCGGTGAAGCACTTCACTAGCGCGTCGACGATTGCGCCAGTGCCCCCTCGTGCGAACCAGATCCCCCATTCGCGTTCGAGATAGTGAATCAGGGTGTAAATGCTGGTGGTCTGGAATGGGTTGCCGCCGACGAGCAGTGGGTGAAATGACAATACCTGCCGCAAGCGCTCATTCGTGACGAAGCGGGAAACGTAGCCATACACCGAGCGGTAGCTGCCCAACCGGGCCAGATCCGGAGCGATACGCACCATGTCCACGAAACGAAGGAATGGCTTATCCGCTAATTCGGTGAATCCTTTGGCAAAAATTGGCGCGGTGTGACGCACGAAGTCGCGATACCCAGCAGGGTCACCGGGAACATCGCTCAGACGTCGCACTTCGCGCTCCATCGCCTCCGAGTCGCCGTTGTAATCGAACCGCGAGCCATCGGGAAAGAAGATGCGATAGAACGGGTCGAGAGGGATGAGCTCCAGTTGAGATTCGAGTGAGTGTCCGGCGAGCCGGAACAGGTCTTCGATCAACCATGGAGCGGTAATCACCGTCGGACCGCCGTCAAAGGTAAACCCGTCGCGGTGATAGACATAGGCGCGGCCACCCGGCTGATCGCGTTTCTCGAGCAGCGTTACCTCATGGCCGCGAGCCGCGAGTCTGATCGCGGCCGCGAGTCCGCCGAATCCACTCCCAACTACGATAATGGTTGTTGACGAGGACGTCATGGAGGAGGCGATCGGGTCGTCGTGCTACAGGGAAGTTGGTTGCGGGTCGCGGGAGAGGGTAGGAAACGGGGTATGGTCGAACCGCACCAGCGCTTCGGTGACGAGTGCTTGATCCCGCGTCAGCTCGAATACCGAATCCGCAACGCGCCGCCGCACGCCGGTCAGATCGGCATAGGTGCGGTTCCCCCGCAACTCGCGGACCCGGCCCATTTCCCGATAGTGTCCCCAGAGGACCAGCCAGCCGCGCGCGACAGGCGCCACCTGCACGAATCGGCTGAAATCTTTCCAGGTGAACAGCGCTGAGTCCGAACCATGATCAGTCATGCAATGGCCACGGCCGTCACGATGCCTGGCTTCATCACGACGTTTTCCGCGGATCGAGCGCGTCGCGCAGTCCATCGCCAACGTAGTTGATAGAGAGCACGGTAAGAAAAATCATCATCCCGGGAAACAATGCCTCATGGGGCGCGATCTCGAGCCGATCTTTGGCCTCCAACAACATGCTGCCCCAGGTCGGCACGTTGGATGGGAACCCGAGTCCCAGAAACGAGAGCGCGGACTCGGTGATGATCGCGGCGCCGACGCCGAGGGTTGCCGCCACAATAATGGGACTGAGAACATTGGGCAGAATATGCCGGAATATCTGCGAGCTGCGCGTCGCGCCCATGGATTCCGCGGCCTCGACGAATTCTTTCTGTTTAGTTGCCAGAAAACTCGCCCGGACGAGGCGGGCGGTCGGCATCCAGCTCAAAACGCCGATCACCAGAACGATCAGCACGAAAATGCCGGTCACGCCGGTCCCGGTGCGATCCTCGAAGAAGCCGTAGAACGCGTCGCGATAGAGAAAGCTGATCACCAACAACAGGGGCACTTGGGGCAGGGAGATGAACAAATCCGTAAAGCGCATGAGGAGGGTGTCGGTGACGCCGCCGAAGAACCCCGCGATGGCGCCAATCGCCGTTCCCAGTAGAATTGAGACGAGTGCCGCGACGATCCCCACGGCGAGCGAAATGCGGCCGCCCCACAGGATTCTGGCGAGAATGTCTCGTCCCAGCGAGTCGGCGCCAAAGGGATGGGCCCAGGAGACGCCCGTGTCGCTCACCATGAAATCGATGGTATCTATATCCTGAGGGTAGAGCGGCGAACCGACAAACGTGGCGAGAAGCATGAAAACGAACAGAACGAGTCCCACCATGGCGAGCTTGTGTTTGCGGAACTGACGCCAGGCGTTTCCCCACAATGAGCGCTGCTCTTTGACCCGGAGATCGCGGACTGGAAGCCCAGGGAGGGCCAGCTCCGCGACGCGATTTGCGCCATGCTCACTGGCGCTGGGGGAGGTGCCAGCAGGTGCGCTGGTGATCTCCAGATTCGCGCCGTGCGTCATACCGGGCCTCCACAGCATCCACTGCCCGGCGCTACGCCGACCGAGCTGAACAACGGGTCTGTCTACGAGTATCGAATGCGGGGATCGAGCGCGGCATACAGGATATCGGCAATGACGTTGAAGACGACAACCAGGACGGCGATGCCAAAGGTGATAGCCATGACGACCGGGACGTCTTTGCTGTAGATGCCGTCAATGAGGGCACGCCCAATCCCTGGGATACGGAAGATTTGCTCGGTGATGATGGCGCCGCCGAATAGCTCGGGAACCTGCAGCGCCAGCACCGTGACCACCGGAATCAGCGCGTTGCGCATGGCGTGCAGCACGATGACCGGGGATTCACGCAGACCTTTGGCGCGCGCGGTGCGCACGTAATCCTGGCTGATCGTCTCCAGCATCGAGGCGCGCACGAAACGCATCAGCTGCGCGGCGCCGGCGAGACCCAGCACGGCAATCGGCATGATCGACTGTTTGACGTTCGGCCAGAATCCGGTCACCTGGCTGTCATAGACGAATGGCAGCCAATCGAGATAGACGCTGAAGACGAGGATCAACAGGAGACCGGAAAAGAACGTCGGGATACTGAATCCGAGGAAAGCGAACGTCGAGGCGGATTGGTCGAAGAGCGAATACTGCTTGATCGCCGAGAGGACGCCGATCGGGATGGCGACGATCATGCTCAGCAGAAACGCCGACCCGGAGATCATCAGGGTGGTCGGCAGCCGGGACATGACATAGTCGCGCACGGGAATCTTGGCCGAATAGGACTGCAGCCAATCACCCTGGACGTACGCCTTGGCCCAACGCAGATATTGAACGTGAATGGGATCGTCGAGACCCATTGTCTGGCGGATACGCTCACGGAGCTCCGGGGGGACGTTCGGGTTGTTGGCGAAACCAGAGAGGGGATCGCCCGGAGCGATCGCCAGGATGCCGTAGACCACCATACTGATGGTGATGAGGGTCACGATCGAGATGACCGCCCGGCGAATCAGGTAGCGTCCCAACCGGCGACCTCCTTGAGCGGTGTTCTGGAAGATTCGGCTGATAGTACGGTCCCCGGTGATGAGCGTCAAGCAAGCAAGACAGGCGGCTAAAACCGCATCACCCTGAAACATTGTGGTAGCATGCAAAATCGCGCTTCCGGGCTGAGTCGGTCCCGACCTCCCGGTTTTTTTTGCTCCGTGACCCAATGAGAGCGGCGGGTGAGCGGATTCACGAGCAGGTATGAGTGATGGCGAACCGCACATTCGAGGCGCAACGGCGCACGGTGCTTGGCAAGAAAGTGAAGCGGATGCGGCGCGAAGGGCGCGTCCCGGGAATCGTGTACGGGCCGGTGGTCGAGGGGACCGTTCCGGTCAGCGTCGACTCCCGCGATTTCCTGAAGTTCTATCAGAGCAATGGCCACTCGACGTTGTTCGACCTCACCTGGGAGGACGGCAGCCAATCGGTCTTCATTCGCGACGTGCAACAGGATCCAGTCCGCCGTCAGCCGGTGCATGTCGATTTTTTCGCACCCAACCTGCTCATGCCGGTCCGGGCGATGGTGCCATTGGTGCTTCACAATCCGGTCCAGATCGCGACTGGAGTGCTGACCGAGTCGCGGACGGAGATCGAGGTCGAGGCTCTTCCGGCGCTGATCCCGCATCAGATCGACGTCGATGTCTCCATGCTCCAGCAACCGGGTGATGCAATTCGGGTTGGCGACCTAACACTGCCGGCGGAGATTACGGCGATCACCGACGCGGACGAGCTGCTCGTGCTGATCGAAGCGGTCTACCAGGAGCCGGAGGCGGAAGCGGCTGAGGGCGCGGAAGAAGCCGAGGAGACGGCCGCGGCCGCGGAATCTGACGCAGCCGAGGCGACAGAAGAATAATGCGATCGAGGCCGGGATCGGAGCGATCCTGGCCTCGCGGCAAGACGCAAAAAACGGAGGCCGGACATTGTCCGGCCTCCGTTCCGTGGCATCACGGCAGCCGTGCCTTAGCGGCGAGCGGCCTCCACCGTGATGCCCTCTGTACCGTGACTACTCATGGGCATCACCTCCTTTACCCTGGTCGGTCCTGGAGTCAACGCCGCTTCGCACGACGTTGCATAAACGGTAACACGGCCACTTTCACAAATCAAGCCGGGTAGGCCCGACAGCGGTAGCCTCACCTCAGGTGGCCCCGCTACGGCGCCGCCGGGGGAATCACCAGCTCTTGCCCAACAAGGAGCCGATCCGGGTCGGAGAGTGGATTCTCATCGAGAATGGCATCTTCCGCGACCCCGAATTGGGCCGCGATTCCCGAAAGCGTATCGCCTTCGCGCACGATGTAACGCTGTTGCGCACGCGGTGTGGGCGCCGGCGGCGGGCCCGGCGTCGCCGTCACCACGGCAAGGGTCGGCACGGGGACTGAAGTCGGCGGCTGACTGCTCGTCGTACATCCCGCGAGCAAAACGACCGCCGACAGCGCGAATAGTGATTTGCTCACCGGTCGCGCTACATTACCTGGCCGCGTCAGACTATGCCCCGTCCGGCCGCGAGAGCGGTTGCTTCCTCTGGCCACAGGTAAGCCCCTGGACGCCGGTTGGCCAATGATGGAACCTGACGGCGCACCGCTGAAACGCGTGCAGGCTCGATGATGGCGGCGGCGACGCCGACGCCATCGCTGGCCGTGGCCAGAACCGTGCCCCATGGGTCGACCACCAGCGAGCGGCCGTAGCTCCAATTCCCTGGTGGATGCTGTCCCCACTGCGCCGGAGCAATCATGAAATACTGGTTCTCGATGGCGCGGGCGCGGATCAGCGTTTCCCAATGATCTTTGCCGGTCGTCAGCGTGAACGCTGCCGGCAGCACTACCGCCTGCGCCCCGCGCAGGGCCAGGATGCGAAAGAGCTCGGGGAATCGCAAGTCATAGCAGATCGCTAAACCAAACGGAATGCCGTCGATCTCGGTGAGGACGATCTCCTCGCCAGGGGTCACGGTCGCCGATTCCTGGTACTGCGCCACTCCATCCAGATCGACGTCGAACATGTGAATCTTGCTGTATCTGGCAATGATGTCGCCGTGGGGGGCGATAACGAAGGCGGTGTTGTACAGACCCGGATCACCGGACCGCGTTTCAAGGATGCTGCCGCCGTGGATGTAGATGTCGTGGCGTCGCGCCCGCTCCGCCAGCAGCTCGGTGATCGAACCGGGAATGCTCTCGGCACTATCCCTGTTGCCCTCATCGGGGCCGAGATATGCCCAGACTTCGGGCAAAGCCACCATGCGTGCGCCGCCGGCCGCGGCCCGATCGATGAGCGCGAGGGCGCTCGCGATATTCTGATCCTTGTCGGCGCCGGAGTTCATCTGCGCAGCCGCGACATGCAATTCCGTGTGTTCCACGCCGATGGAACCGTCCGCGAATCCTGCCATGTGATGGTCCTCCTATCGCTGCATGTTCTTACCTGGGGCGATCATAGCATCGCGCCAGCGACCGGCAGACGCCGCTGGCGCTATTGCCCGCCGCCGACCGAGCGATACACGATCCAGACGCCCAGCAGGAGCAGGATGGCAGCGAAGAGTAGGAGTATCGCCATGCAAGACCGTCCCGCGGATGCGACATCCGCCGGGCTGGTGAGCACGGTCGCATCATTGTCGAACTCGGTCTGAGTCGCGACCGGATCTTCTTGACGGTTTACCTGATAGTCCGACATCGATCAGCTCGCGCCCGGTTCAGCCGGATGCGAGAGGCGCCATACGTGCGCCATACGGGTGATGACGGTGAGCTGGGTGCCAACCGCCAGAATAACGAGGGCGGGAATCACCTGACCTATGAGCAGACCCACGGCAAGAACGACGACGCGTTCCGGCCGCGCCAGCAACCCGACGGAGGCTCTGAATCCGGCGGCCTCGGCCCGCGCCCGCGCGTAGCTGATCATAAGTGAGCCTACCGTCGCGGTGAGCACGAGCAGGGAGCCAAGCCAGTAGTCTTCGGTGCCTAGGATGTACAGCAAAACGCCGCCAAGCACGACCGCTTCCGAGTAGCGGTCGAGGGTGGAATCGAGAAACCCGCCAAACTTCGTGACCGTGCCAGAGGCCCGCGCAACGGCGCCGTCGAGCATGTCAAACCCACTGGCGAGGAGCAGGAGCACTCCACCGGCGACAAGATGGCCGCTGGCGATGATCGCCGCCACGACGAGATTGAGCATCAGTCCGATCGCCGTCAGTGCATTCGGAGTCAAACCCCTGCGCGCCAGCATTTCGCCCAGACGCAGCGTGTAGGTTCTGATCCGGGCTCCAATCAATTCCGAGATCACACGCCGACGTCCTTCACACCACACTGCTCAGCTGAGAACTCGTCGAAGTGCGAATCGCTTGGTCATAAATGGCCAGAACGCGGGAGGCGATTTCCGGCCAGTCATACTGACTGGCCGTGGTCTGCCCGCTGGCGGAGAGACGGGCGCGAAGCTGGGCATCGGCAAGAACGCGGACGATCGCCAATGCCAGGGCATGAGGATTTTTCGGTGGCACGAGCAGCCCCTCTTTGCCATTGGTCATGACGCTGCGATATCCCGGAATGTCGCCCGCGATCACCGGCCGGGCGGATGCCATCGCCTCCAGCAGGACGATGCCGAAGCTCTCACCTGAGGTCGAGGGCGCACAAAACAGATCGCAGCTCGCGTAGTAGCGGGGCAGCTCTTCCGGCGAGGCGAGACCGACGTAGTCGACGTTGCGGATCCCATAGCGCTCCATCAGCCCGTCGAATCGGTCGCGATTGCCGCCACCGACGACGACCAGCCGCGCCTCGGGAAACTGCTGATGCACGTAAGGCATCGCGCGCAAGAGATATTTGAATCCCTTGCGCGGCTCATTGAACCGGCCGACGAACAAAATGCGCGGGATGCCATCGCCGGCCCACGCATACGGCTCGACTTCACGAAAACGCTGGACGTCGATCCCATTGGGGACGATGTCGTATGGTCCATGGAAGTATTGGCTGACGAAGGTGCGGGCCGGCTCCGATACGGCGATGCGCGCATCGAGCCGTGAGGTCATGAACGTCATGTATGGCTTGAAGGCCGTATACCACGGACTTGACGCGCGGAAGGCATGAAACGTCGCAACGTTGACCGACCGGGAATTGAGGAGAACCAGATACGGCAGCACCGGGATGAGTGGCTCATGCAGGTGGATGATGTCGAACTGTTCGTGGCGGAGAAGGGATTTGACCGCGTTGTACAGCGTGACGTCGAATGTGACACGGACCGTACTGCCATTGGCGGGAATCGGAACGGTGCGGCCAATACCGTAAAACCCGTGGCGAATCTCCAGACCGCCTTTGCGGCCCCGCGGCGCCAGGACGGTGACATCGTGCCCGAGTCGCGAAAATTCTCCACGCAGGTGTCCGATATGTTCGAACACCCCGCCTGGATGGGCCGTATCGTAGGGTGAGACCAGGGCAATTTTCACGGTCGCGCAACACCATCCCGCCCCGGACCGACCCGCGGCGCGGACCGGGGCCGGGCATGCTATTGACGATCATAGCAAAGCCAGCGTGAGGGGGAACTCACACCTTCGAGGTGAGCCGGATGTCCGAGCGCAAATCCTCGGCAAAATGGCATGCCACCCAGTGCCCTGTCTCCAGTTCCCGGAGGGAAGGGACTTCCGATGCACAACGCTCCGCGGCATACGGGCAACGAGTCCGAAACCGGCATCCGGAAGGAGGCGCCAGCGGACTCGGCGGGTCGCCAAGAAGTGGCACTCGCTTGCGGCGCAAGCGCGGATTGGGGACGGGGGCAGCGGCCAACAGCGCGCGAGTGTAGGGATGGAGCGGCCGCTCGTAGAGGGCAGCCGTCGGCGCCCGCTCGACGATGACCCCGAGATACATGACCGCCACCGCGTCCGCGATATGGCGCACGACCCCGAGATCGTGGCTGATAAACAGGTAGGCGAGTCCCCGCTCGTCTCGCAGCCGCTCCAATAACTGCAGAATTTGCGCGCGCACGGAGACATCGAGCGCGCTGACCGGCTCGTCCGCCACGATAAGCTCCGGGTTGACCGCCAGCGCCCGCGCGATACCGACCCGCTGCCGCTGACCGCCCGACAGCTCGTTTGGATACCGCCCAGATTGGCGGCCGCTGAGACCGACGGTTTCCAGCAGTTCGTCGACGGCCAGCTCGCGCTGGCGGCTCTCGATCATCTTGTGAAAGACCAGAGCCTCGCCCAAGGTCTGACCGATCGTCATACGTGGGTTCAACGAAGAATTGGGATCCTGAAACACGATCTGGAGCTGTTTGCGCCGCTGGCGCATGGCCGCGTCGTCGGCGGGATCGACGAGGTCGCCCTTGACAATGACTTCGCCGGATGTCGGCTGCTGCAAGAACAGGACGCACCGCCCCGTCGTCGTCTTGCCACACCCGCTCTCACCGACGAGAGCGAGCGTTTCCCCGGTGTCCACGCTGAAGCTGATCCCGTCGACCGCGCGAATTGCGCGCGGAGCCGCCCGGCGCAACGCATCTCCCCAGGTGCGCCCGATCGGAAAGTGCTTGACGAGATTCCGCACTTCGAGCAGCGGGGCATCGTTGGTGACGGAGGAATGGCTCACCGGCGCGCCGTGGTTGCCATGATCGGCGCCAGCGCCTTGAACGGCTTCACCCCCGCGAAATGGCACGCCGTTTCGTGCCCAGGCGCGACCGCGCGCATGACAGGGACAACCTCGCTACAGATCGGCTCGCAATACGGACAGCGCGGATGGAACGGACAACCGGACGGTGGATGCGCCATGTCGGGTGGCAAGCCGTCGATCGGTTGCGGCGCCAGATCGGGGAGATCGGGACGGGGGATGGCATTCATCAGACCGAGGCTATAGGGATGCTCGGGATCGTCGAAAAGCGCGTCGATTGGCGCCCGCTCGACTATCCGGCCGGCGTACATGACCGCGACGCGATCGCACATTTCGGCGACGACACCCAGATCGTGCGTGATGAGCAGGATGCTCATTCCGTATTCCTGCTGCAAGTCGCCCAGCAGGGCGAGGATTTGCGCCTGAATCGTCACATCGAGCGCGGTCGTCGGTTCATCCGCGATCAAGAGCTCCGGCCGCGACGATAGCGCCATGGCGATCATTACCCGCTGCCGCAGACCGCCGGAAAGCTGGTGGGGATAGGCGTAGTAGCGCAGCTCGGGACTCGGGATGCCGACCTCCTGAAACAATCGAATCGTCTCGTCTCTGGCGCCGCTGCGGTCAAGTGCCTGGTGGCGGCGGATTGCCTCGCTGACCTGCTCGCCGGCGGTGTACAGCGGATTGAGAAACGTCATCGGGTCTTGGAAGATCATGGAAATCTTGCTGCCCCGGAGATCCTCCATATCCCGTTCGGGGAGTGAGGCCAGGTCATCGCCGTGGAACAGGATGCGGCCGGAGACGAGCTTGCCGGGGGGCATCGGCACCAGCCGCATGACCGAGCGCGCCGTGACGCTCTTGCCCGACCCCGATTCACCGACCAATCCGAGGACCTCGCCAGCGCGAATGTCCAGGTCGACTCCGTCGACCGCCCGCACATCGGCCGTTCGGGTCGAGAACGAGATGCGCAGGTCTTCGATCCTGAGCAGCGCCGTCTCGCTCATCGTTGCGCTTGCCGCGGATCGAGCACATCGCGCAGTCCGTCGCCGAGGAGGTTGAAGCCAAGGACCGCCAGCACGATGGCGAGACCGGCGGCGAGCGCGAGGTGAGGCGAGGTGAGGAGCACCAGTTGCCCTTCCGAGAGCATGGTTCCCCAGTCCGCCGTGGGTGGCTGCACCCCGAGACCAAGATAGGAAAGCGCCGCCAGATCGAGCAGCGCGTACGCGATATCAATCGACGAGATAACGATGATGGGTGAGATGCAATTGGGCAGGATATGGCGGAATATGACCCGGCCCTGGCCATACCCCAGCGCGCGCGCGGCCTCCGTGTAGGCCATCTCCTTTTGAACCAGCGTCACACTGCGCACGACGCGGGCGATAAACGGGACGTACAAGATGCCGAGCGCGACGGCGGCTTTTTCCAGTCCTGGGCCGAATGCCGCGACCACCGCGAACGCGAGCAGCAGTGGCGGGAAGGAGAGCAACATGTCCCAGATGCGCGTCACGGTTTCATCGACCCAACCACCACGATAGGCAGCCCAGACGCCGATCGGCACTCCGATAATCTCGGAAATGGCGACGATCAGAACCGCGCCGCCGAGTGCGGTGCGGGTGCCGAAAATAAGCCGGCTAAGCACGTCGCGGCCATTCTTGTCGGCGCCAAGCACATACCCCTGTCCGGGGGACGCCAAACTATCCGCCAGTTCGCCATCGTTCGGATCTTTCGGCGTAATGAGCGGGGCAAACAGGGTGACGGCGAGCAGAAAGACGACGATCGCGCCGCCAATCATGGCCTTCTGGTTATGCCGGATGCGCCACCAGAACATTGACCACGGGGAATGGACGAAATCCTTCGGCTGGGGAATGGAGAGCTGCGCTACCTCGGCCGCCACGTCATCCCTTTCCGCCGACGCGAACGCGGGGATCGATGATGGCGTAGAGCACATCGACCACCAGATTGATTAGTATGAAAAGGGCCGCGATGAAGACCGTGGCCCCCTGCACGACCGGGTAGTCGCGCACCTGAACGGCATCAATCAAGAGCGATCCCAGACCGCCGAGACCGAACGTGTGCTCAACCAGAACGGTGCCGACGATGAGAAATCCGAACAGGAGTCCGAATACCGTCACCACCGGCACCAGGGCGTTACGGAAGGCATGTTTCAGAATGACCGTTCTTGCCGGCAGTCCTTTGGCGCGGGCGGTCTCGATGTAGTCCTGCGTCAGCGCCTCCACCATCGAAGAACGGGTGATCCGGGTCGTGATCGCGGCGAGCGATAACCCCAGCGTGAGCGATGGGAGAAACAGATGCCTGATGGTATCGAGACCACCGTCCCCGGCGCCGAGCGCCGGCAGCCAGCCGAGGCGAAAGGAAAAGATCAGAATCAGCAAGATTCCGGTGAAAAAGACTGGCGATGAGGCGACGAGCACGGCGAACATCGTCGCCGCGACGTCAATCCAGGTGTTGCGGTGCACCGCGGCCAGGATTCCGAGCGGCATAGCGACGATCAACGCCAGGAGAAAAGAAAACCCCGACAGTTTCGCGGTCAGCGGCAACCGCTCGGCGATGAGAGTGGTTACCGCGGTTCGCTGCCGGTATGACCGCCCGAGGTTGCCTTGCAGGAGGTCAGCGACCCACAGCCGGTACTGCGTGAAAAGCGGCTGGTCCAACCGGTAGGCGGCG
>JACCXM010000185.1 GCA_013697005.1 Chloroflexia bacterium | reverse complement strand
GCGCTTGCATCATGAACCCCGGAGCGTTGGCGTAGATCTTGCCGTCGCGAGACTCCAGTTGCACATCGACGAAGTTCATCGACGGCGAGCCAATGAAGCCCGCCACGAACTTGTTGGCCGGGGTGTCGTACAGGTTCTGCGGGGTATCAAGCTGCTGCAGCAGACCGAGACTCATGACCGCGATGCGGTCACCCATTGTCATCGCCTCGACCTGGTCGTGGGTGACGTAGATCGTGGTGGTGTTGACCCGGTCGTGCAGCTTGATCAGCTCCGCCCGCGTCTGGACGCGCAACTTGGCGTCGAGGTTGGAGAGCGGCTCGTCCATCAGGAAGACGTCGGCGTTGCGGACGATGGCGCGGCCGAGGGCCACCCGCTGCCGCTGCCCACCGGAAAGCGCCTTCGGTTTGCGGTCCAGAAACTGCTCGATATCGAGGGTGCGCGCCGCCTCGCGGACCCGCTCGTCGCGCTCCACCTTGGGTACTTTGCGCAGCTTCAGGGGATAGGCCAGATTGTCGTAGACCGACATGTGCGGGTAGAGCGCGTAGCTCTGGAAGACCATCGCCACGTCGCGGTCCTTCGGTGGCAGATCGTTGACGACGCGATCGCCGATGACGATCTGGCCGCCACTGATCTCCTCCAGCCCCGCGACCATGCGCATCGCGGTACTCTTGCCACACCCCGAGGGACCGACGAGCACCAGGAACTCCTGATCCTCGACTTCCATGCTCAGATCGTTAACCGCCGGGGTTGGGTTGCCACCATACATCTTGGTGACATTCTGGAAAATGACGCGCGCCATTGCGGCGTTCCTCCCATGCTCGACTACAGGGTCCACCCCCAGTTGGGCGGCCCGGAAGCGCCTTCTCCGCGACTCAGCCGCGGCGCCTTACGACCGGTAGTGCATGTTGTCGATAATTCGCGCCGACTTGTCAAGGGGGGGCGGCTACTGGCTATTGGCTACTGGCTATTGGCTTTTGGACGAGACGGCTAGATGATCGGGAATTGGATGAATCGGGAGACAATGGCGTAAAGCCAACGACCAACGACCAGCGACCAACAGCCAATAGCCAATAGCCAATGACCAACGACCAACGGCCAATAGCCAACAGCGAGAGGAGACAGCATGACCGAAAACCCAGGACCCGTGGTGACGTTCGGCGAAGCGATGGTGCGCATGACCCCGTCCGGCAATGAGCGGCTGGAGCGTACCGATTCGCTCAATCTGACCGTCGGTGGCGCCGAGCTCAATAGTGCGGTGACGCTGACCTGCCTCGACGTCGCGGCGACCTGGGTCTCCCAGCTGCCCGATGTTCCGTTCGGGCGCGCCATCGCTCGCGGCGCGCGTGGCGCGGGCGTCGATCTCTCGCATGTGCAATGGGTTCCGGAAAGCGGGGGCCGGACCGGGATTTACTATCTGGAAGAAGCCAGCGACCCGCGGCCCTCGGCGGTCTATTACGACCGCGCCGGAAGCGCGTTTGCGCGGATGGCCCCCGGCGCTTTCGATTGGGTGCGCATCCTCGCCGGCGCCCGCGCCCTGCACATCTCCGGGATCACACCCGCGGTCGGGCCTGGGCCGCGGGCGGAGACGATGGCGGCCATGCGCGCGGCCAACGCGGCGGGTGTCCCGGTCGCTTTCGATCTCAATTTCCGCTCCAAGTTGTGGAGTGAATCGGATGCCCGCGCCAGTTTCCTCGAAATCATTCCGCTCGTCGATATCCTCTTCGCCTCCCGCGGTTTGCTGCGCACGTTTTTCGCCATCGACGGCGACCAAGCCGAGGTGCTGGAAGCGACCCGCAGCCGGCTCGGGGTGGCGGTGACGGTGCTTTCGCGCAAGAAAGGCCGGGCCAGCCGTTCGCTGCGACTCGGCTCAATCGCGATCGGCCGCGACGGGCAGATTGTGGAAGGGGCGTGGCGCGAGGTCGAGGTGGTCGATCGACTCGGCGGTGGTGACGCGTTCGCCGGCGGGTTCATCGCCGGGTACGTGGCCGACCACGACGACCTGGGCCGAGCACTGGCACTGGGCTCTGCCGCACAGGCACTCAAACACACAATGCCCGGAGATTTCCTCTGCGCCACCCGCGCCGAGATCGAGGCGGCGGTCGCGTCCGATCGAGGTGGGGTGTTGCAACGGTGAACGAGGGTAATGGGTTGCGGGTTGTGGGTTGTGGGGAGGGTGGGGGGCAAAGGGCGAAAGACGGGTCTGGCCGCCGGCGATGGGGCGGATGAAAGGATTGAAGATGTTGAAGGTGTTGAAGATCTAGCCCGTCTTGACTCCGCGCCCGCCCTCGCATACGATGTGGTCTAGACCTCTAGACAAGAAGCGCGATGCGCGGGAGATGGACGTATGGCCTTTGAGACCACGCTGCCCGGCCCGTACTTTTTCGATCCCGAGATCTACGCGCGCGAGCAGGAGCGCCTCATCGGGCAGATGTGGTCGTGCGTTGGCCGGGCCGACGCGCTGCCCACCGCGGGCGATTTCCAGACCGTTGATTTGGCCGGCGAAAGCGTGCTCATCGTTCGCGGCCGCGATGGCGCGCTGCGCGCGTTTCTCAATGTCTGCCGGCATCGCGGGGCGCGACTCAGCCTGGAACCGTGCGGCAATAGCGGCGCCGCCATCCAGTGCGTCTATCACGCCTGGTCTTATGCGCTGGACGGCCGGCTGATCGGCGCGCCCAACATCGCCCGCGATGAATCGCTCGATCGGGAGAATCTGGGGCTAGTGCCGGTCCACATCGAAGTCTGGGAAGGACTGATCTGGCTGTCGCTGGCGGACGATCCAGCGCCGGTCACCGCGCAACTCGAACCGGCGTTGCGCGACCGTTTCGGCGAATTGGACAAGTTCGAACGCTATGGGATTGGCTCGCTCGCGGTCGGGAAATCGATCTCCTACGACATCGACGCGAACTGGAAGCTAGTCGTCGAGAACTTCATGGAGTGCTACCACTGCGCTCCCATCCACCCTGAGCTGACAAGTCTTCTCCCCGCGTTTCGCATGGGCACCTCCTACCAGGGCATCGTCGGTCAGGGCACGGCATTCGCTGATGAAATTGACGCGTTCACCCTTTCCGGCAGCGGCGACCGCCCGATGCTGCCGGGACTGCTTCCCGCCGATGCCCGGCTCTACTATGGGTTCGTGCTCTGGCCGAATCTGTTCGTCAATCTGCTGCCGGATCATGTCATCCTGCACACCTTGACTCCCCTCGGTCCGGAGCGCTCGCGCGTCGTCTGCGATTGGCTTTTCACTCCGGAGGAGATCGCGCGGCCTGGGTTCGATCCCTCCGACACCGTGGCGGTGTTCGACATCACCAACCGCCAGGATTGGGAGGTCTGCGAACGCACCCAGCTCGGGATGCACTCCCGCGCCTTCGCCAGCGGTGGTCTCTACGTCACCAACGAGCAGCACATCGCCGGGTTCCGCGATCTCGTGCTCGATCGATTGGGCGACCCGGTATGACGTTCCGTGATTGGCCCGATCTCATCCCGGACCGGCAGAGTCCGGTGCCGCTCTATTACCAACTCGCGGCGGCGATCCGGGAGCGCATTCGCGCGGGTGCGTTGACATCGGGCGATCAATTGCCCGCCGAGCGTGAGCTGGCGGAACGCGCCGGTATCAGCCGGATGACCGCCCGGCAGGCACTCGCCGATCTCGCGCGCGGTGGCGATGTGGTCGCCCGGCACGGCGTCGGCACCTTCGTCGCCGAACCGAAGCTCACCCATGATGCCCTGCATCTGCTTGGTTTCACCGAAGAGATGGGGCGAGCGGGCGGGGTCGTTCACTCCCGGGTGCTGGAGCAGGCGATCATCATCCCGCCTGCCGCGATCGCCACCGCGCTCGATCTCCAGGATGGCGAAGAGACGGTACGCATCGTTCGCCTGCGCTCGGCGGCGGAAATCCCGCTCTTGCTGGAAATGAGTCTCGTGCCTCGCGCGCGCTGTCCTGGGCTGGAGCACGAAGATCTGGAGCGCCAATCCCTTTACGCGGTGCTGGAGCTGCGTTATGGATACCGGCCGCGCGCGGCAAGGCAGACGATCGAGGCGACGGTCGCGAGCGTCTTCGAAAGCGAACTACTCGAAATCGCCGAGGGCACGCCGCTGCTCGTGCTCGAAGGAATCACCACCACCGATCGCGGTGTTCCGATCGAGTGGTTCCAGGCCATCTACCGGGCAGACCGCGTGAAAATCGTGGTCGAGAGCCAACCGGAATTGCAATCGATGGCGACACCGGCGCCAATGAGCGTGATGCTGACCTGATCTCGGCGGGCGGAGTGACGACGGAAGGAGAACGCGTGGCCGTTGCAGCAGAACGGACGACGAGCGTCCGGGGAACGGAAAGCGGACCGGTGCGTGTCGGGGTCATCGGCAGCGGCAGCGTGGCGCGGAAATACATCCCGCACATGCAACGGCTGAATATACCCCGGCAGCGCGTCGACATTGCCGTTGTTTGCGATACGGACGAGCGCCAATGGGACGAGGCGCGGCAGAAGTATGCCTTGAATAGCTTTACCGCGGATTATCGCGAGGTCGTGGCTGACGCGGGGATCGATCTGGTCCTGGTGTTGACCTCGATGCAGCAACACGGCGAGATCGCCCACGCCGCGCTGGAGGCGGGCAAACATGTGCTGGTCGAAAAACCAATGGCGATGACCCTTCCCGAGGCGGCCGAGTTGGTGAAGCTGGCCGAACGCAGTCCCGGCTTTCTCCTTTGCGCGCCGCACGTCGTGCTCAGCCCGACCTACCAGGCGATCTGGCAACAGTTGCAACTGGGAGCCATCGGCAAGATCCTCTCCGCGCGTGGATTTTATGGTTGGTCGGGTCCCTACTGGGGACCGTGGTATTACCGTACTGGCGGCGGACCAATGTTCGATCTCGGCGTCTACAACGTGACGACGTTGACCGGACTGATCGGTCCGGCGCGGCGCATCATGGCGATGAGCGGTATCGCCATTCCGGAACGGATCATCGATGGCGAAAAAATCACCGTTGCCACGGATGACAACGCCCAATTGCTCCTCGATTTCGGCGATACCTGCTACGCGGTGGTGACGACCGGTTTCACCATTCAGCGCTACAAGGTCCCGGGGATCGAGCTCTACGGCGCCGCTGGCACGATTCAGATGATCGGCGAAGACTGGGCGCCGGCCGGCTACGAGATGTGGCAGAACAGCGCCGGCTGCTGGCAAACCTACGAAGACCAATCCAATTGGCCGTGGACCGACGGTATTCGCCACATGATCGAATGCATCGAGACGGGAATTGCGCCGGCGATCACCCCTGAGCACGCCTACCACGTGCTGGAGATCATGCTCAAGTCGATGGAGTCGGGGCGCAGTGGGCAGGCCATCCCAATCGAGAGCACGTTCACTCCACCGCGTTTCGATGGCGCATCGACGCTCGGTCCCGGCGCGCACCTGATTCACGACCCAGGCGCCGAGGCATGAGTTATGCGCCATCACCGCGACCGACCTTCGACGGTCCCACGGCGATCCCCTACGACGCCGTCACCCGGCATCTGTGGGGGGATGCAGACGCGGGCGAGGTCGCGGACTGGATTTATGTTTCCAGCGACCGCATCCACCAGCTCGTCTACGGTCTGCCCCCAGGCGGCGCGTTTCGGCACTCCGAGTCGTTCCGCACGATCTTCGCCGCGGACGTCGTCTACTACGTCCTGACCGGCACGCTGGTGATCGCGAATCCCGATACGGGCGAGGTCCAACGACTGCTGCCGGGCGAAGCTGCCTTCTTTCGCCGCGATACCTGGCACCACGCGTTCAACTACAGCACCGAGCCGCTGCGGGTGCTCGAGTTCTTCGCGCCGCCACCATCGCAGGGGACATCCGGCGCTTACGCCAGGGCGCAACCATTCCTCACCGATTCGCGCTACGCTCGCGATGGCTGGCTGGGGCGCTGGCCCGCGGCGGCGGCCCAGGAGGCGACCAGCCGCACCATCCACCCGATCGGCGCGGATGACGTGCTCTGGCATTTGCAAGGGAAGGAGCACCCGCTTCTGGTCGGGTTGCTCGTTTCGACGGAACACCTCACCGTCGGCCGCATCGACCTCCTGCCGGGTCAGCATTCGGAGGTCGAGTGTCACGGTGGCGACGAAGGGGTGTACGTCCTTTCGGGTACGGTGCACGTTCGTCCGCACGTCGACTCGGGACCGAACTGGCTGGAGCTATCACCGGGCGACGGGTGCTATCTCCCGCAAGGGACGCCGCACCAGTACTACAACATCGGTGGCGAGCCAGCCTCGTTGCTGTTTGGCGTGGCGCCCTCATATCGCTGTGGAGAGGGCTAGGTGGACTCCTTTTTCTCTCCCGCGAACTGGACAATCGGGATCGACGTCGGCGGGACCAAGATCGCCGCCGGGGCGGTCGAAACCAGCAGCGGTGCGGTCATCCACCGGCGAGAGGCGCCGACTCGGTCTGAGCGCGGCGCGACGGCGGTCCTGGAGAGTATCGCGACGATCGCCAATGGCACCCTTCAAGCGTTGCGAAATGACGGTCGATCGCCCCACGCAATCGGCATCGGTCTGCCCGAGCTGGTCGACGCCAAGGGGAGGATCGGCAGCGCTCATTTAGTCGAATGGTCCGCTATCCAATTGGCCGAGAACGCCCAGCTTGCAGCGATCGCGCCCACGTTCATTGAATCCGATGTGCGGGCCGCGGCGCTGGCCGAGGCCAGATTCGGGGCGGGACGAGGATTCGATCTCTTCGCCTACGTCAGTATCGGCACGGGCATCAGCTCCAGTATCGTGCAGGACGGAGCGCCACTCGTCGGCGCGCGCGGCGGAGCGTTGGTGCTGTCGTCCGGATCGCTCGGCGTGCCTTGCCCCGAGTGCAGCAATTGGACCGAGTTTGTCCTGGAATCGTACGCCTCCGGTCCGGCCCTGGCGCGGCGCTATGCCGCGGCAACTGGGCGAACCGTTGCCGGCGCGGAAGCGGTGATCGCCGCCGCGAACGACGGCGAACCGCTCGCGGTCGAGATCGTCGATAGCGCCGCCGAGGCACTCGGCAGCGCCGTGGGGTGGCTGGTGAACGTGGTCGACCCCGAGGCGATCGTTATTGGCGGCGGACTGGGCCTCGCTCCGGGCCGCTTCCAGTCGCGGCTCATCGCGGCGACGCGTGCCCACGTCTGGAACCCCGGGGCGCGGGGGCTGCCATTCCTCTCGGCGTCGCTCGGTGGAGACGCCGGGCTAATCGGCGCCGCCCTGGCGGCGGATCGCCAGTTCGACCACCACCAACTGGCGCCTGGATCGCCACTGGTGGTTCTGCATGGCGAAAGGAGGTAATTCCCGCACATTTCTCGTCTCTCCACTGAACACCTGTCGTCCGCAAAGGGACGAACACGAAAGGAGCGCACCATGAGGACACAACGGAGTGATCGCTCGTACCGCCTGAATCGACGCCAGATGATCGGCGGCGGGATGGCCGGCGGCGCGGCCCTGGCGCTGACCGGATCAGGAAGCCTGCCAGGTTTCCGCGGAAGCAGTGTCGCCGCACAGGAGCAGGCCGCGCTGCGTTTCTGGGTTCCGCCCGGCTCGCCACTCTTCTGCGACGTGCATCAAGAGATCGCCGCCGATTACGCCGCTATCAATCAGAGCGTGCGCTTCGAAGAGGTGCAATGTCTCCCCGGCGAGACCGACGACTACTTTCAGGCCATTCTCGCCGCCATTGCCGCCGGCAACCCGCCTGACGGGATGGTCATCTGGGATACCCCGGTGTCGCTCGGCGCACGCGACGCGCTATTTCCTCTCGACGACTTGATGGCCGCCTCGGAGCACGCCAAGGTTGAGAAGTGGCCGGTGGGCCTGTTGGCCTCCTGTCAGTACGATGGCCAAACCTTCGGACTGCCGGTCATGTCCGGTCTCTACGGCCTGTGGTACAACGCCGACCTGCTCGCCGAAAAAGGGATTCCCGCCGACCGCGAGAGCCTGCCCAAGACCTGGGATGAGCTGCGCCAAATGTCGAAGGAATTCACGGTCTGGGATGGTGACGTGCTGGTGTCCGCTGGGTTCATTCCCAACAACGCCGTGTTCGACTCCTACACCCTGCCGATCTGGTCGGCGCTCAACGGCGGCCAACTCTACGACGCGGCGAATCAGACATACACGATCGACGCGGACTCCAACATCGAGATGATGGACTTCTTCGTTTCCTGGCTCGACGAGGAGTACAAGGGCGACATCGGGCTCGTTCGCAGTTCGGCCGGATGGAACGGCTACGTCACCGAGGATGGATTGCCGCCGGCGTTCCAGGACGGTCGCCAGGCCATGCTGCAGCAAGGGAGCTGGGTCATGGGTGACTTCGCCGCCGAGGTCGAGCCCGTGTTCAGCAACTGGAATATCGGCGATCACCCGGTCGGTCCTTCCGGGGAGGCAGTTGTCTCCGGCTTTTGGCCAAACTGGCTGGCGATCCCCGCCGGGGCCGCCAACCCTGAGGCCGTGTTCGGCTACATGGACTATATGAGCGCCATCGGCGTCGAAAAGTGGTTCGCCTCCATCGTCGACATCCCGACTAACGCCGACGCCCCCGACGTGCTGCCACAGACCGTTGTGGAGTCGCGGGGAGAGGAGTTCGCCCAGGAGATCATGGAGTTCTGGGGCTCCCAAGCTGATATTTCCACCGCCATGTGGGACTCACCCGTGCAGGGTTTTGCCAACGACCGCCTCACGCAGGCGGTGGAACGCATCTTCACCAAATCCGCCGCTCCCGCGGAGGAGCTTGCCGCCGCGCAAAGCGAGTGCCAGGCGGAGTTGGAATCCTTGTTGGCCGGGTAGGCCCAGGAGGATGTCGCGCCCGCCGGGGGCTGATGTCGCCGGCGGCCGCGACGGGAGCAGCGACGATGGCGACGATTGCCGCCCGCCGGAAGGATGGGAGCCCACTCCGGCGGCAGGAGACGCGGGCCGGTCTCCTTTTTATCCTGCCGTGGCTCATCGCACTGCTCGTTTTTACCGCTTACCCCGTCCTGGCCACGTTTTACCTCTCCTTCACCGACTACAATATCCTCCAGCCACCCAGCTGGATTGGACTCGAGAATTACCAGACCATCGTTGCCGAGGATCCGGCATTCTGGAAAGCAGCGCGCAACAGCGCCGTGTACGCGTTCGTCTCGGTCCCGTTCA
>JACCXM010000165.1 GCA_013697005.1 Chloroflexia bacterium | reverse complement strand
CGGTCTTTCTCGATGCGGTTCAACGTGGCCGTGCCTATGCCGGCACGCACCGCGAGTTCCTCCTGCGTGAGTAGCGCTCGTTCCCGCGCCCTCTTTACCTGAACGCCTATCTTCATCACCTCCCATTATTGTTTACTTGACGCTAGTCTACCACAAACGATATGAATACGTTAGGTAAATGATTGACAAAGAACACTAAGTTGGTAAAATAAGGGAGTCAGGAAAAGAAATGGCCCCGGCGGGATTTCTTGGCAGTCGTCCCCCGGAGCCCGGACCAAGAGGAGATACTCTTGATCGAGACAAGTGTAAGCCAGAGCATCGCGGAGCGCATCGAGCAAGAACTCGACCGGTTGCGGCGCTTCGCGGACGCGGCGCGCCCGGCCCTCGCCGCCGCCCCCAAACAGGACGACGAGGGGGCGCCCCCGGCGCGGGTCGTATTCCGGCCCGAGTTTCGCGAAGCCGCCAGGGGTCTACGGGAAGCCGCCAGGGGTGCTCGTGCTGACGTGGTTGCACCAAGGGCGCCGCGACGTGCTCTCCGTGCACCCGCGCGGTGACACGAACCGGCCCCGCGAGGGCGTGTTCGCGACCCGATCGCCCCAACCCGATCGGGTTGCACGCCGTCGTGATCGAGTCGGTGGAGGAGGACGCCATCACGGTCCGCAACCTCGAAGCGATCGACGGCACCCCCGTCCTGGACGTCAAACCCGTCCTCGGCAGGCCGGACCAGCGGTGACGCGGCACGCTCGGAGAAGCGTCCGCGCCCCGGTAGAGAGTCCGCCGTCTAGCAACAACGCAAGCAGTACGCTCTGAACCGGCTCGAGCACGACACCGACGCGTGGGTGACCACGCCGTCATCCAGCCTGACCGGCCGCAACCTGCGAACAAGCAGCAAGGTCCGCCTCGGCACAGGCCCGAGGCGCGATCTCGTCCTCGGCGAGGGAACCGCGCAAGCCCTGGCGGCCACCGAGATCCCGGACGAGGTCGGCGACGCCTTGGTGGCCAAGACCGGATTCGACACGCGCTGGCTCACAACCACCTACCTCTACCTCCGCATCCACCCGCGGCGGCTCCAGGCCTGACGCGAAGCCGACGAGCTCGAGGACCGCGAGCTCATGCGCGGCGGACGCTGGGTCATCCCCTGACCGAGAAAGACACGCGCCGCCGAACGATCGTCGGCCAGCAGGGCCTCGCCGGAAGCCCCCGCTCGGGGATCCGCCGGGGGCTTCCGGAGGGGAGGCGTGTACCGATCCGAATTCCACGATTTCTGCGAGGATCCGCCGCGGCCCGGCGTTGCGCTATTGCTGGCCGAGTCTGGAGGTGGGCACGGTTCTCCCGTAACCGCTCCGCCAGCCAGTCTTGAGCGTCCGCCTGTTACCTTACTCCGTCGCCATCCGTCATTGTAGTAGTGACGGTCGAAACCCGGCCGACGCGACAAGGAAAACGATCCCCGAGGAGGTGGCAACGGCACCGTCAAGATCGAAACCTAGATGTTCAGCATGCCAAGTTCAGCAAAACAACCTGAAGACCCCAGAAGGAGAGCAAACATGTCGGCAGCAACCATGCAACCACGGATGAAGAATCCGGCGATGGTCCTTCCTGACGCGATGAAGGCCATCCAGGGCCTGTACAAGGCCACGAGCGAGGGCGGCGTGCCGCAGCAGACGCTGGAGCTCGTCCACCTGCGAGCGAGCCAGATTAATGGCTGCAGCGCCTGCGTTGACTCGGGCGCACGCAGCGCCAAGAAGGCAGGCGAGACCGACGAGAGGCTCTTCGCGGTGGCGGCCTGGCGGGAGGCGCCCTACTTCACCGATGCCGAACGTGCGGCGCTGGCGCTCGCCGAGGCCGCCACCCGGCTCAGTGACCGGGCGGATGCGGTGCCAGACGAGATCTGGGAGGAGGCCGCCCGGCACTACGACGAGCAGCAGCTTGCGGCCCTGATCCTCTGGATCGCCACGACCAACCTCTTCAACCGCCTCAACGTCACCATTAGGGAACCGGCAGGCGTGACCTGGGGCTAAACGGCACTGGGCGGCGCGGCGGCGTCGCAGCATAGACGGAGAAACCGGGGAGGTGGGACTGGACGGACCTGCTGATGAAGTCTGCGAGACATGGCTGGAGCACGGCTGGTAAGAAGTGTCTTGCTGATGGACGCGGCGAGACGCCCCAGCCGTGCCGCGTGGGTACCGCGAGACTGGAAGGGAGCAAGAGCGCTCGTCGGAGGTTGACGCCCCTTCTACAGGCGTTTCGGATGCGACGTATCGCGGCTCGTGCTAGGGAGCCGACGACGAGCACCGTAGAATCCACAATACTCGGGGCCAAGGAGGGAGAGTAGCTCATCCGTTTCATGGCGCAGCCGGAGGGTGCCGAGGCGTTCGAGGTCTGCTTAGCACAGAGAACCTAGGGGCCGCGGGACCGAACCGTAACCGTTCGAGTGTGAGGAAGATCCCCCGCAACTGAGGGTACCCGCCGTCTCGGAGAAGGACCTTGCCAGGCTGAGGAAGTCGGGGGGTGTCTTCACCTAGTGCTGACCGTCGGCCCGTCGGTCGTTGTGGGGGCGACGCTGCCGGTTCGGGGCGTCGTAGCCCAATTCTTCCGCAGGGTGCCCGGCCGGCTACAGGCCCCGTTCGACCATGTCTATCAGGCGGCGTCCGGCGTCTTGCGCCCTGGCGTGGTCGAGGCCGCGCAGGGGACCGTCGATGAGTAGCATGGCCAGGCCGTGCACCGCCGACCAGGCCAGGAATTCGGCGCCCGGACGACGCTCGCGGGGCAGGACGTCCGCCTCGACGAGTTCGTCCAGCGCGGCCGCCAGCAACTGGAAGGGGGTCAGGCCACTGTCCCCGGCCCTGATTGGACTGGCTGCGCTCCGCAGGTTATCGGATGCCGAGAACGCCGTCTGGAACAAACCCGGCTCGGCTTGGGCGAATCGCAGGTAACCGGTGCCGACCGCGCGCAGGCGCGCACGCGCGGCGTCGGCGGGATCTCCCTCGCGCGCCAGCCCGGCCAGTTCGGCCTCCATCGCCACGGCTAGCGCCGACTGGGCGGCCGAGCAGACCGCCCCAAGGAGCGCGTCCCGATCGGCGAAGTGGCGGTACGCCGCGCTGGGCACGACACCCACCCGCCGGGTGGCCTCACGCAGCACCACCGCGTCCGGTCCGCCGTCTCGCGCCAGCTCGGTGCCCGCCTCCAGCAGCGCACGGCGTAGATCGCCGTGGCGGTACGTGGCCCGTTTCGGCGGGCTGATTCCCGTGTCAGTCATCGCCTCTCCCTGTGGACACCGTAAAACATATGCGCCACCGCAAACTCCCTATTGTGAACACCGTACACGTACCGTATTCTACACGTGTAGTTGTGAACGCTGTACACAAACCCTGCGTAAGAGAAGTGGGGTGCCGACAGATTGCGTACACGATTGGAAGGAGATCCCATGAACAAAGTACATTCGACCGACGGCACCGCCATCGCATTGGATCGATACGGTGAAGGTCCAGACATCATCATCGTGGGCGGCGCGTTCAGCCAACGGAAGTACCCGGATTTGGTGCGGCTGGCCGAGCTCTTGGCGGAGCGCTTCACTGTGGTCAACTACGATCACCGGGGCAGGGGCGACAGCGGGGACACGCGACCGTACGCGGTTAAGCGCGAGGTCAAGGATCTCAAAGCTGTCATCGATGCGGCCGGTGAATCGGCGTCCGTGTTCGGCCTGTCCACCAGGGCTAACCTCGCCCTCGGAGGCTCTGGCGAGCGGCCTGGCCATCGAGAAGCTGGCGCTCTGGAAGCCCCTGTACGCCTTGGGTGGGAGGCCCCTGCCGCCGGAGAACTTAGCGCGGCACTACGACAGAATGATCGCGGCGGGCCGGCGGGGCGACGTGATCGAGTTCTTCATGCGAAGGTCGTGGGGCTCCCACCCGAGGTCATCGCCCACGCGTGCCCAGCAGTCCTGGCGGGACCAAGAGACGCTGGCGCACACGTTCGTCTACGACCCCATCCTCCTGGGCGACGGTTCGTTGCCGGTCGAGCGGGCGGCGGCCGTCACGGCACCCACGCTTGTCATCGAAGGCGGGGCGAGCTTCCCGTTCATGCGCGGGACGGCGCGGGCCCTCGCGGACGTCATCCCCGACGCCCGGCCCCGCACCCTCTACGACCAAGAGCACAACGTCGATCCGGCCGTCCTCGCTCCCGTGCTGATGGAGTTTTTCGTCACCTAAAACGGTATCCGGCCGAAAACCTCCTCGCGGTGACGATTGCCGGATCGGCGCTTAGGCACTGGCTCCATCGTGGTACTGCAGGGACGTGCTCGCTTGAGTTGAGCACGTGCGAACTCGACAAAAAGGAGGCTTGACATGTTGCTAGAGAACAAGAACGCCGTGATCTATGGCGGGGGAGGGGCGATCGGTGGCGGCGTCGCCCGGACCTTTGCCCGCGAGGGGGCACGCGTCTTCCTCGCCGGTCGCACCAGGGAGTCGCTGGAGGCAGTCGCCGCCGACATCCGGGCTGCGGGCGGCTCTGCCGAGGTGGCCGTGGTCGATGCCCTCGACGAGCGGGTCGTCGACGAGTACGCCCGGGAGGTGGCCGCCCAGGCAGGCAGCATCGACGTGTCCCTCAACCTCGTCTCGCGCGGGGACGTGCAGGGGATCCCGCTGGCCGACATGACATTGGAGGACTTCATCCGTCCCATTACCACCGGGATCAAGGCGAACTTCATCACCGCACGGGCGGCGGCACGCCACATGATCGAGCAGAGCTCCGGCGTCATACTCGCGTTGGACAGCGGATCCGCCAACAGAAGCCCCATGATGGGTGGCACCGGGCCAGCCGACGCAGCGACTGACACCTTCGTCCGCAACCTGGCAGCCGAGGTCGGGCCGCACGGCGTGCGGGTCCTCGGCCTGTGGACGGCCGGGGTCCCCGAGACGCTCTCCCCCGAGAGCCTCGCCGCGGTCGACAGCACCCTGGAGATGGATGATGCAGCCTTTCAAGGCCTCCTCGATCGCCTGGATGGGATGAGGATGCTGCGCCGCTCACCCCGGCTGGCCGACGTCGCCGCCGTGACCGCGTTCCTGGCCTCCGACCGGGCCGCAGGCATCACCGGCACATTCGTCAACGTCACCGGCGGAATGTTCCCCAGCTAGATGATCAAGTGATCGACTGCATGAAAGGAAGGCGAACCATGAAATGGAAGCTCGAGTTGATCCCGATTCCCGTCTCCGACGTGGACCACGCAAAGGCCTTCTACACCGAGAAGGCCGGGTTCACTGAGGACCACGACGTCAGAGCGACCGACGAGATGCGCGTCGTTCAGCTCACGCCTCCCGGGTCGGCCTGCTCGATCGCAATAGGGACCGGGATCGTGAACACGCCACCGGGCTCCGTACAGGGCCTGCACCTGGTCGTCCCGGACATAAACGCGGCGCGTGCCGAGCTCGCCGACTGCGGGGTGGACGTCGGCGAGGTACAGGATCTCGGGGGGATCCTGTACGTCTACTTCAGCGATCCGGACGGCAACGGCTGGGCTGTGCAGGAGATCCGCGCCCGCGATTAGCTAGGCGCGGCGTTCGTGACCACGGTCGGAAGATGATCAGGAAGGGGACGGAACGAACGATGACCCTAAAGGCAACTACGCGGAGGTCAACGGCCTCGGCATGTACTACGAGATCCACGGCAGCGGCGAACCGCTGGTCCTGCTGCATGGCGGAGTCGGCGCGATCGAGATGTTCGGCGAGGTCCTGGCGCTGCTCGCGGAAGGCCGGTGGGTCGTCGCCGTCGATCTGCAGGCCCACGGTCGCACGGCCGACATCGACCGACCCTTGAGCTTCGAGGCGATGGCGGACGACATCGCCGCTCTGATCGAGCACCTCGGCCTCGAAAGAGCGGATGTCATGGGCTACTCCCTGGGCGCAGGCGTTGCTTTGCAGACCGCCATCCGGCACCCCGATATGGTGCGCAAGCTGGTGGTCGTCTCGACTCCCTTCAAGAGGGATGGCTGGTACCCTGAGGTCCTCGCGGGGATGGGGCAGATGGGCCCCGAGGCTGCGGAGCCGATGAAGCAGTCCCCGATGTACCAGCTCTATGCCAGCGTCGCGCCGAAGCCGGAAGATTGGGCGGTGCTGCTCACCAAGTTGGGGGAACTTCTACGGCAAGACTACGACTGGTCGGAAGACGTGGTGGCGATCGAGGCGCCCACGATGACACCTTTCTCCATTCTGGTGTGGAGCCTGAGATGCCGAAACCTCGGGGCGCATATGCAGCTGGCCGCCGTAATGGCGATCGTGGCCGGCGACGCTGCGCCCCGATCATCCGAGATTGGCGATGCAGCCCATGAACCGGATCCACGAGCGAGCGGACAGGAAGGCGCAGCTCGGGATCGAACCGAGGTTCGGCGACGCCATGAAGGAACTGCTCCGCGACCCCTCCTGGCGCGGGATCTTCACCTTCCGTGTCGGGCACCCGACCGAGCAGGCCCCACCCAGCCCACGCCGGGCGGCGAGGGCCGTGCTGATGAAGTGATGGCACTTCCAGCAGCGAGACGGTGGCGCGCACTCCCTCGGCGTCGCCGGTGTGGAGGCGGAGCGAGCGCAGACGGCTCCTACGTCAGCGACGCCTACGCAAAACCGAGGGTGACCGGTTGCAGGCATATTGGAACTACTACACAACGCAATCGAAGCGACGCACGGACCGACTAAAGGAGAACGGATATGAGAAGGGTAATTGCGTTGGAGTTGGTGTCAGTGGACGGCGTAATGGGGTCGCCGGAAGAATGGGCTTTCTCCTACTCCAACGACGAGATGAAAGA
>JACCXM010000130.1 GCA_013697005.1 Chloroflexia bacterium | reverse complement strand
CTCCTGGCTATTGATGTCACCTGCCTGGGCCGCGCTTCACACACCGCGGCAGCGCGTGTGACCGGAGTCAACGCCATCGTCAAGGCGGCCAAGGCCATCCTCGCCCTCGACAAGGATATCGACCGCTTCCACCCGGCTGTCGGAAAACCCGTTATCAGTATCAATACCATCCAGGCCGGCGTAGCGCACAATGTCGTACCTGGCGAATGCACGTTTTCAATCGACAGGCGCCTCATTCCCGGCGAAACACGCGAGTCGGCGACCGCAGAGATCGTGCAAACGCTCGATGACATCGCCGCCGCTGACCCCGGATTTCGCTACACCCTTGCGATCGATCCGCTCAAGGACCACATCCCGGCCAATATCACCGATGAGAACTCTTCGCTCGTGCAAGCAATTCAACACGGCATCCGCGCCGTGACGGGCCACGAGCCAGAGTATTTCGTCGCGTGGGCCGGAGCCACTGACGGCCGCTTTTACCGGCAAGCGGGAATCGACACCGTCGGCTACGGACCCGGTGGCGAAAACGCTCACGGCGCGAATGAAGCCGTCAACATCGACGAGCTTGTGACCCAGGCCAAGGTCTATGTCGAAACGGTCACGAGGCTGCTGGGCTGACGAGATACCGGTCAAGCCACTCGACGATCCGGTTCATCACGTCGATCTGGTGGGCGCGCTCCTCGATTCCATGCTTTTCGCGGGGATACCGGACGAAGCGAACCGGAACGCCAAGCGTCTTCAGGGCGCGAAAATACTCCATTCCCTGTGCCGGATGCACCCGCGCGTCGTCATCGCCATGCAGGATCAACGTCGGCGTCCGCGTCGCGGAGACGAATTTGATGGGTGACGCCGCCCAATACGCGTCGAGATGGTCGTACGGCTGCCCCGGGTAGTAGAGCTGGTTCATGGACGGGATGTCGCCCTGGCCATGTTCGGAGATCAAATTAGCGAGCCCAGCGCCCATGATCGCCGCGCTGAAGATGTCGGTCTGGGTGATGGTCCAGGCCGTGAGATAGCCACCCCAGCTCCAACCCGCGATACCAAGACGCGCCGGATCAGCGATTCCCCGCTCAACCATCGCGAGGGCGCCTGTCACCAGACCGCGCGACTCTCCGCCTCCGATGTCATCTTGAAGGAGTCGCTGAAACGCATGCCCATAGGCGGTGCTGCCCCGTGGGTTCGGCAACAACACAGCATACCCCCGGCTGGCGAGCATCTGTGCCCAGTCGCGCCAGTCGAGCATAACGCGATCTTCCCACTGCCACGCGGGGCCGCCATGGACCTCGACCACCAATGGATAGCGTAATCCCGGCTCAAACCCTGCCGGATATGTCAGCAGTCCTTCGATCTCGACACCGGCGTCGCTCACCCAGGTCACCTGCTCCGCTGGTTGCAGCCGATTGTGAAATACGGCGCCGAAGCACGAAACAGACTCGGCCCGCCCGCCAACATCGCCAAGAAAAACCTCTTCCGGCGTCGTGGCGTCGGTCCAAATCGCCGCCAATCGGGCGCCATCGGCAGAGAGCGACGGGCCCTGAACGAGACTCCCGCGGTTTGCCAGAGTCGGCGGCGTCAGCGGCTGGCGATCGCCATTCATCACGTCGATCGCGAAACTCCGGCCATAGGTTCGCGCGACGATGCGCGCGGCAATTTTTTCCACTGAACCAGGGAGCCGCGAGATCTCCTCCACGATCCCTGACAACTCCGGGAGGAGAGTATGCGGCGCGCCACCGGCGAGGGGAACCACCCAAACTGAGTCGGATGGTTGGTCACGTTGGCCGTCCGCAATCACCGCAACCACCGGACCTTCGCCCGTGTCGGCAACCACCGCGGATGATGGAGCCGTCTGAAAATGGGATACAGGGCTCGGAATCCCGCCTCCAACTTGCACTTGCCAAACATCGGCGGGGCGAAACACGGCGTCGTATTCAGGGGCGTGGGTCGTGATGATCACCAGCGATTCGCAATCTGGCGCCCAGGCAAAACACCGCACTTCGCGCTCGCCGGTCGTGAGGAAGCGAGCGACACCGGTCTCCGCCTCAACGATCCACAGCCGGGTGTAGCGGGAATCTTCTTCTACGACGACGGCGCCGTCACGCTGCTTTTTTCGTGCCTAGACGTCTTCTGGTTCGGGATCCTTTTGGAGAACGGCGATGGATCGCCCGTCTGGCGACCACTCTGCCTGCCCAAGATCGCCACTGAATTCTCCCAGCGGCAGTGCCTCACCACCTGAAACCGATAAGAGGTACAGCCGCTGCTTATCTTCGCCGGGGCTATGACAGTTCGATCGAAACAAAATGGTTCGTCCGTCCGGAGACCAATGCGGATTTTGGTCATCCGCGTTGCCCGCGGTCAACTGCCGCGCTGCTGCGTCTTCACTGGCGATCCATAGCGCCCGCGTCCAGTGCTCCCCTTTCTTGCTCGCCGGTCTGGCGACGAAAACCACACGGGAACCGTCTGGTGAGATTCGGGGGTCCGTTGGAATGAGGCGGTCAGCGATCTCCTCCGGCGCCAGCGCGTCTGCGCCACTGATACTTTGTGTTTTTGCCACAGCAGCGGCCGGAACCAGACTTTTTGTCACCAGGGTTGCCTCCAAGACGTTGAAATTTGCAGGCCGAAAAGTGTGAGATACGGTTTCGCGCGGCATCGCCATGCTTGACCCTGTCATGCCGAGAGCCAGCCGCGGCAACGAGAACCTTCCATCTTTGTGCTCGCATGATAGGGCCAAAGTTCTGGCGACGCATAGAATGCGGGGTATGGTGACGAGTCCGCGCGAGGGAATCGCAACGCCGAGGATGCAACCATGGAATCCCCTAGTGGCCGACAATCGAAACCACGTTCGCTCTCCGATGACATCCATCTCCTGGCTGGCAATCTTGGTGTAATCCTGCGTGGCTCGGCTGGTGAACGCGCGTTTGCCCAAATCGAAGAAGCGCGTATTCTGGCAAAGGACTTGCGCGGCGGCAATCTGCGGGCGGGCGTTTCCCTTGACACCTTTGTCCGCGCCCTGCCGAACACCGAGGCAGAAACGCTGGTCCGTGCCTTCACGAACTATTTTCAACTCATCAATCTTGCCGAAGACAGCGAGCGCATTCGGCGCATTCGCAAGCGCGAGCTTGCCGACGGGAGACCACGGCGCGGATCGATGCGCGAGGCGGTTCGGCTTCTTGCCGACCGCGGCGTCGGTCCGGACCAGCTAGGCGCGTTGCTGGCCGATTCCCAGATTCGTCTGGTCTTGACCGCCCATCCAACCGAAGCACGTCGCCGCACGCTGATTGCCAAACTCGCGAGAATATCCAGCGTCTTGCGCGATCTCGATGAACGATTGAGGCTTCCCGAGGAAACGGCCCGGGCGCACCAGATGCTTGCTCACACGATTGAAGAGGTCTGGTATTCCGAGGAAGTGCGAGCGACGGAATTGACGGTTCTGGACGAGGTGCGCACGAGTCTTGTCTATCTCCTCTCCACGTTTGTCGAGGTTGTGCCACGCCTGTATCGCGATCTCGAAGCTGCGATTGCCGAGCACTATCCAGGGGTCATCATCGACGTTCCGCCGTTGCTCAACATCGGCACCTGGATTGGCGGCGATCGTGATGGCAATCCGAACGTCACCGCCGACATCACACGCCAGACCCTGGATCTCATGCGGTCGGCGGCGCTGGGGTTGCTCGATAGCCGCCTCATCGAGCTCGCGGGCCGGCTATCGCTTAGTGAAACCATTGTCGGTCCGGCGCCGGCACTGATCCCTCTTGTTGATCGGCTCGTGTCGGCCTTTCCTGAGGCGGCAGCACGGGTCATGCACGTCAATGCTGGGGAGCCGTACCGGCAAGTCTTATCGCTCATGCGAGAGCGCTTGCAGGCGACGCGCGAAAATCGCGACTCCGGGTATGCCACGAAAGATGAGCTGACGGACGATCTCTGGCTGATCGACTGCTCACTTCGGGAGCAAGGCGCGCATCTCATCGCTGACGGTGATTTGCGCGATGTTATCCGTCTCGTTCAGGTCTTCGGATTCCAGCTTGCCGTAATGGATATTCGGGATCACGCCCAACGGCACGCCGCAACGCTTGATGAAATCTTCTCGAGAACCGGGGTATCCGAGCACTACTCCGACCTCGCGGAAGAGTTGCGCGTCGAACTGCTGACCCGAGAGATCGACAGTCCACGTCCCCTCGTGCCCAAGAGTCTCGAGCATTTCAGTCCAGAAACGCGGGAGGTCGTTGCGACTTTTCGCCTCATCGCGGAGGTGCGCGGCGGGCCACAACATGCCGCCATCGAAACCTATGTCATTTCCGGCGCGGAAAGACCGTCAGACGTCCTGGCCGTGCTCCTCCTGATGAAGGAATCTGCTCTCACCGCACCCGGTGGTGGCGAATCACAGTTGGCAATTGCGCCGTTGTTCGAGCAGGAGCAAGGATTGCGCGAAGCGCCGGCAACTATGGCCGCGTTGATCGATATCCCCGCGTATCGGCGGGCTTTGCAGAGTGTCGGCGACGTGCAGGAAATCATGATTGGCTATTCCGACTCGAACAAGGAGATCGGATTTCTCGGTTCAGCCTGGACCCTGTACGTCGCGCAGCGTGATTTGTCCAAACTCTTTGCCGAACACGGGCTTCGCTATACGTTTTTTCATGGCCGCGGCGGCGCGATTGGACGCGGCGGAGGTCCCACAAATATCGCCATCCTGGCGCAGCCACCAGGGTCCGTCGGGGGACGGGTGAAGCTGACCGAGCAGGGCGAAGTCATCGCGGCCCGCTACGCGACTGTTCCCATCGCCCATCGCGAGCTGGAACTGGTCGTCGGCGCCACGTTGGCCAGCACGATCGAGGTCCTGCCAACACCGGAACCGGCGCGGCTCGCCGCGTTCGAAAACGCGATCACCCACATGGCCACCGCGGCAATTTCAGCGTACCGTGCCTGTGTCTACGGCGATGAGGAATTCGTCCAGTTTTTTGAGCAAGCAACTCCTCTCTCTGAAATATCCCGCCTTCAGATCGGTTCCCGCCCGGCGCGACGACATCAAACGCGGCGCATCGAGGATCTTCGCGCCATCCCGTGGGTGTTTGCCTGGACGCAATCACGCTTTCTCCTGCCTGGTTGGTTTGGCGTGGGCGCAGGTCTGGAACACGGGCGGGAAGCGTTTAGTCTCGATTTCCTTCAAGCAATGGAGCGGGAGTGGGCGTTTTTCGCCGCCACGATCGCGAACGCGGAAATGGCGCTAGCCAAGTCCGATCTCGATATCGCACTACGGTATGCCAGCCTGGTTTCCGACACGGCGCTTCGCCAGCGAATCTGGGACCGCATCCGCGACGAGCATCAGCGCTCTGTGCGAGAGATTTTGCAATTGACTGCTCAGACGCGGTTGCTCGACCGGGACCCGGTCTTGCGCCGCTCGATCGACCGTCGCAACCCGTATGTGGATCCAATTTCGTTCGTTCAGGTCGAGCTGCTGCGCCGGCTTCGCGGCGGGGAAACGCAAGAGACAACGCTCCGCGCGATCTTGCGCACGGTCAATGGCATCGCCGGCGGGCTGAAAAGCACCGGCTGACGATTCACCTTCCCGGTACCGCAACGTGTCGTGCTCCGCCGCATATGAAAGACCGCGGGATCTTCCGATCCCGCGGTCTTTCGTGATCCTTCGGCATTCGGAGCCCATTCGGCTCAGGTTGCCGTGGAGCGTGCTACTCGTACACGATCCCCGGAACGCCCGGCACCGGGATCAGCGGCGGCAGCGGGTTGATCGCGATGTCGTTGATGTCATACGGGAAATCGCCCGGCTCGCTTCCCTCCAGCGCCCCGAGATCGACGCTGTAAACAACGCCCTGGTCTTCGAGTCCGGAGTTCACATCGCCTTCGACAACTTCGAAGATGCCCTCAGTAACCGCATTCTGGCAGGTGCTGAGGTCGATCCCAACGTCGACAATACATGTAACCGCAACCACGCCGACTTCATCTGCCGACGGTGCCGCCGCGACCGGCGCAGCCAAAAGGACCGGAACCGCGAGACTTACCGCGATTCCGCCCAGCCGCTTCATCGAAACCTTCATGATTGACCTTTCCCTCCGCGACTCTCACCCCGAGCCCAAGTTCGACTACACAGGCAGCCCCCCGACCGCTGCGCGCCGGGCGCTCAATGCGCCCAGAGCATTGTACTACCTGCTGGCCGCAAGTAAAACCCCCCTTTGGTCATTTGGCAAGATGGTCTGTGCGGTCTCGACCACGTCCGCGGGAGCCAGGGCATAGATGTACCCGTCGTGGCTGCCGGCAACCACCGTGTTGGCCGCAACCGCGAGATCGCCGGTGATCTCTCCCCCCGTAACGTGCGTCCACAGCGTGCTCCCATCACGGCGGTTCAGCGCATTCAATGTGGGTCCACTACCAATCAGCACCACGTCAATTGTGACGGTGGCAGACGAGCGAATCGCATAGCCGAGCGGGCTGCTCCATCGAATTGCCCCTGTTTCGGCGTCAATCGCGCTAACCGACTGATTTTCACTGCCGAGAAAAACGACCCCACCATCTACGGCCGGCGATGATTCACCGCCAATACCGCGCCGCCAGTGTTCGACCCCCGATTGCAACTCGAAGGCAATCAGCGAAGGCTCGGTCGTGGCGACGAAGACCAACCCCTCCGCGATCGCTGGCGTCGCGAATACTTCGCCTCCGGCTGACCTTTCCCAGATTTCACGGCCGGTGGCGGCGTCGATGGCCGTTACCGTTCCCGCTTCGTCCGCGATGACGACGACGCCGTCGGCGGCTGACGGCGATCCAAACAACAGATTGTCGTTTCGGTAGTGCCAAACTTCTTCACCCGTTTCGCTCCGAAATGCCGATACATGACCTTCCTGCGTGGCGACGACCACCAAATCACCGAACACGATCGGCGAACACGATCCAGCAAATCGTAGTGGTGTGGTCCAACGCTCGATACCTGTCTCCGTGTCGAGCGCGATCAAGGCATAGCCGGCGGCGACGAACAGGGTCTGCGCGCGGAGCGCCGGGGTACTACGCGCGACGTAATCTCCGACGTCCGCTCTCCACCGTTCCGCGCCATCTCCAAGTCCCAACGCAACTACGCTACCCGCCTTCGTGGCGACGAAAACGGCGTCATTGCCAATGATCGGCGATGCGTAACTTTCGCCACCCACAAACGTTTTCCATTTCACGATCGGGCGCACGAGCGGCGCAGGGCCGGGATTTTCACCAGTCCGCGCGGCATTGCCTCGAAACATCGGCACCAGAGATTCGGCAGCCCGAAAAACACCGGGTGCTTCGGACGGGTCCGGGGTTGGGGTCGGCGCGGCGACGACTCGCGTTGTCGCCACGAGCGTGGTGCCGGCAAAACCGAGGGTTTGGGCCAGGGCGGCCCCAAGCACGACCGAGGACACGACCACGGTCGCCGTGCCGACGCGCGCCATGTTTCGCGCATCCCGCCGTAGTCGCCAAAGACCAATAATCACCGCAACGAGTCCGAGCGAAAAAATGGGCGCCGCCACGCCAGTTGCCCCACCGAACCAGAGGGCAAGTAGCGCCGCCGCTGCACCTGCCCAGAGCAACCCGATGCCTTCGCCAGATTCCAGCGCCAGCCGGCGGCGGCGCTCCTCGCGATCCCGTTCCCGGGCCGCCAGAAGATAGTCCGGCAGAGCAAACTGAGTTTGGCGCGATCTTGACGTGGTTGCCACGGCAACGCTGGCGAGGAGAATTCCGCATTCAACGCAGAATTCCGCCGCAGGAGGATTCAACGACCCACACTGACCGCAGCGGCGCTCCCGATTATCCATTCCGCCAGTTCCGATCGTTTTTGACCGTGCGCGGCTTGCCGCACGACGTTTGCTTTCGACTCAAAATCCCCCACGTTCGTCGACGCTAGTGGCGAACGTAGGCAACACAAACTGTCCACGGAAACGAGCCGTCGAGTGATCGGACGTCGAATTGCTCCCCGACGAGCGCGCCAAACGCCGTCCGCGACCAGAACTGTTTATGGTCCGGGTCACTGCCTCGCGGTCGAACTCCGAGATTTTTCCCACGCGCGACATTAGCTAGGCAGAACAACGGTTCATGCGGAACGCTGAGAACAACCGCGCGACGGGCCACCCTGGCCATCTCGGCCAGGGCCCCGCGAGGTCCTGCTCCGGGTAGATGCTCCAACACCTCGAAGCAGCCGATCACATCGAAGCAGCGGTCTGGGAATGGTAAGTTAACGACACTGCCTGACACGAAGCGCGCCGTAGGATTGAGATTGGCGGCGACCGCCAGGGCCCGCTCAGACACATCGCATCCAGTTAATGCAACATCTGGTAGAGCCTCCAGGAGACGCTGTGCGACGAAACCTTCACCGCAACCAGCATCCAGGAATGAATCAGGACTGAGCGCGGTGATTTCCGCGACAATTTTGGTGTGGAAGCGCTCGATCAGCGCTCGCTGCAATGGATTCGCGGCAGTGTGTTTACGGTAGTTGCTGGAAAGCTGCGACTGCAGATCGAGACTCATGACCGAGTGTCTCCGCCTGCAACGTTTTGGCGCACCAAGGATGTCCGATGTGCGACCCCTATAACGCAACGCGTCATCACGGCGGAGCCTGACGCCGCGCGACCCGGACCAGTCCCCAAACGAACGGTGTCACCACAAAGAGGGCGAACCGGTAGGTCACCGCGGCGAGCACTATGGGACCCGCGGCAATACCGGCCAATTGCGCGACCGCGGCCATGAGGGCTTCTCGTACCCCGGCTCCCCCAGGAACCGGACTGAACATCCCGATCAGAACGGGTAGTCCCATCAGCCCGAAGACGAGCGAGATTGCTGGCTCAGCGCCGAATATCGACAGCAGCACGGACATGACCAGGAGTTGCATGGTCCAGAATGCCGCGGTCAGTAAAACCGCGACCGATGCCAACCCCGGATGGCGTGCCGGACTGGTAAGCAAATGGTGAAGCGCAGGAACCACACGCGATCGTATCGATTTCGTCCGCGAGACGACGGCTATCGTCAGACCGCCAACAACGACCGCGGCGAGCGCAACCGCAATGGCGCGAGCATCCAGGGAGAGCGATTGCACGAGGGCAAATCCACCAAGGAGCAGCCAGCCAAAGGAAACCGACGACAGGGCAACGACGTCGAGACCGACTTCCCACCCGACAATGGCCCCGCTTTGCGCGGGGGTCACGTGAAGATCGCGCACGGTGAGGGCGGCGCGGGTAGGAACGGCAAGTCCGACGGGGGCGGCGTAATTGACGACGACAGAGGTCAGAAACACCTCCGCGGACCTGGTCCATCCTGGGACGCCACCGGCAAGTCGCACCAGTGTGTGCCACCGTATCGCCAGAACCAGGATGCTGGATGCGTAGACAAGCAGCGCACCGGCCACCGCCCCTGGTTCAGCATCGCGAAGGGAAATGCCAATCTCATCAAGTCCACCACGTCGCCAGATCAACGCCAATGCAATCGCGGCCGCGGCGAGGAAAATGACCGGGGTCGGAAGCGCCCACACGTGAGAGAGCAAACGCCGGAAGGCCTCGTTGGCGGGGATCCTGCCGCCGCGACCAGCGTCGTCCGGCCGCACCGCTTCATTCACGACCCGGACGGCGGCGCAAGACCGACCGCCGCAAAACGCTCCCTGGCAAGCCCGGCAACTCCTCGCACCGGAGCAGGCCGCGGTGGACCTTGCTGGGCATGCTCCCCATGAACCAGCAGCTCCCCCAGTAGACCGAGCCCGAAGAACTGGACCCCAACCAGAACCAACAACACGGAGAGGAGCAGCAATGGCCGATTGCCGATCGAAGCGCCGGTCAATATCTTCTCCGCGGTCAGCCAGAGCCCGATCAGGGCTCCCGCGGCCAGCGCGACGAGACCGGGCACGCCAAGAACGTGCATCGGACGCTGCCGGTATTCCGTCAGAAACGTCACGGTGAGGAGATCGAGAAAGCCTTTGACGAGCCGTGACCAACCATACTTCGACGCTCCCCAGCGCCGCGGATGATGGCGCACCGGGATTTCCCCGACTCGAAAGCCATCGGCGTGAGCGAGGACCGGGGTAAACCGATGCAGCTCGCCATAGAGCCGCAAACTTTGCACGACACTTCCGCGGTACATCTTGAATCCACAATTGAAGTCATGCAGGGGCAGACCTGAAACGATGCGCACTGTCGCGTTGAAGACCCTGCTCGGCAGCGTCTTCCCGAGCGGATCCTGGCGATGCTGCTTCCACCCTGAAACAAGATCGAAACCCTCGTCCAACTTCTCCAGAAAATGCGGGATTTCCGCGGGGTCGTCCTGAAGGTCGGCATCCATGGTCAGGATGAGCTCGCCAGATGCCGCCGCGAACCCGGTGGCAAGCCCGCGCGCCTTACCGAAGTTGCGCCGGTGCCGCAACCCGACAACGTGATGATCGATCGCGGTCAGCGATTCGATTACCTGCCAGGTTCCGTCGGTCGACCCATCGTCGACGAAAATAATCTCGAACGTAATGGCGGCTGATTCGAGTACATCGCCAATAGCCTGGTGCAGAGCAGGGATATTGCCTTCCTCGTTCATGGCCGGTATGACCACACTCAGGAGCGGCAATCTGGCTACGTCGGAGCTGGTCGAATCCTCTTCCTGATTGGAATCACGTGACATGGGCGCCAGGAGTTTCAGCGGCTCCAAGTCACTGGACGCGGCAGGCACGGACTGGCGTTTCGCCACGAATGCGTTCCTCACGCTCTCCGGCAACTGAACTGTCGTCCCAAGTATGCGCTGGCCGGTGGCCTAGCAACAAAAGTCGAGTTCGCAGCGAGTAAGGTTATATCGGGCCATCCCGTCGAAATTGGTTGGACGTGAGGATGAGGAAGCGAATGCATCTCTGCGGCCAATGCGTTTGGCTGTGCGTGTTGCTCGTGAGTTGCGGCGGGCAGCCGCGTCTGATGCCACCGGACACGCCCCGGGCCACACCGCTTGCCGGTACCCCTATCGCCGTGGTCGGGGCTACTCCCGAGGCAGGTTTCTCCGAACCTGGTATTGGCGAAATCGTCTGGGTCGCGAGTAGCGATCCAGTTTCCAACGCACCACGCGAAATCGTGGCGTCATACGTCCCGGAGGCTCCTCGCATCACCGCCGCGGTCCCAATACGCATGCTTCCCGCCGACGCCTCCATCTCGGCCACCTGGGAATACAACGAAACGCCACTCGACGTTTTTTCGCGAAGGATCGTCCTCGCCGCCCCGGCCGATCGGCTCTGGATCAGTTTCCACATCGACCGGGCTGCGGCAACGCCGTGGCCCGCCGGCACGTACGAGATCGCGATTTCGCTCGACGGTACGGAAATGCGGCGGGAAGCAGTTGCAGTCGCTCCCGAGGGGTGACGGGTCAGACGTGCGCTCTCCCGCTTGTCGCGTGAGAAATCGTGGTGGTACCCTCTTCGCGTCGGGACAGCACGAATTTCAACATCCCGCGCGGAGCAGCTGATGGCCGGGATACCCGGATCATTCCGAAGCGCGTGGACGGTGTCCGCAACGATACCGTGCGGACGCCCGCCCTACGTTGTGGTAGCGGCAGGAGCTTGAAGTGCCCATCAGCACGACAGCGAGACCCAATGACGAGTTTGGACCGCGCCGCGCGGCGGCAACTCCCGACTGTCCCTCGGAACATCATGGACCTTTTGCGTGGCAGGATGGGCGACGACTCTGGATCCTCGACGGCAGTCCCGCCGATTGGGTTCTCGCGGAATTGATATTTGAACCACGCACGTGCCGCTACCTGGAAGTCCGGCGCGCCAAATACCGATGGCCGCGTGAAGCCGCCGGCGCCCTACTGGGCCGGACGTTCGCAGGGGGTGAGCAACGGGCCGCAGATGCGGCGCGCGGACTCAGCGAATGGGTGACCAGATTGGAATCAGTGCGCTAGGGTTGCATCTCCAGGAGATGCGCCGTCGGGTCCCCGATACGCACGCTCCCCCGCCGCGATGCGCACATCGATCCGGTTCTCCTCCGGTGGTACAGGACAACTCCACCCCTCGCCATAGGCGCAAAACGGGTTGTAGGCGTAGTTGAAGTCGATATCGAGCGTACCATCGGGGCGACTCTGCGGCTCGAGATAGCGCCCGACCTCGTATGTGTCCTCTTCCGCTGAGGCATCACGGAAGGGGATGAAGAGGCTGCCTCGGTCGCTGTCGCGAAAGACCGTCATCGTGACTTCCTTACCTTCAACCGCGAAGCGGACGCGTCCCGCGCGCAGAAACGATTTTGTTTTGCCGTCGGTCGTTGCGATGTCGACGGTCTCACCAACATCGGCTGCTGATTCATCGAGAGCGAGATTCATGGCAAGGTCGTCTCGCGCGCTGAAGTAGTCGAGTCCGGCGAATCCAGCGCGTTGCTCTGCGTTCAACGGCGAGTGCTCATGATCGCCGAAAAAATGGTCCCGGCGATGTCGATAGCCTGTCAAACGCTCCGCGCGATCGCTCATGCCTCACCCGCTCCACTCATCCAAACTTCGCCATTTCCACCCATCCGCTCTCGCAAATGGTCGCCAACCCGCAGCGCCTGAGCGGCAATGGTCAACGCCGGGTTGACCGCCGTTGACGACGGAAAAAACGAGGAGTCGACCACATAGAGATTTTCCATGTCATGGACTCGACAGAGCGGATCGAGCACGGCTGTGGCTTCATCGCGACCAAACCTCAGGGTGCCGCATTGGTGAGAGTTGGTGGCGACGCCCATTTTGCGATCGAGGAGGATTGGATATCCGGCGTTTCGCAACAGCGTTTTGGCGTGCCCCATGAGGCGGTCATGCGCCGCCAGATTGTTCGGTTTCCAATGGATCACGATATTCCCAGCCGAATCGATCGTCACTCGATTCGCCACGTCGGGAAGGTCTTCACTCATCACCCACCAATCGACGCTGTGCCGCGCCGCATACCCTAACGCCCAATCGGGCGCGTACGGCACCGCCCCGCGCATCATCGCACTGTGCAGTTTGCCCACAGGCTGCAGGTTCCCCATTGGAAACGGAAACTCGGGATCGATCCCGGCGCGGTAGAAATCGTTGATTGATATGGTCTTCTGAAACACGGTTGGATTCGGCCGGCGTGGGTCGATGGCGACCAGGACCGAATTGGTATGAACCATGTAGTTTCGCCCGACCAGTCCCCGGCCGTTCCCCAGCCCGGATGGCTGACGGTCCGTTGCCGAACGAAGAAGGAGCGCCGCGGAATTGACCGCGCCACAGGCGACAACCACGATGTCGGCCTCGACAAAGACGCGCTCGCCACCGCGGTCAACCTCGACTCCGGTCGCGCGTCCCCCGGACGCATCGGTGGTCACCCTAGTCACCAACGCATCGGTCCAGAGCTCGATGTCGGGCGAGGCGATGGCCGGGCGCACCCCGCACACGTCGGCGTCCCCTTTCGCCAGGACTCGACATGGGAACGCATCGCACGTTCCACAGCGTATGCATTTGCCACCGGGCCGGAAATCGAGGCCAACCGGGAGAGGAGCCGGGTGGAGACCCTGCGCCCGAAAGCGATCGGCCAGATTGTCCATGTAGGGATCGGACGGCATCGGCGGATAGGGAAACGGTCCCGAGCGCGGCGGATCGGTCGGGTCGGCGCCGGCATCCCCGTGAACCATGTAGAGACGCTCGGCGCGATCGTAGTACGGGGCAAGCTGCTCGTAGGAGATGGGCCAGGCTGGTGCAATACCCCCCGCGTGCTGAACGTCATCGAAATCGTCGCGCCGCAGCCTGGGCAACGCCGCTCCGTAGACTTTGGTGTTTCCACCAACGAAGTAGTGAACGCCGGGAGAAAACCACCC
>JACCXM010000116.1 GCA_013697005.1 Chloroflexia bacterium | reverse complement strand
CGACAGTGCGGCCTCCGCCGCCCGCACCTCCTCGCCGAGACTCGGGTCCAGAAACACGCTCTCGCCGAACTCGCCGAGATCCTCGACGATGCGCTTGTAACGGTAGTAGATCAGCGCCGCCGGATCGATTTCGACCGGTCCGTATCCCGCGAAGAACAGCGTTTCCTCTCGTGGCTCCACCACGCGCGCGATGCGCGAACCGATCACAAAGAGCAGATCACGCTCTCTGGGGGCGAGCAGCGGACCGTCCCAATCGATCAGATGGATGCGGCCATCGTCGCCGACGAGGATGTTCGCGGCGTGGATATCCGCGTGGCACAGGACATGGTCGAACCGCCGTGCCTGCAGCGTGTTTCCCAATGCCTCTGCCCGTGCGAGCAGGTCGCAGATGCGATCGGCGTTCTCCCGCCAGAACGCCGCGAAGCTAGACGCAACAGGGCTGTCGAACCGCGCGCCATCCGCCAGAATCAGGTCGAGCAACCGCCGCACCTTCGCCGCCGAAGGCAGTGCAAAGGTCTCGACCGGGAGCAGACCGCGCAATTGCTCGCCGAGCCCGCTGTCGTGCACGGCGCGCAGCGTCGATCCAAAGGTCCGCCATTGGGCGTCGTCCATGCCGGCGACCATCGCGTTTTCGCCGCGGATAAACGGGTAGAGGACGACGGTGTAGCCAGGGTAGCCAGCGAGCGCGCACCAGAGCCGCGACGACCGCGTTCGGATCGAAGCAAGAAGGTTCGGTACCCCGAGGTCGGCCAACGCCACCGGCACGAGCAGACCGGGCTCGTGCATGGGGCCGAACCTGATCTTGAGGAAGGACGTTATCCCGTCAGGCGACACGACCTCGTAGACGGCGGCGTTGAAGTCGTACCCGATCGGCAGATAGGTGATGGAGGCCGCCCGCAGGCCGTAGTGCTCGTTGAGGCAAGCGGCGATCGTGCTCACATCGAGACCGGGGTCTTCGCGGATCACGACGGTTTCCAATCATAGGCGTCGCCCGGCGGTGCAAGGGCAATGCGTGGAGACAAGGCGCCGGTATCAGTCGGCCTCGGAGCCGGCGAACGATGTCCCCGTCGCGTGGAGCGCGGCTCGCAGGATCCTGATTGCTTTCGGACCCACGCCGTGGAGGGCGAGTAACTCGGTCTCCGTGACGGTGGCGAGCTGATCGAGCCGCGTGTAGCCGGCCGCGTGCAGGGCCCGCGGGGCCGGCTTCGCCAATCCGGGCGGAAAATTGAATGCCGCCGACGACGTATCCGCGTTCGCCTCCGCACTCTTGCCTGTGATCTGAGTGTTCTCCTTGCGGATCATCCATATTTCCGGGAGCGTGTTCATTCGCGATAGCCGGGGACTGATTGTGGCATACCATGCACCACCGCGGGCATGCGCGCCGGTACCATCGTCACCGAGCCCCTGCCGGCTGTTGTGTTGTGGACCAGAAGAGGATATCGTCGCGCATCGTCCAGTCCCGCGAAACCCAGCAAGAGCAAGGGAGGCGAGGGCGATGAGCCAGATTCAGCGGCTGCTTGGCCGTATCGTGCCGCGCTCCTGGGCCACCTCGATGGAGTCCGAATCGCGCAACTGGATCGTGCGTTGCCGCTCGTGCGGCTTCGAGCGGTCGCTCTGGGAGCTGGGTGGAATTCGCTGGAAGGCGACGGGAAGCAAGTGGACCTGGGGACGCTGCCCCAACTGTGGCAAACGCGGCTTGCACACGATCTCGAGGCGCGACCAGGCCAAACCATCGGCCGAGGCGTGAAACAGGCGCCCCACTCGCGTTTACCTGACGACGCGGAATCTGAGACTAGTCCTCGCCCCGACGTCTTGGACGTCGATCTTCTCGAAGGGAATGGGCTCCGCATCGATGTTCGCGAAGAGCCGCAGACCGTCGCCCAACAGCACCGGCATGACATCGATGTGGAGCTCGTCGACCAGACCTGCCCGCAGCAACTGTTGAATCACACTGGCCCCTCCTACCACCTGAACCGCTTTTTCTCCGGCGGCGGACTTCGCCTGCTCGATCGCCGACGAGACGCTGCCGCTCACAAATGTGAACGTCAGGTGTTCGTCCTGCTTCGGTGGAGTCCTCGGTGGATGGTGCGTCAGCACAAAGATGGGTACCTGGAACTCGTAGTTGCCAACAAATGAATCGGGATCGCCCATCTCAAACGTCTTTCTTCCCATGAGAACGGCGCCGGTTTGCGCGATCGCGGCGTTCATGTAGGCAGTTCCCTGAAGAGCCTCGAGGTCGGGATAGAGGCGGTCGACGCGGCCGCTCGCATCAGCGACGAACCCGTCGAGAGACATGGTCATCCCCGCGATCACCGTTCCCATCGATGCTCCCATTCTTGCTTCGCCCTATTCGCCGCAGAACCCGTTATCAACCGCCGGAAGCGGCATGGGAAGTGGTTCAGCGAGCTCGCTGACCGGCCGCGATCAGCGGCTCAGCCGCTACTCGGAGCCGGCGAACGATCTTCCCCTGGCATGGAGGGCGGCACGGAGTATCCCAATCGCTTTCGGGCCCATGCCATGGAGAGCGAGCAATTCGCGCTCCGTAACCGTCACGAGCTGATCCAGACGCGTGTATCCGGCCGCATGCAGGGCCCGCGTGGCTGGCTTCCCAATTCCTGGCGGAAACGGATCCTCAGTCTCAGGCTCGGTGCGCTCGCTGTTTATCCCACATGCTCCTGCCGGACGGCCCGATTATCTGGGGTGCGCGTTTCCCATAACTATAGTCCCGGCTGCCATTGGGGCGGCGTTAGCCGACGTGCACCACCGGGCGCTTCCCAGGATCGGGTTCGGCCTGGCGCAGGATTTCGCGGGTGGTGGGGGCGATGTCGCCTTCGCCGAAGAAGATGAAGCGCGCCAGATACTTCAGGGGATTGCCTTCGACCCAACCGAAATAGGCGTGCGGCCGTTTGCCGACCTGGTCGCGGATGGCCAGCAGCACCGCGGCGATGGTGTTGGGGACCGCGGTCCCCTCGGCGCGCAGTACCCGGAACCCTCCGATCTCTTCCCCGTAGACATGCACCTGCGAGGCGAACTCCGACGCGTCGCGGACCGTCACTTCGAGGAAAACCACCGGGTCACCCATCGGGATATGGCTGGCGTCACGCTCCCCACGCTCCTTCAGCAGATATTCCCGCGTGTTTCGTTCGTCGGGGTGATTGGCGATGATGCGTAAGGTCCCGCGGCGGCACATGTCGTTCACCAACCGTTCGGCCTCGTCGTCGAAGTCCACGGCGGTCGTGCGCAGCTCGGTCGAGCGGACGGCACGCGAGACGAGCGAGACGATGACGATAGCGGCGATGAAGAATCCCGCGATCTTGATCCCATCCGGCCGTTCGATGACATTGACCACGGTGGTGTAGACAAAGACGAGCGCGATCGCGCCGAAGACCCAGGTCAACCAGCGCTGTCTCGCCTTGCGCGCCGCCAGCGTGACCGCCACCGACGCGGAGCTGATCAGCACCAGCACCCCGGTGGCATAGGCCCCTGCCTGGGCCTCGACATTGGCGCGGAAGATGACGGTGATGGTGAAGGCGACGAGCGTGAACACCAGCACCAGTGGCCGCGTCGCGTGCGCCCAGTCGGGAGCCATCCCGTAACGTGGCAAGTAGCGGGGCACGATGTTGAGCAAGCCCGCCATGGCCGAGGCTCCGGCGAACCAGAGAATGAGAATCGTCGAGATGTCATAGGCCGTGCCGAAGCCGTCGCCGAAGAAGTCATGCGCTAGAAAGGCCAGGGCACGACCCGAGGCCTCCCCGCCCTCTTCGAACTCCTCATGAGGGATGAGCAGGGTGGTCACAAAGCTGGTGGTCATGAGGAAGCCACTCATGATCAGGGCGGCGGACGTAAGAAGTTTCTGGGTGTGGCGAATGCGGCCGTCTGGGAGCCTCGCCGTATCGGTCGGATTCCCTTTGACCAGCGGCATGACGGCCACGCCAGTCTCGAAGCCGGAGAGCCCAAGCGCCAGGCGGGGAAAGAC